>CALDMH010000125.1 GCA_937915565.1 uncultured Clostridia bacterium | reverse complement strand
TCAAATCGTTAAAAAAGTGATTGCTCCAATCTTTTCCCGTTTCGGGATTGTAAAGGGTGAATATTCCCCGTTTTTCGTCGAATTTATAATTCATTGCGGCAGTTCTCCTTTTGTCAGTCTAATATTTCCGCAAGTTTTTTTGCGAGAAATCGTCCGAGCAGGACGTTCCCTTGGTCGTTAAGATGCAAGCCGTCAAGCTCGTAATCGTCGCAGGTTTCCGCGTTGATTTCGGTGAGTTCGCTGAAAGCGTCGATACAGCTCACTCCCCTTTTTTCGCAGGTTTCCTTTATCGCCGACGCGTAATCGCCTAACGTAAAGCCGTATATATTTTCGTTCGGAACTCCGCCTAACTCCTGCTCTCTTCTATATATCGGCGTGACGAAAACGAGTTTCGCCGCGGAATAATCCCGTTCTATGCCGTCGATAAGCGTTTTCAACCCGCCGTAAAACGTTTCGGGGCTTTCGTCGCCGAATTTTCCCAAAGGATTGGGAAGCGTTGACGAGCCTATGCCGTAATCGTTCGTTCCGCCGAAAACTATTATGAGATTTACGTTGCTTTTTATCTGGCGAAATCTCTCTATAAACGTCGGCGACATTTTTTCGGGCTTATCGCTTAAACCCGCAATACACGAGCCGCCGTAACCGACGTTCTGAATATTTTCGATAAACGAACAGTTTTCGTAAAGATAATCGGTGTAATGCGTGGTTATAATATCCTTGTTTACGTTTTTGTCCGTAATGCTGTCGCCCAAAATCGCGGTGTAATAATACCCTTTCGGGGCGCGAACGCTTTCGGACGAGCTTTCGGACGAATTTTCGGATAAACTTTCGGGCGCGCTGCCGGACGGTTTTCCCGAGCCGCTCGGCGAACCGCTTTCCCCGCACGAAACGAGCCCCAAAAGCGTAATTATCGATAATAAAATATATAAAAATCTACTTTTCATTTTTTCGTTTTTACGGATTTTCTCCAATTTAATCTAATAATTTTGCCAATTTCTTTGCAAGATATTCCCCGAGAACTACGTTTCCTGCATCGTTCAAGTGCAGGCCGTCCACGTAATACGTATTGCAGGTTTCGGCGTTGAACTCGGTCAATTCGTGGAAAGCGTCGATACTGCTCAAATTCCGTTTTTCGCACGTATCGGTTATCGCTTCGGCATACTGTTCGAGAGTGAAACCGAATTTGTTTTTAAACGGAACTCCCTCCACTTCCTGCTCGCTCCTCCATATCGGCGTTACGAAAATTATTCTCGCGTTCGGGTGCGCCTCTTCTATATCGTTTATGAGCGTTGATAAAGCGCCGTAAAAAGTTTCGGGGCTTTCGTCGCCGTATTCTCCCAAAGGATTAGGCGCGGACGGACCCATTCCGAAATAATCGTTCGTTCCGCCGAACACTATAACGAGATTGGCGTTTTCTTTTATCTGCGAGCATCTTTCGATAAACGACGGAGCGAGCTTGGGCGCGTCTTTTAAACCCGCTATGCACGAGCCGCCGTAGCCGACGTTCTGAATATTTTCGATAAACGGGCAATTCTCGTAAAGATAATCGGTGTAATGAGTGGTTATCAGATTTTTATAGGTTTTTTTATCGGTGATACTGTCGCCCAAAATAGCCGTCATATAATCGCCCTTCGGCGTGTGAACGCTTTCCGACAAACTTTCGGACAAACTTTCGGACGCGCTGCCGGACGGTATTCCCGAGCCGCTCGGCGAGCCGCTTTCCCCGCCGTTACAGGAAGAAAGGGCAAAAATCACAACGAAAAGAATTAAAAAAGATACTATCTTCTTCATAGGCGTAAACTCCTGTCAGCGTTTTTTAAACGGGCTAATTCCCGCCGAAACGGCGGGAATTAGCCATAATAATTTAATAGCCGTAAGAATAATTAAGTCTGCCGATAGGCGCGGCGTCGCCCGAGCGATAAAGCTCGACGTGGTTATACCCCGCAACGTTATCCGCAACTTTAAATTCTATATGGTAGTTATCCGAGGAAAGCCCGAGGTCTTTGAGAGCGACCTTCAAAAGCATAGTTTTTCCGTAAACCTTAACTTCGCCCTCGCCGCATTTTTCAAGGGATTTCCCGTTTTTGGAAGCTTTCATAACAGCCGTTTTGCCGCCCGAAACCGAGCGATTGAGAACGTAATTATAACCGTTCCAGAGCGACGTGCCGTTATCCGTTTTGATAAGAACGTTCATCCATTTTTCGTCGCCTTGGGTATATTCGGTAATATCGTCCTTCGTCGTAACGCGGAAATACAAATATTCGTCGTCGCGCGCGACTTTAACGGTTTCGATGTCGTTTCTGCCGGATTTATCGACGTATTTCATCGTTCTGACCATTCCGACCGAGTCGCGTTCCTTACAATCGGACGTGAAATCGACGTATGCTCTTATATTTTTCCATTCGTCGCCGTCGCGGCTCATATCCACGGTGGTTTTCGGGTAAACGTAATGTTTTGCCTCGGAATAATTGAACGCTTTTACGTTGCGGATTGTTTGCATATAGAAATTATCCGCCACTTTTTCGTTCACGCAAGGCTCTATGTCTCTCGAATATTCTTCGTTGAACTGGTCCACGGTGAAATATACTTTCTTTGCCGAATCGTACATCTTTTCGGCAACCCATTCGTTCCAGCCCGTGATAAAGGCGTATTTAACGTTAAATCCGTCTTTTTCGTAATCAAACGCCGTTTCCCACTGCGTTTGATAGTTAAGCCCTTTTCCGTAATTTTCGTGGTCGTTTTTGCCGGTATCCTCGTCGTAGCCTCTGCCGTGAGTTCCCACGGTGTCGCTGAAACGCACGCTGTAATGCTGGGCGACGGAAATCGAAATCCAGTCGTCGTGAAGAGGCTGCGGATATTCAAATTCAATCCACGCCGCGCCGTCGGATTTAAAATAATCGCTCGTCGGCCACTGGCGCGTTTTAAACTCGAAAAATTCGTAATAAATTCCGCCGTCAAGCGTCTTTAAGAAATCGTCGTCCGCAATTTCGTGACGAGTTATCATAGGCTTGCCGTTCGGGCAAAACCACAAATCCTTATAAGTATCGTTTGCGTAAAAATAGTTGTAAACCTCGCGCAAACATCTGGGATAAACGGTGTTCTCGTTATCGTTGTTCGCAAGATAATACATAACTTTCGGAACGTTCCAGCCCGCCTTTTTATATTCGAGCATAACGGGGAACAAAACGTCGGTTACGTTTTTGTAAAGCACGGCGTTGGAAGTGTCGAGAACGATAAAATCGATTCCCGCCATCGTGAGCATCTCTATTTGTTTGCGAATAACCCATTCGTCCTCGGAATTATAATAACCGAAAACGGGCTCGCCCCAGAAATGCGCCGCACCCTCGGGCGAAGCTTTGGAATTCGATTGAAACGCTTCCAAATCCATTCCGTCCTGAGTGATTTTGCTTATATCGTAAATTCCCTTGTGGTTTGCGTGCTGACCGAGCGTGAGAAAGAAGAACATTCCCACGTATTTCTCTTTATCCTTTTTCCCGTCCACGGTGACGATTTTTCTGCCGTAATCGTCCGTTCCCACCACGTTTAAAACGGTGTATTCTTCATCCGTGACGGTTCGCGTGTCCTCAACGCGCAGACTTTCGTCATATCCGTGAAAAACGCTTTCGCTTACCGATTCCGAACCACTCCTCATAGACTCCGAATTGTCGCCCGTAACGGCGCCGCACGAGGCGGCCGCCGTTAAAGCGAGCGAACAGGCGAGAACGCCGCTCGCGATTTTTATTTTATTTTTCATAAATCTTCTCTTTTCTTTTTCAAACAAATTACAGCCGAAGCCGCCAAGCCGAGAATAGCAAATCCGCCGAAGCCTATTGCACCGCCGCAACCGCCGCCGCTCGTCTGCTCGCTTCCGCTACCGGACTCTACCGAACTTTCAGATTCGCCGGAATCGGGTTCTTCGGAATCGTCTACAACGGTTACGGTGAACGTTACGGTTACTCCGCCGTAAGTGTAACTAATGGTTTGTTCGCCTGCTTCGTTCTTTTTATAACCCTCGGTTTCGCTGAATCCGGGATTGAAGATTTCTTCGCCTCCGTCCTCATATTTTGCAAGAATCTGCAAGCCTTTGAGGTTGAGAGCTTCGCCGATTTTGTAAACTTTCTTATCGGGTTCGGTGAGAACGGTGAGAGCGTCCGCGGCGATTTTGCCGTTTTCGTCCTTTTTAAGTTCTCTTTCCCAACCCATTCCGTCGAGATTGGTAAGCTCTATCTTTTCTTTCAAAACCGCGCCTTTAACCGGAACCGCTCCGTCGAATTCGGGTTTTCCCCAACCGACTGAACTTGCGGGTTTGGTGGTGTACCACTGGAAGCCCGGGAGGAACGTTACGGTTTTAACCACTTCCGATTTTCCTTCGATATAATGCAAAGTTTTATCGTTTTCGTCCTCGGGATTCTTTCTCTTGTCAACCCACGTTGCGGGAACGAGGTCGCAAGTGTCGAGGTGAATTACGAGCTGACTTGCCCAAGTTCCGAGACGAGTCACCTTTCCTTCTTTGATGAGTTCGGAAACCTTCTTTCCGTTTATAAGCATATAATCGGCAACGTAATCGTATTTATCCGTACCCCAGAACGAGCCGAGTTTATCGTAAACCCCGTTCATAACGAAAGTTATTACGAGCGAATTGTGCTGCGAGGTTTCATAGGACATCGCGGCAGTTCCGTACTCTATCGAAAGGAATTTGTTCTTGGATTTATTGATTACTTCGATTTCAAACGTCTTCGTAAACTCGCCGTACTTCACGGTTATCGTTTGTTTTCCGAACTTACGCGAATCGAAACCGGAAATTTCGAGCGAGGCAATATCGATTATTTCCTCAACTTCGTTATCGTAAACGGAATAAACGGCAAGGCCTGCGGTATCGAGTTCGTTATCGATACCGAAATCGTATTGCTTTTTGGTGGGTTCTGTTCCGATTTTGATTCCCGTAAGCTTAACCGCCGCAACGGTTACCTTGAAGGTAAAGGTTTTTCCTTCGTAAGATACGGTTACGGTTTGTTCGCCTGCGGTTGAGAAATCGTAACTGCACATTTCAACCGTTACGGGAACGATTTCCTTGGGAAGTCCTTTATAATTTACTTCGAGGGTAAGTCCCGCCACGTTTATAACGTCGTCTTTATAATAATCGGCCTTGGGAGTGCCTTTGAATTCTACGCTATCGATTACTTTGTTGGAAACTCCGTTTTTGAAGCAGAAATACATAGGCTCGGTTACGACTGCGTTTTCGATAATCGAATAACTGCTCGGGTTGGAAGCACCGCCCCAAGCGTCATTTTCGCTTGCGGGCCACGCAAAACCGGGAAGAAGGCAGATTTCCGCACCGTTTTTAACCGTTGCCATATAATCTGCGTCGTCGATATGGAAACCGAGTTTTCCGCCGTAAACGTACATACGCGAAACGTTGGGAACGGTTTGACCTTCCTTTTTCTTGGTAAGCGAGCTTACAGTTTCGCCGTTTATGGTTACGAGGTCGCCGTTGGTTTTTCCTATTATCGCGGAAACGGACTTATCTATATCCCAAAGGGCTTTAAGGCCGTCCGCATCCGTTCTTTCAAGTTCTACGCTCACGCCTTCCTTGGTGTTTTCGGGAAAATTATACTTAATCCCTTGAAGCGTGGAAGTTTCGTCGTAAGCGGCAACGGTGTAACCGATTTCGCAAGTTTTTTCCTTGTAGGTTACGGTAGCCTTTTTGTCGCCTACCGTTTCGTTTGTGTAACCCGAAATCATATCGAGTTTAAGGTCGACTTCCGCCGTCGTATCGTTAGAATAAGTTAAAACGAGTTTTGCTCCGGGTGTGAGCGTTTTCGTAAGCGAATACTGTTTAAGGAACAATTTCGCTCCGTCCTTAACGGCAATCGTTTCAAGCGTTGCGGGAGCTTCGGTAACCTTTACGTTTAACGAAGCCGTCTTGCCGTTGTAGGTAACGGTGACGGGCGAAGCGTCGCTTACCGCGCTGAATTCGTAAGAAATCATTCTGTCCTTAACGGGGATAATCGCGTAGCCGCCGTCGGTGTAAACCGCTTTAATCTTCATCGAACCTTTGTCGAAATCGTCGCCGACGTGATATTCCGTCTTTTCGGGAGCTTCGACGATTTCGATGCTCTCGGTTTTTCTCACGAACATTTTCTTATCCGTACCCTCTTTATCCACGGCTTCAATCGTATAATCGCAAGGCGTGGGAACGCCGAGAGGCCGGAAGGACGTATTGTACAACTGGAAACCTTTAAGCAAGGTTATCGTTTCGACGTTTTTATATTTAAAATCGCCGTCGGTGTGAATACGAAGACAAAAACCTTCTGTGTAATAGCCGAGTACGAATCTTGCAAGTCCCGCTTTTTGTGCGTTAAGTTCGTCAAACGTCTTACCGTTTATAAGAACGTGCGCTTTAATGATTTTATGAATATCTTCGTTGTCGGTGTACCATTTTTCGCCGAGGCCGTCGTACGCTTTTTCTCCGCCGAAGCCCGCGTTCGTGGTGAACCATACGTTAATACCGTTGTTTTCGATTGTTAAATCGCCGCCGTCCTCGCCTGCGTAATATCCGTCCAAAGGAATAGGATAAACGTTAGCGGCGGTGAAATCGCTCGTTCTTTCGGTTACTGTTACGTTGATTTCGCAGGATTTGGTAACCGTTCCGACCGTGTAAGAAACTTTTCCTTTAACCTCTCCGACGTTCGCGGGGTCAACAGAAATCATATCTGCGGTTACGGCAACCTCTTCGCTCTCGCCGCCGTCGTAATTTGCGGTGATTTTAAGGTCGTTTAAAGTCATTTCGCCGACGCTTCCGTTTTGCTCTATGGAAACGCTTCCGCTCTTATAAGCAATGGAAACGAAAGTTTTTTCGGGAGCTCTAACGGTGACTTTTTGCGTAACGGTCTTTCCGCCGTAGGAAACGGTAACCGTCTTTTCGCCTGCCGAGGTAAGGTCTACGGAGCACATTTTTTCCGTAACGTTTATAACTTTCGTTCCGCTCGTTGCGGTTACGGCTTCGAGCGTCATTCCCTCGGGATTGAAGGTTTCGCCCATTTCGTAAACGGTTTTCGCAGGAGCGGTTTTAACGGTAAGCTCTTCCGTTGCGTAATCGTAAGAATTGTTTGCGAAGTTGACGTAAAGCTTAACGTCGGTTGCAAATTCCGTGCCTTCAACCTTCGTGGAAGCGGTTTTTGAGAACAACCAATCTCCCGGAGTTCCGGCCGTTCCCTCAAAAAGCATAAATCCTGCTTTGAAGGTTACGTACTTTATATCGTCCTTATTAAGCACGCCGTTTTCGCATTGAAGAGTCATTCCCCCGCCGTAAACGCCTATTCTGAAAGCTCTTTTTCCGCTGTCGGCAACCCACTGCGCAACGGTTTTGCTCGCCACGCTGTTTTCAACGACTATAAGATTGCCAATCGTAACGCCTTCGGATACGACCGCGTCTTCCATAAAGCTTCCGTCCGAAAGGTTCACTCCCTTAAAATGGAATCTTAACAAGTTGTTCGCCGCGTCCGTCCACGGGCAACCCGTCTTATCGTCAGGTCCTTTGGAAAGGTCGAGAATATCCTCAACCGCCTTGGTTTCGTCCGCTTTTGCGCTAATCGGGAAAAGACCGATAACGCCAAGCACGAGCGTCGCTACAAAAGCGAGCGCAAGCGCCGCGACAGACAACTTTTTGCTGATTTGTTTTATCATAATTTCCTCCTGAAAATTATTTTTTATGCGAAGCGGCAAACGGCCGAATCGCTTTTAACCTTTTTTGATTTTTAACTCGTTATTTTTAGCCTTTAACGGCTCCGACCATAATTCCGTCCACGAGCTTTCTTTGGTAAAGAATAAACAGCACTGCGGGGAAGAACGCCATAAACGCGCCCGCCGCCATTTTAAGGCTTGCCGATGCGAGTTCGCCCGAAAGCGAATCCTTGTAAATAACCACGGCAAGCGTATAGTTTTCCTTGCTTCCGCTTAAATACACGAGCGGACCGAAGAAATCGCTCCAACCCGAAGAAAACGTGCCGACCATTATATAAACTATTATGGGCGAGCAAAGCGGAATCAAAAGAAGATACCTCTTGAAAATATTCGCGCCGTCTATCGTCGCCGCCTCGTCGAGTTCTTTGGGGATTCCCCTTAAAAACTGACGGAGCAGGAAAATGTTTATCGCGCCGCCGCCGAACATTGCGGGAATGGTGAGCGATTTGAGATTTCCGAGCCAATGAAAATCGTTAAAAAGCGAATAAAGCGGAATCTGCAAAACCGTTCCGGGAATCATTATCGTTGCGAGAACGCACGAGAAAACCAATTCCCTGCCCTTCCAGTTGAGCCTTGCGAAAGAATAAGCGCAAAGCGACGCGGAAAGCGGAACGACAATCATATTGAAGCCGACGACTTTAAGCGTGTTGAAAATATACAAAAAATAATTGTTTTCCGCAAAAATCTTTTTGTAATTGTCAAGCGTGAATTTCGTGGGGATAATCCTCGCCGCGTCTATATCTATCTGCGACATAAAAGAGCGCATAACGAGCAGAAAGAACGGGAACGCAAGAAACACCGCCACGACCGTAAGGACGAGATATTGCGCGGTTTTAACGAGAACGTTGTGAACCCTCGCATTAACGAACTTTTTTCCCGAAGAGTTTTTTAATCCGACGTTATCCATAGCTTACCCCTCCTCTCCGTAAAACACCCATTTGGATTTTTTGAACACGATAAACGTAAGGAGAGCGATGAACAAGAACATCACCCAGGCATATGCGCACGCATAACCCATATTGTAACTTCCGCCGAACGCCTCGTTGTAAATCTTGATGGCTACGAAATAAAGCGAATCTCCGACGCCTCTGCCGTCCACCCCGCCTACGATAAGCGAAGAGTTTACTTGAAGCGAACCGATTATGCCCGTTATGAGATTGTAGAATATAATCGGCGTGGACATCGGTATCGTTATGCTGACGAGTTTGTGCCACGCGTTCGCGCCGTCGAGTTCCGCCGCCTCGTATAAGGTTACGGGAATATTTTTAAAGCACGAAAGCCAGATTATCATTCCTCCGCCCACGTTCCACACGTTCATAAATATAAACGTGGCGAGCGACGTTCTTTCGTCGCTGAACCAGGTGAGCGCAGGCAGGTGTATCGCTTCCAGTATATTGTTGAATATTCCGGACGGGCCGACGAGGAACATATCCGCAAACAAAATTCCGCTCGCAACGCTCGGGATTATAACCGGCAAATAGAAAAGCGTTCTGTAAACGGTTATTCCTTTAACCTTAAAGTTCGCCGCCTGCGCAAGGAAGAAGCCCAGAAGCAGGTTGAGCGGAATGGAAATACCCGCGTATAAAAGCGTGTTTTTCCAAACCACCCAGAAGTCCGGGTCCAGCGTGAACATCACGACGTAATTGTCGAACTGCCTGAACGACGGCTCGTTGAACATATCGTAATCGGTAAAGCTGTAATAAAGAGATTCGAGCGCGGGGTAAAAAGTGAACACCGCAACGCCGATTATAACGGGCGACGCAAAAAGAAGCCCCCATAATACGTCCTTGAAATTCTTTATTTTCTTATACTTGGCGATAAGTTTTTTCGTTTCGTTTGCAATCGTTTGCATATTATCTTTTAAGAACCGCTTTGATTGAATTCGTGCAGTCTTTAACCGCTTTTGCGTATTCTTTTCCGTTTATATAGTTGGAAATCAACGTTTTAAGCGCAGTGGTTATGCTCGTAGCGTATTTGGGCGCTTTGCGAGCGATATAGGTGGTATAACAGCTCCAATCGGGGTCGTCGCCGATTCCGCAATTATAGGTGTAAGCCGAAAGGTTAAGGTCCTCATAACCTTTCCCCCAATGGTTTTCGGGATTGGTGTAATCCGCCATATCCTTTCTCACGGGAACGTAGTTCGAGCAATCCGCCATTATATTCTGGCCGGCTTTGGAAAGAAGAATCTTCATAAACTGCCAGCAAAGGTCCTTGTTCGGGCTTTCCTCGTAAACGGAATAACCTGCCGCGCCGCAACCGATTTTTTCGTGCCCCGGCATAACCGGCATCGATACCACGTCGTAATAATCGCTTACTTTCTTCGCGTCGGGATAATAGATTGCAAGTTTTTCGGCTATAACCGAAGTCGCCTGCGAATGGAATAACATACAGCCGTGATTCGCTTGCATTCCCGCCGGCTCGACGCCCATTTTGGAAACGTATCTTTTATCTACGAGAGATTTCATAAATTTAAGAGCGTTCTCGGTGCTCGTGCTATCGATTGCCACCTCGCCGTTTTCGTCGAAATATTCAACTCCGTAGCTCTCAAAAATAGGATTAAAACTTGCTTCCCAGTCAAAATTGGCGTCGATAAGCGTATATTTTTTCCTGTCGGTACTATCGTAATAAGTGCGGAGCGTTTCGCAAACCGTCATAAAATCGTCCCACGTCCAGCCGTTTCTCACAAGGCTCATATCAACGTCGGCTTCTTTGAAAACGGCTTTGTTATAGTGACAAACCATTCTGTCCGCCGAACGGGGAATCATATACTGCGCTCCGTCGAAATTGAGCTGTCCCATTTTGAAATACGAAGCGTAATAATCGTTTATATCGAAGTCGCTTTCCTCGTCTTTGGCTTCGGCTTCGATATACGGCGTCATATCGCATAAAATACCTTTATCGCTGAGCGTGAACATATCGAAACTGTTGTTTATGAGTATGTCGGGAACGTTTTTGCTCCTGTGCCAGCTTGCATACTGCGCACTTATGCCGCCCGAGAACGGCTCGGGAACGACGGTTACGTTCGGATAAGTTTCGCTTAAAATTTCTCCGATTTCCGCAACGATTTTCTCTTCCTCGCTGTAATTCTCCACGGCAACTCTTATCGTAGCCTTAATATTCTTGTCGGGGTGAAGATTTACGGTTTCCGTCGTAGAGCCACCGGACGAATCGCTGCCGGAAGTTCCTCCCGTGGAATCTGCCGAAGTATTTCCTCCGGTAGAATTGCCCGAAGAACCCGTCGTCGTGCCGCAACTTATCATCATAACCGCAGCAAGAAGCAATGCCAATGCAAGACTTAAAATCTTTTTCATTTACACTATTCCTCCATATATTGTTTTAAAAACGCTTTAATCCGCTGTGCATTTTCCGTTTCCGCAAAAACGCGACGGTTGCCGCAATGCGGCCATAACGTTATTTTGCGAAATATGCGGCGTTTATATCCGCTTACGGCTTAAAGTTTTTTCCGAATTTTTTGCCTTGTTTATTTATATGTTTGATTATCTTTTTTGCCGAATTTTCGGCTCGTCGAATTTTTTCGTTTTTTGCCGTTAAGGAAATTCTTTGCTTACGAGGTAAGCAAAGAAGAGACGCGTCTCTTCCGACTTTTCGTGAATTTTGCGCCGCAACGGCGCGTATTTTACGAAATCTTTATTTTTTTGTTGATTTAACGTTTTTCGACGTATTTTTGTCAGTTTTTATATTTTTTGGCGTGTTTTTGCCGATTTTAATAATTTTCGGCGTTTTTTGTCGATTTACGCGGGTAAATTTTTATCAAAAAAATAAGCTCATCTTTTTCGCTTTATTTTTTTCCCTTATCAATCCCGCAATTTTGCAACTTTTATCTCGTCGGGCGCGCCGTTTCTCGCTTGAAAGCCGCGGCCGACTAAACCCGCTCAATCTCTTCTTTTTGCAACGCTTTCCCTGTAAACGGTTTCGGCGGTTACGATGAACGTATTGCCGGAATAATCCGCGCCGTCGCTCATTCTTGAAATAATTCTCCTGCCTATTTCCGTTCCGTAAGCCTCTTTGTCGAAAGAAATCGACGTGAGCGAAGGAATGTATTCCTTGGAAAGAATTATATCGTCGCAACCTATAACCGAAATATCTTCCGGACAACTGTAACCGAGTTCTTTAAGCGCGCGCAACGCGCCGAAAGCCGCAACGTCGTTCATAACGAAAAGCGCGGTTATTTCGGGATGCGCCGTCATAAGCCGTTTGGTAAGAACGTAACCCGTTTCGCCCGATTCCCTTGAAAAATCGTCGTTAAACAGAATAAAATCGTCGTTCTCGTCAAAGCCGAATTCCTTGCGGCGGGCGGTGAACGTCGCGCCTCTTTCGTCAGCGTAAAAACGGGGAGCGTCCACAACGCTGACGTATCCCACTTTTTTATGGCCGAGGGAGCTTAATTTTCTCATACAGTCCTCCATCGCGCCGGTCACGTCGTGATGGACCTCTATATCGCTTACGTTTGCGAAGTTTACGAGAATCGTTCCCCTGTCTTTAAGCATTTTGAGAAGCTCTTCCGAATAAACGTTGGAGGAAAAGTTGACGAGCGCGTCGAACTGCCTTTCGCCCAAAAATCTGAATACGGTGTTGGCGTCCTCCTGAAAATCGAAAACCGTCATCATAAACCCGTGCGCGGTGACGTATTTGCCGACGTACTGCACGATTTCCATATGATACGGATTGGTAAATTCGTTTATAATGACGCCGATATGATAAGAAAGCCCGAGCGACAGACTTCTCGCCGTGTGATTGGGAAAGTAATTGAGTTGTTTAGCCGCGGCACGCACTCTTTCGGCTTTTTCTTCCGAAACGGTGAGTCTGTTTGAAAGCACGTTCGATACCGTAGCAACCGATACTCCCGCCAATTTCGCAACGTCTTTTCTCGTCGTCATCTTGCGTCCCCTTGTTTTTTACCCGAGTAAATTTATCTTCAAGGACATATTACCATATAAATTTTCGTTTGTCAATACTTTTTGAAAAATTTTACGGCGAAATTTTTCGGCAGGAAGTCTATGACGGGGATTTCATTCGTTGCCGCCGAAAAAAAAATCCGGACGAGAGCAAATCGCTTACCGTCAATATAAACGGCTCATTTGGCCGCAGGCGATTGCGTTCGAGCGCAATCGCCTGCGGCCAAGGCATCACACGCCGAAAATGCGCCTATAAGTCGATTAACGGACGTTTTCGACGTTCAATAACAATGTTTTTGCAACGCCGATTTATACGTTTACGCTTTGTGGTCTTTCTGTAACCGAATAAACCCGTAGTTCATTTTCTTTCCCACTCCTCTATGGCTTTTATCACTCTGCGCTCTATGTCGATTCTCGTTGCAAGACATTCCTTCGGATATTCTTTCGCCGCTTTGAACATAATTTTCAAAACAAGCCCCGAGCCGACGGGGAATATCGTTTTCAACAAGCTTTGCGGAAAGACGAAATGCGTGCCGTGTTCATAAGTAACCGCTTCCACGTCACATTCGTGCGGAGTGCGAGCCAAACGCTCCTCCGCTCTTTTAACGTATTTGGCCGCGTTCCACAAAGCGTCGTCCGCCGCGCCAATCATAAGCAATTTGCCCTTTACGTTTTCGACTTTTATAAATTCGTCCTCGGTAATCGGGTGCGCCGCTTCGGAATCCTCAAAAAGCTTGCGCGAAGCCGTCATATTTCCCGTGCGCTTCGATTCTTCCCTTACGACGTTCCAATATTCGGGGTGCTTATAGCAAAACGGCATATACGGGAGCGGCTTGCCGCGATAAGTGAACAACGATTCGCCCTCTATCGGCCACTCGTCGCAACCGTCTTTTTTGCCCTGCTCGAAGCCCTGCCAGATAAAGTCGCTCGGCGTCATCGCTATCGTGAGAGTTATATCCGGAAAAAGCGAAGCGGCCGTAAGCGCAAGCGTTCCGGTTGTGGAAGCCCCCGTTATGCCGATTTTCTCGTTTCCGTTGTTTTTAAGCCATTTTATCGCGGTTTCTATTCTTTCAAGCGGATAATTGTGATGGCTGTAATTCTTTTTCGCAGGCGACATCGTAAGAACGTTCACGCCCTTTTTTGCCAGCCATTTCACGCAGGATTTCGCCATATAATCCTCGGGGTCGTCCCCGAGCATAGCGATAATCGCACAGTTCGTTTCCTTTTTGCATTTCCAATACGCGCCGTAGAACCCGTCGGCGTCAACGTCGAAATGAACGTGATTCATATTCTCTCCTTAAAATCGATTCTTACAATTTGCATTTTCATAAACCCGTCGCCGAGCTTTGCCAAAAATCTGAAAATCCCGCTGACCGAGGAATCTTTCAAATCGTTGTAACCGAGCATATATCCTCGGCTCGAAACGACGATTTTATCGCTCCAAAGAGGTAATTCCTTTTCTGCCTTTGAAACGGCGAAAAACGAACTGACGTCTTTGATTTTAACAACTTTAAGCCACGTTTTCCTGAGCAAGTTGCCCGCCTTTTTATTAGCGGCGTCGAAAACGAGTTTTCCGCAGGGAAACGCCTCCGCCATTTTGCAAACGAGTTCTTTCACCTGCTCCGTCATAAAATAATAAAACACCCCGGAAGCGAAAAACACCGCCCCGCCGCTCGCGTCTATCTTATCGAACCAGGACGTGTCGTTTAAATCGCAAGCGACGTTTTCCTCACGCTCGCCTGCGGGAAGAAGCTCGTTGCGCACGCTTATAACGTCGGGAAAATCAAGATTGTAAATTTTACATTCTCCGTTGTCGCATCTTCTGCCCGTGTTATCCAAACCGCAACCAAGATTCACCACCGCCGCCTTCGGATTCTCTTTAAGATATTCCTCAATCTCGATAGCGAGGTCGTTTTGCCGCATAGCAACCTCTAAAAAACCAAACTTATACATCGTTTTTTTCGACTGCTTTTCCAAAGCGGAAAAATCGTAATCTACTTTTTCCATAAGTTTTGCGGCGGTTTCGTCGCGATAAAGATTGGGGAAAAGCTCGGAGCAAACCATTCTTCCGTAAAGCGGAATGACGAGCGTTTCCTGCACCGTGTTTCTCTCGATATGATATTTCATAATTTATTCCTCCTTTAAAAACGATAAGTCTGGAAGTTTATTTTGCCCTATGCCAGCCAAGAATAAACCAAACCTTGCCAAAACGCCGCAATTTCCGCGCTTTTTGTCAAATTCTCGCTTGAAGTACGTCGAGTACGTCTGCGCTCGCCTTCACCAAAAATCGTCAAAAATATCGGCGTTTTGGTTGCTTGCAAGTCCGACGGCGGGTTTTTAGGCTAAGACAAGGCACGCGAACGGGTTAATACTTGACGTATAAGCCGTGAGCGTAACGAAGTATTAGTCAAAAACACGCCGTCAGACCACGGTTCGTTTTATTCTCGGCTGACATAACGACGCGAAGCATTTCGGCAAATCCTTCGGGATTCCGAATTTGATACTGCATATGATTATATCCCTCAAACGTCGGGAAATGCGCATACGGATAAGATTTCATCACGTCCGCGCGATATTTGAAATGGTCTTCCGCGCTGCCGAATTCAAAAAACGAACGTTCCTGCAATTCTCGGCTAAGGCTCGGAAACGGCTTGTTTTCCAAACTGTCCGCCATTTGTCGGCGCATATTGCCATAAGTTAAATTTTTCCCCGCTTCAACGAAATACGGCTTTATCGCGTCGTCGTCGCACCACATAATTTTGCCGAGATTTTGTCCGTTACGTTTATATATGCTCTTTATCGCGAAATACAAGAACGGGACGAGAATTCCACGCGTAAACCCGTTGATTTTTGCAAACTGACCGCCGTCGAAAAAAGCGTGCTTCACAGGCAATTTCGTTTGAGATAAAAATGCGACGGCAAGGTCCGCTCCGATTGACGAAGCCACGACGAGAGCGATTTCCTTCACTTCGTTCTCTTTCAAAAACTCCTCGATTTGACGGATTTCGTCCGCTTTTGAAACGTATCGCTGCCCCGCGCAATATACGGTCGAAGTGGGCATAACGCAAAAGTAATCGTCTTTTAAATGCTTGGCAACGCGCTCGCTGCTCTTGCCCGTCACGCCCATCGCGTGGAAAAACAACACTGTGAGATTGCCTTTTTCGCCTCGGGTTTCAAACAACATATTATTTATCCCTCCTATTAAGCCCCTATATTATTTATTTCTTCTGAACCCCTTTTCGTCGGTATATTCGGGGTGCTTGGAAACAAATTCGTTCTTATCGCCGCAAATCGTATAGTCGCATCTATCGCCGTCCACGCAAGTGCCCGTTCTTATAAGCTTTGCGCAGATTAACTCCATAGATTTATAATCCACGTTGCAAAGCGCGGGCATAATTTCCGTAAGCCCGAATTGCTTTGCGAACTGCGCCACGGGACAAGCGGTAAATTCGTAATAAATAGGTTTGTCATTCTCGTAAGGCGCAACGTTCATTTCGTAATCGTGCCACTTATCGCATTTTTTCTTCGCGGTCGTAAACGCGCCGTACGTCAATTTCTTCCAGAACGGCTTGTTGCAGTTCACGAATTTGAGTTTCCCGAACGCCGGCAGGATAAGATTTTCCTCCATTTCCTCTATCTCGCGAAAATTCGTAACGGCTTTGCAAACGGAATAGTACGTCATTATCGCAATGCAATCGTAAGTTCCGCCTTTGCCGTTGTGAAAATTCTTCTTACCGCCCAAATCGGTGCGCCATTTCTTCAAGTATTCAACGTATCGAAGCTGAACCTTCGTCCAGACTTTCTCACGCTTTTCCTCCGGAAAATGAAGAGCAATTTTCTTTTTTATCTCTTTTTCGCACGCCTTGGAATATAAAACGTGACAATTTCTATCAAACCGCAAATCTTTATTTTTCATATTTTTTTAATTTCTGATACCGAACGTCTTTCCGGCCTTTAAATTGCGCAAAACGTTCTTTAAATTGCGCAAAACACGATAAATAAACCCAAAAACTGCGCCGCGCTTGCAATATTGAACGAACCGACGAGCCGAAAAGGAAGAATTACGATGAACATCGGCAAAACGTTGAACACGCACGCCCAACGCGGCAAACCCGTTGTGCCCGTAATTATCGCGACGAACAGCGTCACCGCAAAAATCATAAGCCCGATAAAACAAACGTACATAGCAGGCAGCGTTTTTTTGAAAAATTCAACTATAACTTTCCGCGCTTCTTCCGTTCTCCCGAGCCTTATATAAAACCATTCGACCGCGCCGCAAAAAACGTGATGCGCCGCTCCTGCGACTATAAAAGGCGCAAAAGAAACGAGCAGAACGATGCCGCACGCGGCGGAATACGACGCAACGTAACTGCACAGCGCAACGTAACCCAAACTCGTCATCGCAAGCGCAAGTATGCCGCCGAGAATGGAAAACATCTGCCTTTTCTTCGACGAACCCTCGAACAACGCGGCAAGTCGCTCGTTATCGTTCAAATCGTTAAATCCGAATCTTCCGTTTGGCGTGTACGTTATTGCCCTGTCGCAAAAGCAACAAAGAATATGCCCCGCGCAGGCAATCGCCAAAAATATTTTTATTGCAATCGGTGACATAAATCGCTCCTTTTCATTTTTTCGCCCTCATTATAGCACGAAAAATTTAAAAATCAAAGCAGTTAGCAATGCCTAACTGCTTTTTTTGAGAATTTTTTTGCCGAACTCACGAGCAAATGCGCGTCGACGCAATTATATGGCAACGCGACGACACGAAAACAAACTACGCGGCAAAGCGACTGTACATCAACTCAACTACACGGCAAAGCGACTGTGCAACAACTCAACTGCGCGTCGACACAACGACGCGACAATTAAATTGAAGGTTTTACTAAATAATATTCAAGCGAAAGATAAGGCTCGCGGAAAATTTTCCGCGAGCCTTTTAAATTCGTTTGTTTCGGCGTTTTAACAGCATCACCGTTCAAAAGTCGGCCTATAAGTCGATTATCTCCGCGTTTTCACAAAAATCCATTACAAGCAAGAACTCGGAAGAACGACAAATCGTCGCCCGCTTTTATTTCAAAACGCCCTTTCCGAAGCCGAGCGGGGACGGATATAATTCCCCGAAAGAAATCTCCTTTGCGCACTCTTTTAA
>CALDMH010000124.1 GCA_937915565.1 uncultured Clostridia bacterium | reverse complement strand
CGGCGTACTTCCCGCTCTCGTTAGTAAAATAAAGAAAAAAAACCGCCGTTTTCACGTCTTTTTCCGTTTCGATTATAATACCGCTGTTATCGTAAGCTCCCTCTTTCACAAACCTGTCCGATATTTCCATAGGCGCATATTCGAGCAATTTCAAATATAATTCGCGATAAGTCATTTTATCAACTCCCTCAATTTTTCGGTTTTCTCGGCGAGCATTTCCTTTTCGGGCGATTCGGCGTTTTCGGCCGCCTCCGAAAAAAGCTTAATCTTATCCCGAACGAATTCCTTGAAGTCCTCGCTCTTTTCTTTGAGATTATCCCTGCCGAAAATAAACTCGTCCTCCGAATATTCGTCCTTTTTATCCGATTTTTCCGCCACGATAACGTGATAATACTTCCAATCCTTAAAGGTGTAATCCCTTGCGATAAAATACCCGTTTCCCACGAGAAATCTTCTCACCTTTTCGGCGTTTTTCATCGGTTGAAGCGTTAGTCTCGACGGCTTATCCGCTCTTCTTGCGAGCATCGCCGTTATAATCTCACCGCCCATACCGGAAATGAGAGCTTCGTCGACGTGCGGAAGATTATCGAATCCGTCCGAAACTATTGCCGTAAACTCGCCGATATGGCTTTCCGAAAGCCTTTCTTCGGCTTTTTTAAGGCATTTTGCTGATATATCGGATATAATAACCTCATCGAAAAGTCCGTCTTCTATGGCTTTTTCGGCAATATATCCGTGGTCGCAACCGACGTCGGCAAAAACCCCGCCGCCTTTGAGTTCCGCATAAAGCGTTTTCAACCTTTTGGTGAGCGGATTATTCAATGAAATCCTTTAACCTCTTGCTTCTCGAAGGGTGACGAAGTTTTCTCAAAGCCTTCGCTTCGATTTGTCTTATTCTTTCCCTCGTAACGTTGAACTCTTTGCCTACCTCTTCCAAAGTTCTCGGCTTGCCGTCGTCGATACCGTAACGAAGCCTTAAAACTTTTTCCTCTCTCGGAGTTAACGTGTCGAGCACGTTTATAAGCTGCTCTTTAAGCATCGAAACGGCAACCACGTCCGTGGGCGCGGCGCTTTGTTCGTCCTCTATGAAATCGCCGAGATGGCTGTCCTCTTCCTCGCCGATAGGCGTTTCCAAAGAAACGGGGTCCTGCGCGATTTTCTGAATTTCGATAACTCTCGATTCGGGAATACCCATTTCCTTCGCTATCTCTTCGGGAGTGGGCTCTCTGCCGTATTCCTGCAACAAAAGCCTCGAAACTCTGCCGACCTTGTTTATTGTTTCCACCATATGAACGGGGATTCTTATCGTTCTCGCCTGGTCGGCTATGGCTCTCGTTATGGCCTGCCTTATCCACCAGGTTGCGTAAGTGGAGAATTTGAAACCTTTTTGATAATCGAACTTTTCAACGGCTTTCATAAGCCCGAGATTGCCTTCCTGAATTAAATCGAGAAACTGCATACCTCTTCCGACGTACCTCTTTGCGATGGAAACGACCAAACGGAGATTCGCTTCCGATAAAGCTCTTTTCGCGTCCTCGTCGCCGTCCATCATTTTCTTTGCGAGGTTTATTTCGTCGTCGGCGGAAAGAAGCGGAACTTTGCCGATGTCTTTGAGATACATTTTGACGGGGTCGTCCATACTTATCTCTTTGATAATCTGCTCGTAAAGTTCCTTGTCCTTTTCGTAATCGTCGATAATCTTAATTTTGTTTTCTTCGAGAGCTCTGTAAATCTCGTCGATTTGCGCGGGGTCCGCGTCGTATTTTTCGAGCCTGTCGCAAAGCGCGTCCGAGCCTATCGACCCTTTCGTTTTACATTCGTCGAGAATCGACGAGATTATCTCTTGAACCTGCTCTTCGCTAATCGCCATTTTTCTCCTCCGTTAATACGTTAATATCTTGCGAGCTTCGCCGTGATTTTTGCGATAGCCGCGACTATTTCTTTTCTCTTTTCGGTGTCGGTTTCCGCCCTGAACACCTCGTTTAACTGTTTAAGCTCGTTTTCAAGCTTGTTTTTCATTATTTTTGCAACGCAGTCGTTAAAATACCGAACTTCGCCGTCGCTGCCGAAAACGTTATCTCCGCTCGACAAAATCGCGTTGTATTCCGCAAGTTCGTCCTCGCCGAAAAGCGCGGCGACCGTGGACGGGAAAATTCGTTTTCCGCTCTCGATTCCGTCGGCTATGACGTCCGCGATTTTGTTTCTCACGGGGTTTGCGAAATCGTATGAGCAAAAATTGAACGTTTTCGCATACTGCTTATCCAGAAGCGCGGCGCAGAGAATAAACCTCTCGGCGTTCGTCACTCCGTCCTTACTTTCGGGAATAACCACGTTCTCCGTAGGTTCGCTCGTTTTCCCGGACGCGGCGTTTTCCGCGTCGCGATAAAGAGATTCGTAGGTCGTATCCGTATCTTTGCCGAGTTTACGAAGCAAGTCCTCTCTTTCGCTTTCCGTAGGGCGTTCCGCGATGACTTTCACCGCTTCGGCTATGTACTTCCGTTTCTCCGCCCTGTCCTTAATATCGTATTCCTTTTTTAAAGCCTTGATTTTGAAATCGACGAGCGGCAAACTCTCTTCAAGGAGTTGCCCGTAAGCCTCCGCGCCGAACTTTTTGATAACGTCGTCCGGGTCCAGTCCGTCCGGAAGGCTGACCACTCTCACTTCGAGCCCTTCTTTTTGCAAAATTTCAAGCCCGCGCACGGTTGCCTTTTGCCCCGCTCCGTCGCCGTCGTAACTTATGAGTATCGTCGGCGCGTACCGCTTCAAGAGCCTTGCCTGTTCAACCGTGAGCGACGTTCCCATAGAAGCGATTACGTTTTTAAAGCCCGCGTTGTAAACGGATATGGCGTCCATATAGCCCTCGACCATTATTATGGACGTTAAACCGTTTTTCGCTTTTTCCTTTTTTAAATTGTTTATATTGTAAAGAGTTCTGTTTTTTATAAACAGTTCCGTTTCCTGCGTGTTTTTATATTTTGCGAAATTCGGCTTTTTTTCAAGCAATCTCCCGCCGAACGCTATCACGCAACCTAGATTGTTGATTATCGGAATAATGAGCCTGCCCCAAAGAGCGTCGTAAACGTAAGGCTTTCCGCCCTCTTTCTCTTTTCTTTGGCACACGCCGCATTTGAGCATTTCTTCTTCGGTGTAACCTTTGGATTTAAGGTGATTCGGAAGCCCGAACATATCGAGCGACGCACCTATTCCGAAAGCCGTAACCGTCCTGCGTTCGATTCCTCTATACGCAAGATAATCGTTATGCGGCTTCGCTTCGGGAGATGAAAGATTGTGAACGTAAAACAACGCCGCGTCCTTCATCAGCGACAAAAGCCTGTCCCTCGACTGCTTGTCCGTTGCGCGTTTGTCGTAATCCCTGTCGTCGTCCGGCATAGCCATTCCCGCATTTTCCGCAAGATACCTCACCGCTCCGACGTAATCGAGATTTTCCATCGTTTTGATAAAAGTGATGACGTCGCCGCCTCTGCCGCATCCGAAGCACTTGAAAAATTGCCCCGCCTCGTTTA
>CALDMH010000123.1 GCA_937915565.1 uncultured Clostridia bacterium | reverse complement strand
CCGCCGCTCAGATATTCCTTGCCGCCAACCTTAAACGAGGTCATTAAGCCTGTTTTTCTGTCAATCACAACGGTTTTTACGCTATCCGTTACGATAATTTCCTTTCCGTCGTCCTTAACCGCCTTGATTTTCGGCTCGATAGTTTTGTTTATGCCGTAAGACGTAACGCCGAACGCGGGAACGGAAACTTTCAACAAAAGCCGTTTTCTTCTGTCCATATTTATCAGGCTTTCTTCCTTGATGAACTGAAAAGGAACGTCTTTACCGCTCAAATCGTAAACCCTTAATTTGTATTTTTCGACGTCCGAAAACAGGGCGTCTTCAATGAAAAATTCGGCTTCGACGTAACCGTTATACTCATACGGATAGGGATTGAACACCACGATATTATCGTCGCGAGGGGTAACTTTCGGCAAACGGCTTGCCATTGCGGCGAACGCGCCGAACGTTTCCTCTTTTAAGTCCTCTATCGCTCGGTGAGCCTTTCTTATCGCCGAAAGCGTACCCGTTTTTATCGCCGTTCCGCTTAAAACATCGTGAAATTCTATCTGACACAGCGTTTTTTCGGCTTTTTTGAACACTTCCTTATCGTATCTGAAATCGGTGGAAAGTTCCGCCGCCGAACACGTTTTTTCGGCAAGATACAGCGTGTTTTCGAGTTCGTCGTGCGCCTGCTTTATACTGCTGACCGACGAATACGTTTTCGTGAAACAAACGAGCTGTTTATCGTAAACGACAGTGGGATTAACCGCCGCAAAATAATTTTCGAGCGTGGTGTGAAGAATTTTCCACTCGCCTTTTTTCTCGGCTTGAAGTTCGGCTATATCTTCGAGGTCTTTCGCGCTCGAAACGCCGCCGTGATTGCCCACGCCCCAAAGAATCAAAATATCGTCCTGGTCGTCGTAATATTTCTCTTTGCGGATAATATTTTCTTTCGCGTGGCCGTACTGCGAACAATATATCGTGTCGTCCTCAACTCTCAACGCCTTTACCGTACTGCCGTCGTAACCTTTCCATAAAAACGGACCGTGAGGCAAATCTTCTTTTTCGAGCGGGTGAAGCCACGGCATCGGACGGCAGAAAACGTAAGAATCGTAGCCGCATTTCTTTAAAATTTGCGGCAGACCTTTGGTATGCCCGAAACTGTCGAAGTTGAGAGCCGTAGTCGGGCGGGCGTTGAATTTCTTCGCGAAATATTCTCTGCCCGTCGTTATCTGCCTTATAAAAGATTCGCCGGACGGAACAAGGCAGTCGGGTTGGACGTACCAACCCCCGATTATCTTCCATTTGCCTATTTGAGCAAGCCGCTGAATTTCGCCGAACAATTCTTTGTCGTACTTTTCGATATATTCGTAGAGCAAAACCTCGTTATGGCAAAAAACGTAATCGTATTTTTCGGCGAGTTTAACCGCGCTGTAAAACGTTGCGAGAGCCGCGCTCGCCCCTTCGTTCCAGTCCCATTGCCAAACGGGGTCGAGATGCGAATTGCATACCAGATGTAATGTTTTCATATCGTTTTATCCCTGTTAATCGACTTATAGGCAGACTTATAAAATCTTATCGTGACAAACGATTATCTCGTCCGTCACTCTAATCGTTAGAATTTCGTTCGCCCCGATATTTATTTCTTTACGCAATTCTTTAACTGTGAGGTTGAACGTTTTCTCCTCGTTTTCGGGGTTGAAAAATCTCATTTCATAACCCCCGTTTTCCGTTTTTCTGAAAACCGACATAACCACCGGCTTATCCGTTTTTATTTCCGGATATTCGCTGCCGCCGCCCGTCGGGAAAACGTTCAAAACGTAAGGCTTTTCGTTAAACGCCTGCGCTTCGCAGGAAATTTCGCCAAGCGAGCCGCGCATTATGCGGAATTCGTATTCGTACCTTCCGTTTTCTATTCTCTTTAAATACCTGTCCTTCGGGTAAAGCTCTCTGTTGCCAATCGGGTGAATACAATAGCCCGCGCCGCGCAAAAGAGTTATATTTACGTATCCGTCCTCAAACTTTCCTGCGTAAACGCAATCGTTAAGCACGGCGAAATAGTCGCCCCGTTCGGTTTTCACGCCGCACCATTTGTGGAAGCAAGCCTCTTTTATAAAAGGCTTTTCTTCAACGACGTAAGGCCCGTCGCCCACGGGTAAACCCTTCGGAGCGGGAATTTTAAGGCGAATGAGTTTGTTCTTATCCCCGTATTCCGCGAGCACCTTCAAATCGACGAATTTTTCGTGTTTATAGAACTTATATTCGATAACGGCGTTGGTTTTCCCTTGCGTGTAAAGCCCTTCGATAACGGTCGTCACGCTGCCGTCCTCAATCGTATGAACGGGGTTTATTTCCCCGCCGAAGCCGCAAAATTCCGCGCTTTCCTTTTTAGTCATTTCCCTGAAAGCGACGGGGTTACGACCGAGTTCCGTAAGTTCCGCGTTACTCATTCCCCAAGGGTCTGCCGTGTCGTCATACGCTTCGAGCCCGATTTGCCCCAAAAGAACGCTTCCTTTTATCGCTTCTTTCAAATCATAATCCGGCAACGAACGTTTTTCTACGGGCGTTTTTTCCACTCTCACCGAAAAACGCGTTATTCCGAGCGGTTTCAACTTGCCCGCGAACGTTATTCTTTTTCTCCAATCGAGGTTAAGCGTGGACCTTTCCTTTATCGTCTGACAATCAATTTCCTCGCCGTTTAAATAAACGTGCGGAACGTAACGATATTCTTCGCTCCAATTCTGGTCGGCAAGAGAAAATTCCGCCTCAATAGGCGTTGTAACCTCGTAAGGAAGATAATTGAACACAAAAACGGGAAATTCGCCGTTTTCGGCAGGTTTATCGCTCATAGCAAGGTATAAAAACGCGTCCGAACGATAATCTTTGATTATCCTCGAAGCCATTGCGAGCATTTCCGTTCCGTCCTGTTCGCCGTCGTCGATGACCGTGCCGGGCAAAATATCGTGAAACTCCGATAAAAGGAGCTTCTTTTCCGCAATTTTCAGTTGAGTTAAATCCGTTTTATGCCCCGCCGCTTCGGCAAGAGCAAGCATTTTTTCGGTTGCGTAAAAAAGATTTTCGGTTTTTCTGTGCAAAGCTTTAAGTTTCGACATCGAGGAATAACACCCCGGCATACACGGAACGAGCGAAGTTCTTACTTCCCCGCCGACGCGGATATTATCGTCGAACAACTTTTCGGGCGAACTGTGCAAAAACCGTACGCCGTCGATTTTTAAGTTCTCAATATCCGCCAAATCCTTTCTCGAAGGTCCGCCGCCGTGATTGCCTACGCCCCACAAAACGTAATCCACGTTTTCCTCCGCGGATTTTTTTGCGGCCTCGTTCGAGCCTAACATTCCCGTTTCGCCGCCGCGGACGTAATCGCCGATTTTTATAACGGCTTTTCCGAGTTGCGAATTGTACGACGAACTGTAAGACACGATTATACTGCTTCCGTCCGGAGCTATCCAATCGAAAAATCTCGAAGGATATTTAAACTGCGTTTCTCCGTTCGGCCTGCAAACGAGCATACCCTTATAGCCGCATTTTTTCAGTATCTGCACCAAGCCGACGCTGCAACCGAACGCGTCGTAATTTGTGGCAACGGTGGGCGTAACGCCGAATTTTTCCGAAAAATATTTCCTGCCGACCTCTATCTGCCTGACGACGCTTTCGCCCGACGGCAACGTACAATCCGGTTGAAGATACCACCCGCCGGCAATAACCCATTTGCCCTTTTTAACGAGCGTTTTTATTTTTTCAAACAGTTCGGGGGCTTTCTTTTCTATATCTTCATACAAAAGCGATTCGTTATGACAAAAAATATAATCGAATTCGTCGGCCAGATTAACCGCGCTTTTAAACGTGGCTATGGCGGCAGATATGCCCTCGTCCCACGTCCATTGCCAGACGGGGTCTATATGCGCGTTGCAGATAAGATGAATCGTTTTCATATTTTTCCTTCCAGATTACTTATAATTTTCACTCAACTTATTTATTATATCATTTTTTACACAACACAACAAGCGTTTTCCCCAATCAGAAGAAAAACGCTTGATTATGCCGTATTTTTGCGCCGAAAGCGCATTATTTCAAATATTATTTAGCCCAGATGCCGGTAGCGTAGAAATCGAACGGGATTTGTTGAAGATTGTCATTTCTCCAAATATACATATCGCACAACAAATTGCCTGCGCTCGTGTTATCTCCGACTGTCGTATTTGCGCCGACCTTCCAGCCGTCCGCGGCAATTTCCCTGAACGCCGAATCGTCCGCTCCCACCATCTTGAAATAAACCTTCCACTTAACAGCGCCCGCGCATTTTTTTAGCGTGGCGGCAATAATCGCTTTATTACGTTCAACGTTCTCATTGATAAATCCAACGGCCGCAAGAGCGCATTTCATTCTAATTTCCTCCGCAATTTCCGATTTTTTGCATTTATCGTAGCTAAATCCCCGTTCTTAAACGCTTTTCGCCAACTTAAAAGACGCGGTTATGCCAACCGGGAATAAAAACGAATTCCGGAAACAAAATCAACGCAACTTTTTCTCCATTACGACCTCTCCTTCCTCGACTTCGCCCGTGTGGCTGAAACCGAGTTTAAGATACAGTCGCTTTGCGGCCTCGTCCCCTTCGACGTAACAAAGAACGACTTTATCGAAAACGCCGTCGTCTTTCATTTTTTGAATAATCATTTCCGCCGCTTTATATCCGAATCCCTTACCTTGGTACTTTTCGTCGATAAACAACTGACTGAAATTATAAGCGTTTTCACAATCGTAATATAAAGCCATTCCGACAGGCGTATCGTCGTTATATATAACGAAAGCGTTGCTTCTGTTTTTGCGGTAGGCATATGCCCTTGCGAGCAATCCCGAAGAATTTGCCACGTATTTTTTCTGGTCGTCGCGAACGCATAGCCCGAGCCTCCAATTATCCGGATTAACTTCTTGAAGCCGCACCATAACCGTTTTCCTCCTTACGCAGTTGTCGTTTAGATAATCGATATTTAGTATTCAAAAATAATTCCGTACTCATTTTAACGTGTTTATTATATCATATTTTTTGCCGATAATCAACTTATAGCCCCACTTTTATTATTTAATCATTTCTTTTTATCTCAACAAGAAGTGGTTTATAACGTCAATTCCATAACGTTGTATTCTTTTTCCAAAATAATATAAAACCCATTTTTTTGCCAAAAATAATTGCTTTGCGGATTTCCTTTATCCACCCCGATACGCACCTTCTTGTAGCCCAATCGTTTTAAATAGCCGCAAACGTCTCCTATAATACCGGAGCCGACTCCTTTATTTTGATAACGCACGTTCGTCATAAACAGCCCGATAAATGCAATTTCGTCTGTCGGATAACCTAAAATCAAATCCATATTAGCAACCAGCGAATCGCCCTCAAAAAACCCGACGTAATATTTATCGCCGTAACTTTTGTTTGGAGGTAATGCTTTCATATCCTCTACGATACTTTCTTTTGTAACAAATGGCGGATGATATTTATAGTAAATTTCGTTTTTGCAACTCATATCATAAATAGTATCTACGTTATTTATATCTAATGTGCGCACCTCATATTTTTTTGATAGTAATCTAATATCCATACCTATCTCATTGATAAAATCCTATTGTCTTCACCTTAATTTTAGCATATTGTGCGGCGTTTTTCAATCGTTTCATCGATGTAAATTCATAACCACCAGTGAACTGGTGGTTTGCACACACCCTAGAAGGGTGATTTACCGGCTTGCCCGTCAACGGGCACTGAAGTTTGACAACGCATCACAATCACGGACGGCCGCTATGTAGCGGCTGTTCTTTTTGTCTACTTATTCTTTATTCCCGTGAACGGGTCTATATACTCACTCATACTTATCTGGTCTGTATAGTAATCTTCTTGTAATTGCTTTTGTATATACTCGCTTATTACTCGTTCGTTCCTGCCTACCGTTGTTACCTAACTTTATGGACACTACTACAAATTAAAGAAATAGCGTATGAATCGTAATGAAACATACGCTTTTTCGTTATTTTTTAAGCCTGTACCGTAAAACGGATACAATATCTACTTTGTACACTATATCTATCTCACATTCTTTGCCTGTTATTTTCGGCAGTCCGCCGACTACTACACGGTCTAAGAGTTCATAGCACATTTCGCGGGTAAGCTCAGGGGCTTCAAGATATTTTTTAATGTTCCGTATAAACTCGTCCGCGCTCTGTATCGTGTTTGCCGTTTCGGTTATCTTTGTTTCAAGTTTCTCAATTTCACCTTCAAGCCTTTTTTGCTCATCGGAATATTTTTGTATAAATGTGATACAAATATCTTCGGGCATTTTGCCTTTCAATCTGTCCTCATAGGCAAGTTGCATAAGGCGAGATAATTCTTCTGCGCGTTTACGCTTTACTTGCAATTCCTTTTTTGCGGCTTTCTCGGCTTTGTCGGCAAGTTCGGTATTATGGCGTATAAATTCTTCGCGGATAGTTTTTTCATCAAGCACGATTCGTTGCGCCATTTCCCGTATATCGTCAAGCACAATCTCTTCTATATCTTTCGCTTGTATGAAATGTGAAAAGCAATACGATTTCCCCAATCTTACATGATTTCCGCAATTGAAGTTAAAATCTATCTTGCCATTGCGATTAATGTAATTCATTTTCATTTTTCCGCCACAGTCTGCACAGTATAGAAATCCAGACAAAGGATGCGTGTATCCACGCTTTGTCTTTCTCCCTTGCGCTACGGATTTTTCTATTTCCCTAACTTTGTCCCATATTTCTTGAGATACAATAGCCTCATGGGTATCGCGAACGATGATCCAATCGCTTTCGTCTTTTTTATATCGTTTATGGTTTTTATAAGACACTGAGCTCCAACGCTGCTGTGCCATATGCCCCAAATATGTAGGATTGTTCAAAATACTGTTTACTGCACAAAACGACCATAATCCAACATTTTCTTTGCGTCCCACAATGCCGAATTTTTCCATACTGTAACGACTGGGGTTCAAAATTCCTTCGGCATTTAGAATATCCGATATTTTATGAGGGCTCAATCCGCTTGCTCGCATTTCAAATATCCTTTTTACGACTACTGCGGCTTCCTCGTCCACAATTGGCGTTTTCATTTCTGTGTCACTTTTCACATACCCATATGGTGCTTTCCTTGCGTGGTATTTCCCAGCCATAGCATTAGACTTTAATATCGCGCGGATTTTCTTGCTCGTATTTGCCGCATGCCACTCATTAAAAACGTTCATAATGGGCATCATTTCCATTGTGCCGCTGTCGCGGTTTTCCGTATCGACGTTATCCTGAATAGCGATAAAACGTATACCGAACGCGGGAAAAACATAGTCGATATACTGTCCGACTTCTATGTAGTTTCGTCCGAAACGGGATAAATCTTTGACGATAATTGTATTGATTACGCCTGTCTTTGCGTCGTCTAAAAGTCGTTGCACTTCGGGGCGTTGGAAGGTCGTTCCCGAAATACCGTCGTCAATATATTCGTCGTGAATTTCAAAACCGTGTTCTTCGGCATATTTACGCAAAATGGTTCTTTGATGCTCGATAGAAGCCGATTCGCCTTGACGTTCGTCTTCTTGGGACAGTCTGAAATAAAGTCCTGCAATATACTTTTTCTGTTTCATAATTTTACCTCACGTTTCTGTAATAGTCGTTGGTTGCAAATTGTTTCATAGCAGTTTCAAAATCCCTGTCGCCGTTAAAATATCTTTTAACACGATAAGTTTTACCGCCTACGTTTTTCTTTCTGCCGATAGACGGAGAAAAGATATAGCAATTCTCGAAATTCTCGGAACTTGCTAAAAACACTTTTTTTACAATTGATTCCATAGTTTTAACTCCTTTTATTTTTTTGTTTTTGATTTGTCTTTCGACGGGAACAAAACTAAATGGAAAGCCTATAAGTCGATTAACTCGTAGTTTTGCTGTTTTCGTCAAGAGTTGCGTTGACTGTTTTAATGCTTAAAATCTTTCAAAAAAACGCAATGCATTTACTCTTGACGAAAAGGGCTTTTCATTTATGCTCCCGTGGCGAAAGACATAAAAATTTCAGTCACACTTGGGCATTTGGTCTATAACTTCTTTGCTTACTTCGCCGATGATTTCGCCGTCATTGATACAGGTAAAATTATCAAAAAGTAACGCTTTGCGGTCGTCTATGCCCATTGGACAGGCGATATCGTCTTCTAAAATATCCGACTTAAAAAACGTCGGTAATTTACCGCCGTAAACTAATCGCTCGCCCGACTTTTCCATATACTTAGCTATGTATTTGACGGCACTCGATACGTCGTCGGGATGGCAAATACGTTTGAAATCGTTTCTTCCGAAATGTTTCAGAAAATGCGTGTTTTGCAATGTCGTTTGCATACGGTGGTTTCGGGTGTCGTAGTCTTTTACTTCTTCGAGATTGCCTATCATTTTGTCTTTGGGAATATGAAATATTCCGTGAAAATGTAGCCTGTCGGTATCGTTGCCTCGTTCCCAAACGCCGACATACTTCCAACCCTTTCTTGCTACAAGGTGTTTTAGGGTGTTCGCCAACTTTTTGCGGAACGTTTCTTCGGAATGCAGTTCGTCCGAATAGGTAAAAGTGACAAAATAGTCCCAACGTTGCAACCTGAGTTTTCGCATAAGCCGTACTTTTCGCTT
>CALDMH010000122.1 GCA_937915565.1 uncultured Clostridia bacterium | reverse complement strand
GCTCGATGACGTTTGCTATATGCGCCGACGACGACACGATTAAAGCTTATCCGTTTGAATTTATTTTTAAAATTACGTTTGGTCTTGAAAAAAACAAACTGACGATAAAATATCGCGTGGAGAACGTGGGTAAAGGCGATATGTATTTCGGCCTTGGCGCGCACCCCGGGTTTAACGTTCCGTATTGCGGAGGAAACTTTGAGGATTATGAAATCGTCTTTAACGCTCCGTGCAGTCCGCGTCAGGAACTTTTGGGTGAAACTTATCTTATGTCCGGCAAAAACGTCGGGTTTAATCTTGACGAAAACCATTCCTTCCGGCTTAAACATTCGCTCTTCGATAACGATGCGGTTGTGTTGAGAGACGCGGCTCGAAGCCTGACGCTTAAAAAGAAGGGGAGCGATAAGGGTATAACCGTAGAGTATCCCGATATGCCGTTTATAAGTTTTTGGCATATGCCGAAAACCGAATGTCCGTTCGTATGTATCGAGCCGTGGGCTAATCTTCCGTCAAAGGAAGGCGTTCTCGAAGATTTAACCAAGAAAGAAAACGTAGGAATAGCAAGAGAAGGAGAGATTGTCGAAAACACGATAACCGTCACCGTTGATTAAGGGTTTTGAAAACGGAAAATTTTCGGGTTTTATCGGTGGGGCTGAAAATTCGCCTAACGTAAAACGTTTAAAAATCGCCGATATTTTCTTGTTTTTCGCTTAAATGTTTCCAATAACGTTCAGGTAAAAACGCGCGCATTTGACGCGTGTTTTTTCTTTCCGTAATATTGATGCTTTTATAGTAAGATTTCCAAAGTTCCTGCATTTTTTCTTCCTCGGCGGAGAGAAAAACGGTGACGCCCGTCGCAGCGCCGGAGATTGTTTTTATGCTTTTGCCGTCGCAAAGAGCGATGACGTTCCGCTTGACGTCGTGAATTGCAAAAGGACTTTTGAGTCTATCGCGAAAATGCGGCGCAAGCAAATCCGTTATATCGTTATCAGGCTCGTAACAAGCGTAGAAATAGCCTTCCTCCGATTCCATAAAGCGCAAAAAGCCTTTAAATCTATGCGTTTCATACTGGATACGGGCCTTTAAATCGTGAAAGGCGAGCGTTTCAGGCAAGGAAAACGCAGTTGAAATATCTCGTTGCTTGTTTTCTACGGCTTTTTTTATATATGCGAAAATTACAGTAAATTTGTTTTTATCGCCGCTTCTGAATGCGTAATTTACGTCGGACGACAAGTATTTCGTTTTGCATCGTTTTAAACAGGCGGAAACTCTTTCGGCTTTTTTCTCGTCGGTGATAATCGTTTTATTTATATCGAAGAACCCCGATTGACTATTGCCATCAGTTACTTCATCGGGGTTTTCCTTTTTGTAAAAACTTTCAAAAACGCAGGTAAATAAACCGTTTTTTGTTCCGTCAAAAATATACGTCGTCATAGTTGTCCGGATAAAATACTCGTTGATATTTCACTCGTTGAAAACAAGGAAAGTTGTTGCGGTTCGGCGACGTTTTCGAGCAAAAGAGTTTTTTTCACAAGAGCGGGATTTTCCGTTCCGAAAAATTTACCCGAACAGGTAATAAAGTTTTTTGCTCTTTTTAAAACGACGCGCATCTTTGCAAGCGACTCGAAATCGAGGCGAGAAAATTTTCTTGCCTGAACGATTTTATACGCGCTTTTAAACCCGATTCCGGGGACTCGAAGAAGCATTTCGGGCGGGGCGGAATTTATTTCGACGGGGAAAAACTCGGGGTGGCGAAGCGCCCAGCCGCATTTGGGGTCGAAATCTTCGGATAGGTTTTCGTTTTCGTCAAGAATCTCATCGGCCGAAAAACCGTAAAATCGCAAAAGCCAATCGGCTTGATAAAGCCTGTGTTCACGGAGCAGTCCGACGGGCAAAACGGGCAATGTGGAGTTGGAGTAGTTCGTCGGCACGTACGACGAGTAATAAACGCGTTTAAGAGAGTATTTCTTATATAAAGCCTGGGTTAATCTTATTATTTGCCCGTCCGATTCCGGCGATGCGCCGACAATCATCTGCGTGGTTTGTCCCGCGGGTAAAAATTTATTGTATTTTACGGCTTTC
>CALDMH010000121.1 GCA_937915565.1 uncultured Clostridia bacterium | reverse complement strand
AATTCGCTTAAAAGAAAAGACCTTGTTTTAAGGCTTATGAAAGAACAGAATATGCTTTCCGAAAGCGAATATCAAAAATTCAAAAACAAAGATATTAAGATAAATTTTGAAACAAATTACGAAACGCATAATTCGGTTTTGGATTACGTTAAACAGCTTGCCTGCGAGAAGCTTTTCCTCGAAAAGGAAACGGAGTTGAAAGGATATAAAATTTACACGTCGCTAAACAGGCAAACGAATTCTTTTCTCGCTTCGCCTTTGGATTATAAACTTTCGTGCGACTACTCAATCGTCGTAGTCGACGCTGAAAAAAAGAAAATAGTCGCGTTCGCGTCGTCCTCCGGCGATTTGAAAAGATGCCCGGCCTCGGCGGCAAAACCGTGGCTTATTTACGCGCCCGCAATAGAGGAAAAAATAATATCCGAAGCGACGAAAATCAAAGACGAAAAGATAAACTACGGAGGATACTCGCCGTCTAATCCGGACGGCAAATTTCACGGATATATAAGCGCGAAGGAAGCTTTGGCAAAAAGTTATAATATTCCTTCGGTGAAACTTGCGGACAGCCTCGGCTTTGAAAAAATAAGGGAATACAGCAAAAAACTTAACGTTGAATTCGATAACGAGGATTTGTCGGTTGCGCTCGGAAATCTTTCGGGCGGAATTACGCTATCTTCTCTCGTTTCCTGCTATTCTCCTTTCGTTAATAACGGAAAATATTCCAAGTTCGAAGCGATAGATAAAATCGTTAATCCGAAAGGAAAAGTCGTTTACGAATACGAAAAAGACGCTGATGGCGAAAAAGACGTTTTTTCCGATTCAACAGGGTTTATGATAAACGATATGCTTTCGGAAACGGTTAAAAGCGGCACGGCAAAAAAGCTTTCATCTCTTCCCTATCGGGTTTGCGCAAAAACGGGAACTAACGGCAACAAACAAGGAAATACCGACGCCTATTGCATCGCTTACACGACGAAACATATCGTAGGCGTGTGGCTCGGAAACGCCGGCGGCAAAAAAATGGACAACGCCGTTTCGGGCGGAAATTACCCCACGCTTATGGTCAAAGATATTTTTGATAAGCTTTATAAAAATAACGTGCCGAAAGATTTTTCAGTGCCTGATTCGATAGAAAAAGTTTATATCGCAAAAGACGAATACTCCGAAAATCAAAAGATTCTCGTCACCGACAAAAACGATAAAAATTCGTTGAGTTTCTATTTCGCAAAAACGAATTTGCCGACCGAAAAATACACCCCAAAAATTATTACGCCTATCATAAAAGATTGCAAAATCGAATATATAAACAAGGAAATTTTGATTTCGGTCGAAGTTGATAAAGGCGTTGGGTTTTACGTTTTAGACGATAAAAAGAATAAAGTATTTAAACTGGATAAAAGCGGAAATTACGTTGTTAAAAATCTTGCCGAGGATACGGAATACGAGTTTTTCGTGTTACCGTTTGCCGTAAATTCGGAAGGTGAAGAAATCGAAGGGGTATTAAAAAAACTCCCGACCGTTAAAACGGACGGGAAAAAGAAAACCATTCAAGACACTCCGTGGTGGGAGGACTGAATTCAAAACTACTCTCAATTTACGCTTTGAGCATAGCTTTACAAAAAATTGATTCTTAAAGTTTAAAGCTCGATAACTTCAACGTCTTTAAGGGCAGATTCTACAAGCTCCTCAACGTTGAGCTTCGACTCCTCTTTTAAAACCTTGTCCATTCTCGGTTTGATGACCGGAAATTTGGGAAGGAATACCGTGCAACAATCTTCGTAAGGAAGAATCGAAGTTTCATAAGTGTCTATCTTGTTTGCTATTTCTATAGTTTCAAGCTTATCGAACGCAATCAACGGTCTGAAAACGGGCATCTTTACAACGGAGTTTGACGAAGTGATACTTTCGGTGGTTTGGCTTGCGACCTGCCCCAAACTTTCGCCCGTTATAATCGCTTGCCCACCGTGAAGCTCCGCCAAACGTTCGGTGATACGCATCATAAATCTACGCATCATCGTTATCATAAATTCTTCCGAACATTTTTGATGTATTTCTTCCTGAACGTGCGTAAATTTCACGACGTATAACGTCATTCCCGAAGAATACTCCGCTAATTTTTTACCGAGCGTAATAACCTTTTCTTTTGCCGCTTCGCCCGTATAAGGATAACTGTGAAAATGAACCGAAGCAAGCTTCATTCCGCGTTTGCACATCATATATCCGGCAACGGGGCTGTCTATTCCGCCCGAAAGCATAAGGAAGCCTTTCCCGGACGAGCCGACGGGCATACCTCCGACGCCTTTTATTACGCCCGAATACACGAGCGTTTCTCCGTTTTCTCTTAAATCGACGTGAACGACGAACGACGGCTTTTTCACGTCCACCGTAAATCTTTTGGGAAGCGCTTCAAGCACCCTTCCGCCGATTTCCGCCGAAAGTTCGACGGAGTGCATCGGAAAGGTTTTGTCCGCCCTGTTCGTTTCCACTTTAAAAGTCCCCGTCTTGTCCTCGCAAAGATATATTGCCGCTTCCGCGATTTTATCGACGTCGCTTTCAACGCACAACGCCTCGCTAAGCGTATGTATTCCGCTAACTTTCAAAAGCTTTGAAACGATAAGTTCGTAGTCGTTCTCGTCGAAATCCTCGATGAGATACCTCATTTGTAATTTAACGATTTCAAATTTAATCCCGGAAAGAGCTTTTTTTATGTTATCTTCAAGAAGATTGACAAAATAAAATCTATTCTTTCCTTTAAGAAAAATTTCGCAAACTCTGACAATAATTACTTTTTTCATACGTTTCTATCCATAACCCCTTTGAGT
>CALDMH010000120.1 GCA_937915565.1 uncultured Clostridia bacterium | reverse complement strand
AAAGTCTTTTACTTCCCCCAGTACAACTGGGGGTTTATTTACGCTTAAGCTACAATATAGAAAAAACGACGGAAAATTTCCGTCGTTTTTGTGGTGCTGCTGATCGGATTTGAACCGATACGGTATCGCTACCGAGGGATTTTAAGTCCCTTGCGTCTGCCTGTTTCGCCACAGCAGCTTATCTTTTGCTATTATACCATCATTAGCCCACGCTTGTCAACAAAAAACAATTCCTTTGAAATATTTTTCGCCTTCGCTTCGTTTTTATGAAGAAAAATTTTTTCCGTTAAATACCAAAAATGCCGTTTAATCGACTTATAGCCTCACTTTTGCTTTGCGTTCGGCGTTTCAAACGCCGCCGTTCGCTTGCGAACGGCGGCGTAATTTCACCTGCTTATTTAGTTCCGAATATTCTGTCGCCCGCATCGCCGAGACCGGGAAGTATGTATCCGTTCTCGTTTAAGCACCTGTCGAGCGTGGAAACGTAAATCTCAACGTCGGGGTGCTCCTTATGCACTTTTTCAACGCCCTCCGGCGCGCCGATAATCGCAAGAAATTTAATATGCTTGCAACCGCGTTTTTTCAAAAGCGTAATCGCGTCGCACGCGCTGCCGCCCGTCGCAAGCATCGGGTCGACGAGCATTACGACCTTTTCGTCGATTCCGACGGGAAGTTTGCAGTAATATTCCTGCGGTTCGAGGGTTTCCTCGTTGCGGTACATACCGATATGCCCCACCTTTGCCGCCGGGAAAAGCGAAAGGATTCCGTCAACCATTCCGAGCCCTGCGCGGAGAATAGGCACGACGGCTATCGAATTTTCCTTTACGACGGTTTGTTCAACCGTTTCGAGCGGAGTTTCGACCATAATTTTTTGCGTGGGAATTTCCTTGAACGCTTCAAAAGCCATCAGCGTGGCTATTTCACCGATAACTTCCCTGAACTGCTTGGTGGAAGTGGTTTTATCTCTGATTATTGCCACTTTGTGGCGAATAAGCGGATGGTCGAGAATATGAACGTTGGGATAATTTATCATTGTTTTTACTCCTTTTATTTGATTTTATCCGCATTTTTTGTTACAATAAACGCGGAGGATATTTCTATGAAAAAAATACTCGTAAGCGCGTGCTTATTCGGCAACGACTGCCGCTATAAGGGCGACAATTGTCTGAATGAAAAACTGCTTGCCCTCGGCAAAGACAATATCCTGATACCGGTCTGTCCCGAACAACTCGGCGGCTTGCCGACCCCTCGTCACCCTGCCGAACGCGTGGGCGACAAAATAATTTCGGACGCCGGAACGGACGTTACCGAGGAATATACCCGCGGCGCAAAACTTGCCGTGGAAATTGCAAAAGCCAACGGCGCGGATTACTGCGTGCTTAAAGCCAACAGTCCGTCCTGCGGGAAGGGCGTTATTTACGACGGAACTTTTACCGGCGGAAAACGCGAAGGTAACGGACTTACCGCCGAAATGCTCCTTAACGAGGGCTTCGTCGTTTTAACCGAAAACGATTTGTAATCGTCAAACGGATAAAACCGAACCGAAATCAAACCAAAATCAAACCGAAATCGAACCTAAACAATGCCTGAACAAACCTGAACAAGCAACCGGCTTGATTATCGGAATATTATTAAATTATTAACGACCTCGCGACCGAAAAACGGCCGCGAGGTTTTTATTTTCGATTATTTCGTGCCGAAAATACGGTCGCCGGCGTCGCCGAAAGCGGTGACGATGTAACCGTGTTCGTTGAGCGGAGCGTTCGCGTAATGCGCAACGTAAATTTTAACGTCGGGATGAGCGGTGGCAACCCTCTTGATTCCCTCCGGAGCGGCTATAAGCGACAAAAGCTTTATCTTTTTATATCCTCTCTCCTTTATGAAATTTATTGCGGCCGCCGCGCTTCCGCCCGTCGCGAGAGCAGGGTCTACGACTATGCAAGTTCCGTCCACGCAATCCTTGGGGAGTTTGCAGTAATATTCGTGCGGTTCAAGGGTTTCCTCGTCGCGATAAAGGCCGATATGTCCGATTCTCGCCGTCGGGAAAAGGGCCGTTAAACCGTCTACCATTCCGAGCCCCGCCCTCAAAATGGGAACGATTGCGATGGGTTCGGTTATTACGGGCGACTTGAATCTGGATAACGGAGCTTGAATCTCAATATCCTGCGTCGGAAGGTCTCTGAACGCCTCGTAACCCATAAGCATAGCTATTTCGGAAACGATTTCGCGAAATTCCTTCGTGTTTGTCGTTACGTCGCAAAGATGAGTGATTTTATGCGCGATAAGCGGATGATTCATAATCGTGACGTTTTTCATATATTCTTCCATATCATTACCTCTTCTCTTAGGCCGAGTAAAATCCGAACTCCGTCAAACCTTAACGCGGTTCGATTCTCACTCGGCTAGCCACAGGCTAACCATTTTTTTCATTATATCACTTTAACCGTGATTTTTCAAGGGTTTAAGTTAAATTTTTTTACCGTTTCGGCAAAAAACCGCCGCGGACGACGCATCGTCCGCGGCGGAAATAGTTCGTTTATCAGTCGGTTACGACCGTGTCGGGCTTTTCGTTTTCAACGTCCGCTTCGTTGTCTTTTCCGCTATGAGTGATATAGTTTACGACGATACCCACAATCATCGCAACCGCAAGAGCGGTAATCTGAACGTAGGGAGTGTCGGAAATCGCGTTGTATCCGAAATTGAGCGTTACGCCGCCGATACCGATTACGAGAATAGCCGCCGCGGGGTAAAGGTTTCTGTGGTCGGAAAGGTCGACGTCTTTAAGCATTTGCAAGCCGCTGACCGAGATGAAACCGTACATTGCGATGCACGCGCCGCCCATTACGCATTTGGGTATCATATTGATAATCGCGACGAACGGAGATATGAAGGATACGACCATACACATTATAGCCGTCGTTAAAATCGTGTAAGTAGAGCCGTTTTTGGAAAGAGCTACGCAGCTTATCGATTCGCCGTAAGTGGTGTTTGCGCAGCCGCCGAAGAACGCGCCGACAGCCGAACCGATTCCGTCGCCGAGAAGCGTGTTGTGAAGGCCGGGGTCTTCGAGAAGTTCTTTTTCAACGATGCTCGAAAGGTTTTCGTGGTCGGAAATGTGTTGCGCAAGTTCAACGACCGCAATGGGAACGAAGAGTACCGCAAGGTTTCCGATTGCAACGCCGTCGAGGTTTTCGGTCGCGCCCTCTTTAATCGCTTCCACAAACGTGAATTTGGGGCAATCGAAGAAGCTTTGGAATCTCAACGGAGAGAAACATTCTTTTATTGGGGTGAAATCTACGATTTGAAGAGCTTCGTAACCCGTTGCAAGGCCTATGCAGGTGAGAAGAATCGCAAACACGAGTCCCGCGCCGATACCTACGATAAACGGGATAAGCCTTACGGTCTTTCCGCCTTTCGTCGAAGCGATGACGATTGCAATGAACGTTACGAGACCTACGAGTATATACCAAAGGCCGTATTCAGAGCCTCCGTTATACATCATCCAGCTGCTCGCCGTTCCCGAGAGAGAAAGACCGATAATCGCAAGGATAGGTCCGATGATAACGTGGGGAAGAAGCTTTTTAATCCAGCCCGAACCCACGATTTTTATTACGATAGCGATAACCGCGTAAACGAGCCCTGCGAAACCAACGCCGATTATCAGTCCCCAATAGCCGTAGTTCTGCGTTGCCGCCGCGGAAAGCGCGCCGAGGAACGTGAACGAAGAACCGAGGAACACCGGGCTTTTAAATCTTGTGAAAAGTAAATAAACGATTGTTCCCGCGCCTGCTCCGAAAAGAGCCGCGGCAGGGTCGCATTTAAGCCCCGTCTGACTTACGACTATGGGAACGAGCAACGTTGCCGCCATAATCGCAATCATCTGCTGGAACGCGAAAACCAAGTTTTTGCCGAACGAAGGTCTGTCTTTGATGCCGTAAACAAGCTTCATAAGTTTCTCCTTTTAAAAAAGTTTTCTCTTTTTGAAAAATCCCTTGGCTCTTACTCCTGTTTATCGTACTTTTGCCGCGGAGCGGTTTCGGCTTAAAAAAAACGCCTTACCCGCACGGCAAGGCGTTATAAACGCGTAGTAATAAAATCACCAATCTTGCCGATATCTCTGTATCGCCTTTAAAGATTTATCGTGAGTATTGTAACACTATGAAAAAGGTTTGTCAACCGTTTTTCAGAAAATTTTCATACTAATTTTTATTTTGTTCCTCGAAGAGTTTATTGTATTCCGCAAAAACCCCGTCGACAATCCTTTCGTCCGTAACCACGTCGAACCTCGAATCCTCTTCGCCTTCGTCCGTAACGGAGAAAACGAGCGCTTCGTCGTCCTCCATTCCCTCGAAAAGCTCCACGGGCTGCATAATAACGTAAAGATTATCCTCGAATTCCACCGTGGCAATTTCCGTGAAATCCACTTCTTCGCCGTCCGGAGTGGATAAAGTGATTATCTCTTCTTCGCCCTCGTCAAATTCCTCTTCGTCTAAAATCTCTTTTTCGTCGTTCATTTCGTAACGCTCCTTTTCGTTTTTATGAGATAGGCGGATTTCCGCTTCCTTTTGCGGAAATCCGCCTATTATATACCTATTATATATTTGTTGTTCAGGCTCGTAATTTTCTCTTTAACCTCTTATCAACGGCGTTCGAGTTTGGTTTGCCCGCCCATAAACGGAACGAGAACGTCCGGAATGCGGATAGAGCCGTCGGGAAGTTGCATTTGCTCGATAAGAGCGGGGAAAACTCTCGACGTTGCAAGCCCCGAACCGTTGAGCGTGTGAACGAATCTCGTCTTGCCCGTTTCCTTATCTCTGAATCTCGTGTTGTTTCTTCTCGCCTGATAGTCGTTGGCGTTGGAAACGGACGAAACTTCTTTGTAAATACCCATAGAGGGAATCCAGACTTCTATGTCGTAAGTTCTCGCCATCGAAGCGGAGCAATCGCCGGCGGCAAGTTTGGAAAGCCTGAAATGAAGCCCCAAACCTTCCATAAGCGCGCAAGCCTTGTTTACGAGTTCTTCAAACGCCTCTTTCGATTTGTCGGGGTGAGCGTACTGAACCATTTCGACTTTATTGAACTGGTGGCCTCTTATCATTCCGCGTTCCTCGGCCCTGTAAGTTCCGGCCTCTTTACGATAGCACGGAGTGTAAGCGAAGAACTTCATAGGAAGCTTGTCCTCGTCGATAATTTCGCCCGCGTACATATTGACGAGCGCGGTTTCGGCGGTGGGAAGCATAAATTTAGCCTTTTTCTTCTCGCCGTCCTCGCTGTCGACCCAGTAAACCTCGTCGGTGAACTTGGGGAACTGACCTGCGCCGAAGCCGCAGTTATATCCGAGCATATGCGGGGGAAGAATCATTTCGTAACCGTCTTTAAGATGCGTTGCGACGAAGTAATTCAAAAGCGCCCATTCGAGCCTTGCGCCGTCGCCGCGATAGAGCCAATAACCGTTGCCGGAAAGCTTAACGCCTCTTTCGTAATCGATAATTCCGAGGTTGGTGCAAAGGTCGACGTGGTTCTTCGGCTTGAAATCGAATTCGGGTTTTTCGCCGAAAACCTTGATAACCTTATTGTTTTCCTTTTCCCCGGGGAGCAGGTCGTCGTCCGGCATATTGGGAAGTTTGGCGATGAAATCGGTTATTTCCTGCTGATAAGCGTTGATTTTCGCGTCGCCCTCGGCGATGTCGTCGCCGATTTTTCTCATACGCGCAAAAATTTCCTCAACGGGTTTTCCTTCTTTTTTATATTTGGGAATTTCCGCGGAAACCTTATTTCTCTCCGCCTTCATAGCTTCGATTTCCGCCATAAGTTTTTTTCTTTCGGCGTCGAGCTTCAAAATCTCGGCAAAATCCACTATGCAGCCTTTTTTGGCAAGTCTTTCCTTAACGAGTTCGGGATTTTCGGTTATAAGTTTAATATCGAGCATTTCGCATACCTCTGAAACTTTTGCTTTTTTCCATATTATATACCATTTTCGGTTTTTACGCAAGTTTTTGGAATATTTTTTTGCTCGCTCCGAAAATTTTTGACTATCCGTCGTTTTTAGCGGTTTTAAAACGGCCGCGGCGGCTTCGGGGAAAACCGAAGCCGCCGCGGCCGTTTTGCAAACAATAAATATTAAAAGTGCGGCTATAAGTCGATTATTCCGCTATTTTTACCTTTCCGGCCGTCCCTGCGGCAACCGCCGCGTTCATTACGTTTATATCGTCCGCTATGGCGACCGTATTCGTTTCGGCCGTCGCACTCGTTACGGCTATATCTTCCCTTGTGGCCGTTGCACTCGTTACGATTGCCGAAGTCGGCTCGGCGCAAGCGGCGACAGAGGCTATAAATTCCTGCCCGGGTTGCTCGTTTTCCGTTTGCCTGACGTATTTAACGTACTCGATTTCGTTTTTCAAAGCCCGCTTTTTCATAGCTTCGTAAACGCAATCGCGGAGGTATTTCTGGTTTTCCTTAACCGTTGCGCCGTCCTTCGGGAAGAACGGTCCGTCTATATAAACGACCACGCGCGGACGGCGGAAAAATTTTCTCTTTTTAAAAATTCTCGTGAAACAAAATACGGGCCTGCCGTCTTTTGCCGGATATTTGAAAGACACGTCCTTAAACGGGCGAATACCCGTGTAATACGGCCAGATATGCGCCTCCGGATAAATCATCATCACCTTTTTGCTTTCCGAATATTTCGTCATAGCCGCGGTGAATTTTTTCATTCCGCGCAGGTTCGTTCCTATCGGCACGCCGCCGAGCATTCCCACCATCGCGGAAACGACGGGAATGGAAAACGCGTCCGGATTGACGATTACGTTCGCCTTTTTCGGAAACGCCACGCGGGAAGGGGTGAATGCGTCCGCGGCAATCATCGTGTGGTTACCGTAAAGGTAGTAACCGTTTTTTCGGTAACCTTTAAGCACGCGCCTGTTTTTGATAACCTCGCCGTGAAAAAGAAAATTATACGCGGTTACGAGCGGACACGCCACGACGTAATAAAACAAAAACGCAACGACTCTCCACAGCGGATTTTTCTTTATATAGACGAAGTTATCCGGGACGTCTTTCGTTTTGATATTATTGCCGGCAAAATCGTCGTTCAACTCGTCCTTATAATAAATGACCTTATCCATAATAAACGACCTTATCCGTTTTTCTTTATCTCGCTTTTCTTCGTTTCGTTTTTCTTCATTTCGATTGCTTCAAGCAGCATTTCTTCCATTTTTTTCATACATTCCTGCTGGTCGAATGCGCCGATAATCGACTTATAGCGCGACTTATACTCTTCGATTAGTTCTTTATGCTCGCGCCAGAATTCGATTTTATCCTTCAAATCGCAAACGCTGTTTTTCTTGAACAGGTTGTTTTTATCCAATGCGAAAGCCCTCGTCGCACTGCGCGGGGAATCGTTTATGACGGGAACGAGCCCGCTCACGATTGCTTCAAGGCAAGCTATCGCTTCGATTTCAATCGACGCGGTGTGAACGTAAAGGTCCGCTCCACGAAGAACGGGGAGAAGCTCGTCCCTTGCGAAAAACTTAAAATCGGCGTCCACGCCTTTTCTTTCAGCCAGCTTTTTAAGCCTCTTTTCGTAAGGACCCGTCCCTGCGAAAACGAGTTTGGTATCGTCCTTATACTTGCTTTTCGCAACCGCTTTTATAAGCAAATTCTGCGCTTTTTCCTTGCTGTAACGCCCCGTGCAGATAATCGTGAACTTATCGCTGAGCCGCTTCGCCTCGGTCGGTTGAAAAAACTGCTCGTTCACGCCGTTTGAAATCACCACGGAATTGGTTTTGTGCGTTTCCTTCTCGAAAACGTCGCGAATAAACGTCGTGGGATAATGAACTATGTCGCAATAACGGTAAACGTGATTGTAAAAATTCTTATAAACCATCTTATTCGCAAGCCCGACGTTCATCAAAAAGACGTGCGCCGTTACGTTTTCCGCCTGACAATGGAAGCTCGCCGTGATGGGCTTGTTGAGTTCCTTTGCGATTTTTACCGCCATTCTCGAAAGCGAAAACGGAATAAGCAAATGCACCACGTCCGAACCTTCTATGGCCGCCCTGACTATTTTTTCGTCTGCTTTGGCAATCGTAACGCCGTTCATTTCCACAACCTTGTTCAAAAGTTTTCCGAAATTAAAGGTCGGGGTGACGTAATAATTCTCCTTGCCGTTTTTATCCTTATCGCAGCAAACCACGCGAGTTTCGTGTCCTTTGCTTTTCAAATAATCGATAAGATTGTTTGCGGCAAGAGTAGTTCCGTTGTTCTTTTCTCCGAGCACGTCGCACACTATGCAAGCTACCATAATTTCCTCCGTTCGCTTCGGGCTTCTTCACCCGAGGTAATTTTGTTTTCGGGATTGTCTGCCCGAGACGGTTTTAGTTCGGGTTCGTTCACCCGAAACGATTTGGGTTTTACGCTCTCCCCAAAACGGTTTGGGTTTTGCGCTCTCCCCGAAATAAAACCAATTTCGTTCCGTAAGCAATCCGAATCCGTGTAATTTCGCTTCGGGCTATCCCGAAGCCGCATCTACAATTAAAGTATAATGTCGATTCGAGCCTTTTTCAACGGTTTTCGCCCACCGACTTCGGCGAACGCCTTATACTGTTCGGATAACGCCGTTCTTCGCCCCGTAGAACAAGGATTATACGCACTCTCCAAAACGGAGAACGTGGCGATATACGGCGATTATCGGGCATTTTTATTAAAAGCCCCGCCCGCGGCGCACGCCGCGGGCGGGGCTTCACGAAAAAACGAAAAACCCGACAAAAGTTCGATACAAAAAAGTGAACATATCAAAGGTCATCGCAAGAAGCAAGGAACTTAACAAAGGGCTAACGCAAAAAACCGACAAAAGCTCAACGCAAGAAGCAAGGAACTTATCAAAGTTCGGCACAAAAAAACGAAGAACTTAACGGAAAAACGACGCATCGCAAATCAACCGCAAATCAATCGTAAAAAAACGGAACGACGTTGAAAGCAAACCAGGAAAACGATAACGAAACCCGCAAAGCGGTTTTGTTTTGGGTTTCTTTTTGATTTCGTTTTGGTTTCGCTGCGACTTTATTTTGCGTTTATTGCGTATTTATTTGACACCGTTTCGGCTTTATTTCGGTTTCATTTTTCGGCAACGTACAAAACTTGCTCATTTTTTGTTGTTTTGTTTGATTTTATGTGGTTTTGTTATAAAGTTGCCCAACCTTTATTTTTTACAAAAACTCAATTTTTCAAGGTTTTATCGTGAATTTTCATTCTAAACCGCCGCAAATCGACGATAACGCTAAATTTCGGTTTTAAAAAAATTCGGCGAAAAACAACAAAAAACAAAAAAACCGTTGACAAGAACGGAGTTATATATTATAATATAGTCGACAATGCGAGTTTTTTTACTTTGGAAACGGCAACGGCTCGCGGCGTTAAAAAAAGCGATAATCAACAACAATACAACGATTAACCGCAAACGATAAACGACGGGAAATTCATTCGCCGCCGCAAAACGAAAAACCAGCAACGGGAGAAACGTATGCCTGAATTTTACACGAAAAAAATTGAAAAATCGCCGAGAATCGATAAGCTTAAAAAAGCGCTCTTCCTTCTTCCTCCGCAAATAGAGGCGGACAGAGCGGTTTACCTTACGGAATCGTATAAAGCCACGGAAGACGAGCCGATTATTATGCGCAGGGCAAAAGCCTTCGAGCATATTCTCGACAATATCCCGATTATCATCA
>CALDMH010000119.1 GCA_937915565.1 uncultured Clostridia bacterium | reverse complement strand
CTCGAAAAACGCCTCGTTAAGCGGGTAAGTAGCGCACACGCCGGTTTGGTCTATGGTGCACGTTACGCCGCCGTCCGTTTCGTTGAAATATATGTTGTTAAGTTTACAGTTTTTATAATCTTCTCTCATTTAAAAACACCGAAATCGGTTACTTCAACGTCTTTGACGTCGATTTTTCTTTCAGACGAAATTATCACCGTTTTTTTCTCGCCCGCCTCAACGTCGAAATAATTATCCGAATAATCGCATTCGTAGTTATCCGGCATATTTATAAAAACGGATTTTGCAAATTTATTCGCTTTGACGGTAACGACTATACGATTTTCGGCAAGTTGCTCCTTTTTGACCTCGTAATCGCTTTCAAATTTTACACCCGACCAAAAACTCTGCGAATACAGCGTTGTGGTTTTTTCGCCGTCGTAGTTATAAGTAACGTATAAATACTCGCCTTTATCGCCCGTTTCGTCGGTCAGTTCTCTATTATACGAGCCGCATTTCGACAAAACCGTTTCACCGCTCTTTTTCCATATAATTTTACCGTCCGCAATACGTTTAAGTCCGTATTCGAACGAAACGTTTTTATCTTGCAGCGTGTCGTTCACGCCGAATAACACCGTTTTCCCGTCTTTACGATAGAAAAACGACATCAGAACGGGCGCATACGACCTTTTCATCTGATAATAGACGGCTTTCGGTTCAGTGTAATAATCTACCACGGACCAAGTGCCGGATGGCCAGATTTCCGAATACATCCAGTTTAAAAATCCCGCCGTTACACCTTTGCCAGCACGCTGATACTCACATTCGCACTGAAAAGCCTGCGCGTGCATCAGCATTCCCTTCGCGATAAAATCGTCAAGATTTTCGGGCGTTCCGTAAAGTTCGGAGGCAAACTTATATTCCTGATCGGCAAACGACAAACGAATTGCGGCGTAAGGATTTTCCATAAGCCTGTCCCGCCATAAATCGTTAATAGGCCACAGCTTATCTTTTGGGAATATCTTCTCGAACGTTTGTCTTCCGTGCGGGCCCATAAGTGCCGATTCCGAGATGAACGGAACGATATTTTGCGCAACGTTCTCTCTGTATTTCCCAAACCCGTCTTTAATCGTAAGTTCAAACGAGTTTTTGTGGCTTTCGCCCGAAGAAAGGTCGTTTGCAACGTCGGTAAGCGCGCAGGGGCTCTGTTTCGCAAACGGACGAGTACTATCTAAATTGCCGACGATTCCGCGTAAAATTATATTTACAAACCAATCGCCGCGCACGATTTTCGCGCCCGTTGAACCTGTTTTTTCGTTACCGCCGCACCAATATACGAGCGACGGATGATTGCGCAAACGCTTAACCTGATACTCGATTTCCTCGCTTGCGTTTTTAACCCACTTTTCGTTGTCCTCCGGAATATCGGCGCACGCGAACATAAGGTCCTGCCATACCATTATACCGTTTTCGTCGCACAAATCGTAAAAAACGTCTTTTTCGTAAATGCCGCCACCCCACACGCGGAGTGTGTTTATATTCGCCTCTACCGCCTGCCGAATGAGCTTTTTATACTTTTCATCATCGACGCATCCGGTAAAGCAATCCACGGGCACCCAGTTAGAGCCTTTCATATAAATCGGCTCGCCGTTCAATTTAAGTTGATAGCTTAAAACGCCGTCCGCAACGGGGCGTTGTTCAAGCGACACTTCGCGATAGGCCATTCTCCCCGTTTTTTCCGAAATAACCCGCCCGTCGCGCACGAGTTCCACCTTATAATTATAAAGCGGATGCTCGCCGTAACCTATCGGCCACCAAAGCCGTGCGTCCTTTTTGAAAAATCCGATAAAACTTTTGCTTCCGCTGACGGGAACTTGTTTCACCGCGGCGTTTTCAAAACCGTCGTCAGGATTTTCCGCAAGCGAAACGCGGATATAATCGTCGTGTTCTTTTTTTATTTCGATAAAATTGCCGTCGTTATCGTAATAAGAACGTACGGAATAATTGAGTTCTATAAAAAACGTCGCTTCGCCGTAAGCGTTTGCGGTATAACAAACGTCGGTGATTTTACACTTGTTTTCGGTGTATACCCGAACGTTTTGCCAAATTCCGTACCCCGGAATGTTGGGCGACCAATCCCAACCGAAGCAACATTGTTCTTTGCGAAGAAGAATTCTTTGAACGTTAAATACGCCGAAATAGTCCTTAGTGTCCACCGTTTCCATAAATTTCGTGGTGGAATACATAAGAACTTCTACGGTATTTTTCCCTCGTTTTATTACGTTTCCAATATCGTAAACGTATTTTTTAAACATATTTTCGGTTTTACCGAGCAAAACGCCGTTAAAGTATACGTCCGCAAACAAATCTATGCCGTCGAACGCTATAAAAACGTCCTCGTCGTTTTGCGGCAATTCGTCCACCGAAAATTCGGTTGTATAAACGTAATTTTTATCGAGCCGTTCTTTTAGCGTTAAATGATTAAAACCGAAAAACGGATTGGCGATAATCCCCGCCTTATGCAAATCGTTCGTTATATCGCCCGGCACGGTCACCGGTATGGAAAACGTTCCGTCCGCGTCTTTTAACGTCCATTCTGAAAGTAATATATTCATTGATTTTTCCCGTTGCCTGTTGCCAAATCACGGGCAACAACCGCATTAAAAGCGATTATTGCCCGCAAGCGTGGCTTTTATTTCATTTGAGTAAATCTTAAATTATCGTAACCGCTGCCGTAAACGTACATATCGAATACGTATTTACCGGTCGTTTCGTCGAATTCGTACGTTCCCTCGAAACGTTTAAATCCGCAATACGCCTTTCCTATATCTACGATTATCGTACCCGAGTTTTTATCTCCGTTAAGAACGTACGTTCCCGTCGTCGCAAGTTCGTCTCTGTAATAATAGGTATCGAAATATACCGTACCGTCCGTTCCTAAATAAAGCGTTAACCAATTACCGCTTTGCCCGTTAGCGGTGGTTCCGAACGAGGAATATCCGCCTCCGAAGGCTTCCGTAATCGCGTCGCTCGTCGAAGTTTCGCCGTTTTGCGTGAAATAATAGCTCTTGCCGCTTACTTTGATGGAGAAAGAATACTTCTGACCGTCCGTCGAATATTTACCGTCGAAAGAAGTTACGCCAAGAATCGCTTTTCCGAACGTCATCGTGATAGTTCCTGCGTTTATTCCCGAAGGAGTAAGAACGTAAGTTCCAGTCTGATTGAGTCCGACCTTGTTTCCAACGTCGAATTCGCAGGTTTTGTCGGCGTTAAGCTTGATATTTACGAGCCAGTTATTGCTTGAATAACTGCCGGACGCTTTATCGTAAGACGCAGCCGAAAGAGAATAAAGGTCGTTATATTTACCGCCGAAACATAAAGATAACCTCATCGGATTACGGTTCATATATAAGCCGTAAATTTCTTTTTCTCCGTAGAACGAGGTTTTAAGATTAACCAATATTCTTCCGTTATTCTTATTATCGTCGTGAATTTCAAAAGTGCCGTCGCTTACGAGACTGCCCGTCGAAACGCTGTAAATCGCAATCTTCCGCTCGTCGTTTTCGTTCGTCAGAACGTATTTGTAATCGTTATTTGACGAAACGTATTCGCCCACGAGATTCTTGTACTTGTCGTATTCGTTTACGTTCACCTTTACGATATACGAATACTTTTCGCACTGAATTTCCCAAAGTCTATCGCCGATAATGCCGGCGGATATGAACGACGACGTATTCGCAACGTTGTTTTCAACGGAAATTTTCACGGGGAAATCGCTCGTTACGTCGGTTATGCCGATTATGGAAAGCCCTTCAAGCTGTTTGCTCGTAAGGTCGGCAAAAACGTCTTTTAAATCAATTTCAAACGAACCGTCGTCGACGTAAACTTTTCCGAGATTTATCGAAGACGATTTATCTTCGGTATAGAGGTCGACCTCGACTTCCACGACGGAAGCCACGGTGTTACCCGTAACTTTTGATTTGTAAACGATTCCGAGGTCTGTTTTGCCCTTGCTAAGCCCGGTAACGACGAACGTGTTACTATTGAAAGTAATTATACTTTCATCGTAATCCGCTCCGGAAATTTCAAACTGCTCGCTCGTAAGTTTTTTGCCGTTTTCTAAAATAACCGGAGAAAGTTTAACCGTTTTCACACCGGCTCTCGAATCGTTGTAAAGCTTGAAATACGAACCGTTTGCATAATCCGCAATAAGATTGTAAACAACGCCCAAATCAAGAACGTCGAACGATTTCATTCCGTTCCACTCCGCTTCGAAAACGATTTGCGTAGAACCGACTGTTTTACCCGTTACTTTGCCCTCCGACACGGAAGCAATCTCGCTATTCAAAACTTTGACGGATATTTCAGCAGGTACGGTTTTATTATTGTATCTTGCCTCGTAGGACAAATCGAACGAATCGCCTACCAGAATGTTGAGTTTTTCGTTGCCTGCGTTGGTTACAATGCTCAAAACCAGACCGTTATCGCTAACCTTTATTTGGCATCTTGCGGTTTTATCCTTAAATTTAGCCGTAACTACGGCATTGCCTTCTTTCAGCGCGGTTACCGTACCCTTTTCGATTTTAGCAACCGTTTCGTCGGTAATATCCCACACTACCTCGTCGGCCGAACCGTTTACGGTAACGTTAAACGTATACGATTCGCCTTTTTCAAGCGCAACGAGTTTTTTATCGAGAGTGATAGAAACGTCGGTTGATTTTGCCGATATATACCCGACTCCCGCCACGGTAAAGCAAAGAAGCATTACGGTTAACACCGAAAACAAAAACAGTCGTTTTCTGATTGTTAAATTTTTCATATTCGTTCCCCTCCGTTATAAAGAGTTGATAAGGTCGCTCATCGAACCGCCCTCGCGCGGGGTATTGATATTATTCATATAAACGGCTTCGATAAAGTTGGCTTTGATTTGTTCTCTTTTTTTGCCGAGTTCCGAAGAATAAAGCATTAAATAGCAGTATTCTATCGACGCTCTTTCGCAAACGATATGTTTATACAAAGTATTATACTTGTCAACGTCGGTCGTTTTATAAACTTCGATTTTTTCAAGTGCGGAGTTGGCAAGTTTATACCAATCGTCAAGCACGCTCTTAGGCCAGTATTTCTTGTTCAGAGCTTCAAAATATATAGAACTCGAAGACGTGTACGCGCCCAGCACGTTCTGTTGATAAAGCGAAAATCTTCTCCATCCGTAATAGAACTCTTTCATATCCTCTGCGGCCACGTCGAAATATGCGTCGAAGAAATTGTCGGTAAGCTCGTTCATATCGAGTTTCGTATTATACGACAACTTGGACGAAAGATAGGCTTTAAGAATATGCCAACCCGACATACCGCCGTAGTTTCCGTTCTGCGTCTGATCGTTGAACGACAATGCGCCTGCGTCCTTTAAAACCTTTCTGTATTCAATCATATTGTTGAACGAATCGTAAGGAAGCATATAGTATTTGAAGTTCGTGCAGTACAGCCAGAAGTCCATATTCCCGGCAGAAACGGCTTTCCAACCGTCTATAACTTTGTAATAGGCAACGTTGTTCTCGGTATAAATCGACTGAACGAAGTTGGTATAAATAGGCGCAATCATTACCGTAACGTGGTCGCCCAAAGCTATTTCGGGAGCGGCAGGCTTATAAGATTTCGTCGCTTCGTCGTAAACGGCGGGAGCGGCTTCGAATTTGTGATAAGCCATTACCTTTATTTTAAAATCTTCGTCGTAATATTTTTGCCCTTCGGGGTCGTTTTTCATCCAGTCGAAAATCATCTCGCTTGCCTTGTTGGCAAAAATAATATATGCGCCCGCATTGGATTTGTATTTATCAAGCGCGGCAAGACAATGTTCGCACGAACAGCAGGTAGGCGTATCCATATTGGATAAATCGTACTCGTGTATATCTCTGCCGTAAACGTGAATTATAAGTTTTTTGAGCCTTTCCGTAAACGCCGTAAGCATTTCGTTCAATTCGGTTTTGCTCCCGTGAGCCGTATAGCAGAGCTGCGTTTTGTCGTCGCTGAACCAAGACGGATGCTCGTCGTAATACGTTTCGAGCGGCAAATATTTAAGCGATGAATGCGCAAACGGTATTTCGTTATCCGTGGCGTAAACGTCCGAATAGTTATATGGCGAACGCATTCTTGCGGCTATCGTCTTGTTTGCAGCCATAAATCCCGCCGTACCCATCGTACGAAGAATATCGGGCTTGCAGACGAGCTCGTAATCTTTAAGCTCAATATCGATAACCGAAGTTTCGAGCGTATAACAATCGGTGTAATACTGCTCGAAATTAACCACGTCGTTCAACCATTCGTAAACCGAATAAACGACGCCGTATTCCTTTCCCCCGATGAGGAAAAGCGATTTGCCCGCTCTGGAAATCTGAAAAGCGTTGATGCCTTTCGCGTCGTCGCTTATTTCTATTCCCGATTCGGCAAGAAGCGACGTGTTACCAATCGAGATATACTCGGAATTTTCGGTGAAAGATTTACCTGCGTCCGTAACCACTTCGAGTTTAATACCCGTAGATTCGGCAAGAATGCCGACGAGTTCGGTGGACGCAAATCTTTCTTTTTCCGTGCTCTTTTCGGGAATTACAATCTGATAATTCGTCTTTCCGTCTTTAAAAATATAGTTACCCGTACCGTCGAACTCCGGTTTAGTCCAGCTGTCATCGGAAGAGGTTTCGCCGGTGTTGCCGTTTTTGTTACAACCTTTAAACCCGTTACAGGACGCAAAAACGGAAAACATAACGGCGCATATAATCAATATTATTACTTTTTTCATATTATCTCCTTTTACGAAACCGTTATCGTGTAAGACACTTCTGCGAGGTTGTTGTTTTTATCCACAACCGATACGGTAACCGTATACAAACCTTTCTTTGTCGGAGTGAAACTCGTTTTTTCGCCGTAATAAGTCATCGTACCCGTCGGCTCGAGAACCGTTATAAACGTCGTGTGAGAACCTTTGTCGTTTTCGACGCCGTATTTGGCAAAACCAATCTCGGAATTCACTCTGCCGCTCGTTACCATATCCGTGAGTTTTATAACGGGCGGAGTGTAATCGGTAACGGTAATTCTATACGAGATGGTCTGATCGTTGTTATTTTGATCTATTGCGTAAATCGTTACGTAATAATTTCCGTAGTTTTTAAGAGTAAACGCATTTATCTCGTTGCCGTCAACGTCGTTAAGAACGACGCCGCCGTCGGAAACGATAATTTTGCCGTCCGGTCCTTTAACCGAATAAACGACGCGCGTATAAGGCGATATAACGTCGCTTGCAAAGAAATCGCCGATGGTAACGAGAGTGTTAATATCCTTTTCGCCGAAGCAGTCGGCTCTCGTCGTATCAATCTGCGGCGGGATATAATCGTATTTGCTGTTCGTAAGGTTCTGATTGTTTAATTCATAGAAAGAAATACCTTCGCAATCTCCTATACCGTTTATCTCGCCGACAAGCGTAAGTCCTTTATCGAACGTAACCTTTTCTGACGAACCGAAATATGATTCTACGGTTATCGCATTGCCTGCGGCGGCAAGTTTTCCGCTCGTTATATCGTAATTTACGGTAACCATATCCGACGCGCCGCCCCAAACGGTTGCGATTTTAATCGTTTTGGCGTCGTTTACGCCGAGATACCAGCCGTCGTCCTTTTTAAAGAAGGAAATTTTAACCTTTTTGTTTGCGTCTGCATAATCGCAAAGATACATATTAAACGATTCGAACGGACTGAACCCTTTGCCGACGGAATAAGGAGCGAACGAGAATTTGAACGTATGTCTTGCAAGAGTGTTCGTAAAAACAAAGCCGGCATTCTGCACGCTGCCGTCGAAAAGGCAGTCAATAGAATTTGAAGTTGCCGCAAAAGAAATTCCTTCGGTCGTGGGGATAAACAAAGCCGATTTGTCTAATTCATTGCCAAGACCTATATCTTTTACCGCTCTTTCTATCGTCAGAGAATCGACGTTAAAATCGACGTCGGCTTTGAACGCCAACTCTACTTTCGTATTTGCCGATACGGTATAATCTCCGCTTACGGCAGTTTCGGAAGCCGCGCCGTCGTTTTTAAAGAAAACCTTAACGGGAACTTCCACGGGTTTGCCCGAAGCAACCGAGTACGCCTTTACGAAATCAAGCTCGTATTTTCCGTTTTTAATGAGATATTGCGGAAGCTCCGCCAAAGTTTCGTAATAAACCGCGTCAGCCTTGTTTACCGTCAATTTCTTCTCTGTATAGTCGCTCGTCGCAAAGTCCGAGAAGTTATATCTTATCGTATACGTGCCCGCATAATAAGGAACGAAAGAATGGTTTTCGTCGAGCGTGTAAACGACGTCGCCGCCGTCCAGCTTGCACTCCACGTTAAGTTTGGCGTTGCCGAGGTGGTTTTTAATCTCGTATGAATCGAACAGCTTAACCGTGTCGCAAACGTTTACCGAAGCGTAATTATACTCACCGGTAAGCGTAAGGCTGAGTTTTTCCTTCAAATCCACGCAGTTCACTTTCACCGTTTTCACGGTCTTGTTGCCTACCGAATTGGTTGCGGAGTATTCTATCGTATACTCGCCGACGTATGAGGTTTTAAACGAATTATCGGTTACGTTTATACGGATTTTATTAAGGTTGGAGTATCCGTAATAAACCTTAACGCCGCAATCGACTTGTCCGTCGAGAAGATCGTACGCCTTTGCGTCGAAAATCCTATAAGACGAGCCGAGCCTTGCCGCGGGTGCGGTTTCAGTCGTATATTCGCCCATATCTACGGTTATAATAGGCGCGGTTTCGGTTTCCAGCTTATTCCAGTTATCTGCGTCGATACCCGTTCCGCCTACTTCCGCAAAGAAGAACCGACAGTCGTTTTTAAGGAATTTCGTGGGGGTTACGGTAAGTTTAACCTTGCCGTCCGTAAAACCTTTAAACCTTTCGCCGTAAATATTTTCGTTGTTAAGGTCGGAAACGAGAACGGGGTAATAAGGCGTTCCGCCGTATTCGCTCAACTTAACGTAAGCGTATCCGTTAAGCATATCGTAAGAAACACCGAAAAGTTTATCACCGTCAAACGGATTCGCAGCCGTGCCGCCCGTCATACTTATCGCGCTGTGCGCGCCGTATTTTTCGCTGTTGATATGCGCTTTGAATCTTTTTGTCTTTCCGTCCACGTCGACGTAAGTAAACGGACCTACGCCGGATTCTTCGAGTCCCGCATACACGGTACCGAACCCCACGTCGTAATAAGAAACGATAGTTTCGTACTCTCCGCCGTCCTTGAATTTTTTAAACCTGAAAGTTATGAATATCGATTCGTCGTAAATATCGGAAAGCGTTACCTCGAACCCCTCAATATCGGCTTCACCCGGGGCGGAAGCCGGTATGCCCATTTTGAAGAGCATCTGTCCTTCCTGAAATCTGTTGAGGTCGATTACGTCGTTATAAACGAGAGAATCGCCTTTTTCAAGGCACGCGTAAAGGCCGCCGATTCTTTCGCTGTAAGTTTTGTATTCGGTATAACCGCTGCCTTTTACGGTAAACGTCTGGCTAAAAACCGAAAACGAGAGAACTTTTTTGACGTATTCGTCGGAATTCGCTTTTTTCGCAATGTAGTTTACGGTGTAAACGCCCGTTTTGTTGAGTTTTACGGACGATTTATCAGTTGACGTTCCGTCAGGAAGATTTACGACGAAATCCACCGTTTTTCCGTTATAAGTGGCTGTGGGTATTTCCACCGTGTCGCCGTACTTATACATCGATTCGAGCGAACCGGAAAAAACGAACTCGTCGCTTCCCGCGGCGTAAACGTTAATTGCAATCGCCGTTACAAGGCTGAAAAACAAACACGTCGCCGCAATTACAATCAACCAGGTTTTTTTGGTTTTTGTCATTCTTTAACCCCTCCCATAGAAAGATTTTGCATAAGTTTATCTTTGAAAATAAGGAATAATATCAGTATCGGAGTGAACAAAATAAAGCTTCCCGCCATTCTCATAGGCGTAGTTCTTATTCTGTTTTCGCCGTTCTGGAACACGAGATAGAATATACCGTAAGCAAGCGTCGGATACGATTCGAGATATAGCAACGGATAGGTGTAATCGTTCCAGAGCGTGATAAACTCCATAAGACACAAAGTAGTAATCGTTTTTGATACCATAGGGAAAACTATGCGAAACATAACCGTATAGTTTCCCGCACCCTCTATCTGCGCGGCTTCCGAAATAGCTTTGGGAACCGAACCGAACGCCGCTTTCATAATAAGATAATACGACGTGAGAAAATGCGCTTTCTGTATATAAAAACCTATCATCGTGTCGTATAGATTAAGTTCTTTTAAAACCTGTATGTTCGACGGTTGGTTGCCTACGATAGGGATTGCCATACAAGAAAGGCATATTACGTCGAGTACGACGTTGAACTTATAAGAGGTTTTGCTTGCGGCGTAAGCCACGAAAGCAGGAACCGCAACGGCGACGAGCGCGCCGCCTATGGCATACAAAACGGAGTTGAACGCCATCGTGAGCATATCTATGCGAATCGTGCCGTGCTTTATATCGACGTAAACGTAATCTTTGATAACCAGATAGTTCTTCCATTCCCATTGCCAGGGCCACCCCTCGGGCAGCCAAACTTTATTTTGTCTGAACAAATTCGTCGAGCCGAGATCGGCTTTAAGCGACGTAAAAAAGCCCCAAACTATCAGCACCAACAAAAAAATCGAATAAGCCGCTAAACAAATGCCCGTGATAAGGAAGAATACGTCGAGTTTACGTTTGTTTCTTTTCATTTCCATATTCCGTATTCCTCCTTAAATTTCTTTCGGGCCGTACTTTGCAAGCAAATGCCGGACTATGAAAATAGTAGGAATTGCAACCGCGGTTATTATAAGCCCGAAGGCCGAAAGATATGCGTATTTCGCATAATTGTTCAAATCATTGGCAATTTCGAGGTACATATAATAACCGAAAGTGTAAAATTCGGGACCGTCCGGTTTTAAACCGAAAAAGTTAAACATATTCGCCTGCCCGGAGAACAAGACGAGAAGTCCCGTTACCACGAATAGCGAAAAAGTCTGATAAATTTGCGGAAGAACGATATACCAGAATTGCTGAACGGAATTAACCCCGTCCACTTCGGACGCTTCGATAACCGAATCGGAAATTCCCGCCATCGTACCCGTGTAAACGAGCATATTCGCTCCGCACGAAATAAAGAAATTAAATAATACGATACAGGCGTATTTAGCGGAGGAATACCCCTTCACGACTTTATGCGTAAGGCTTTCCACTATTGCGGGATAGCAATCTTCGCAAAAATATCTGTAAAGCACGGATATTACCATTACCGACACTATGGACGGCATATATAAAAACGTTTTGAACGCGCCCGACAGCACTCTTTTCTTATAAATGTAATAAGAAAATATCAGCGATACGACCGTGCCGGAGGCAAACGTTACGAGATAAAATACGACCGAATTTCTCAAACAGTATTTTAATTCTTCTTTGTGCAAAAGGTCTTTTACTACCTGCACGAAATTATCGAAGTATGCCGGAGTGGCAACGTAATCGCCGCCTTTATACTCATAATGCTTGAACGCAAGCGCAATCGAGTTTGCGTTTACCACGATGTAAAATATGACGAATTGAATTAACGGAAGCACTATAAGCGACAGATAAAACAATAAGTCGGATAGCTCTTTTTTCTTTTTTTCCGATGTCATTTCTTTCTCCGCAATTAAAACCGAAAACAACTCAATTTCAAATAAATTTCGCTTTATTTGAAATTGAGTTTCTCGGATGAGTCGTTTGGGTTACTCGTTACTGTCTTGCCATATATTCAAGGAAGTACGATTCGGCAGTTCCCGAACCTTTGCAATAAGAATATACGTTCTTGCCGCTTACAGCCCAGAAATCCTGGGCAATATGCATCGACTGTTGAGTTCTGTTGTTGAGATAAAGTTCGTTGCTCGAATACGGCAATAAAAGGTCCGCATTTTTCGTATAATTCCATACGGCTTTACCCCAAGCGTCAAGCTTATTCACGTCCACGTCGTACTTCAAACTTCTGGTAACGCGGGTGGTTTCGGTGAATTCTTTGAGCGATTCGTCGGTATAACAATAAGCAAGGAACGTCTTTGCAAGATCGACGAGTTCTTTATCCTCGGCAATGTTAGCGTTGATAACGGCCAAACTATCCGCCTGGTCTGCATAAACCGATTTGCCGACTTCCTTACCGGCTACGTCCGCGTAAGTGCCTTCGTAAACTCTCGGGAGCGGAAGAATCTGATAATCGTTCTTCGCGTCGAAATCGGTGAAACGATTTCTGGTATCTTCGATATAGTTTGCTTCGTCGGCTTCGTTATACCAGTAAGAACCTTCGACTATTATAGCCACGGGCGTACCGTTGTTGTAACTTTCGATATAATTCTGTTGCGTGTTAAGCATCGTTGTGGTGGTCGAATCGCAATCGCCGGTCTGCCACAACGCATTATCCAAAATAGTATCGACAATCTTTATCGCCTGATATTTTGCAAGCTCGGAATTCAACTTTTTATAGTTTTCCGCATTGATTTTTTCTTCTTTGGTTACGACGTTGCCGTTCTCGATTTTTTCGACTATCGTAACGGTTTTGTCTTTACTGTCGAACGTGTAGTTAAGTTTTGCCTGCTCCTTGCCTGCAAGGCTCAAATATACGTCATTGAGGAGATAGTTGATGTAGCCGCCGATAACAATTTCGCCGCCCGCCCACGTTATAGGCGTTACGTTTTTGTTCTTCATCATATTGAACCAATCGAAAAGCTCGGTGTAGGTTGCGGGCAATCCGTCGTCGGCAGAATAATCGATTCCGCCAATTACGCCGGTTTTTCCGTCGGGCCCGCACGATTTTGCGTCGGACTTGTTTTTAATGAATTTCTCTTCGAGAGCGGTGGCGTTTACGTCGTAATCTTTTGCAAAGTATAAATTCTTATCAATCAAAAGTTGCTTGTTATAAGTCAACGTCGAGAAGAACGAATAATGCGGAAGCGCGTAAATTTTATCTCCGCTGAACGAGAAGAAATCAATCGTTTCGTCATACATTTTGCTCCTGAGCGTTTGCGTATCCGAAGTCTTGGTCAACTCGTTTAAGGGTTTATCCATAATATCGGATATATCGATTATCGACTTTTGCGTTACGAGTTGAGAATAATTTCCGACCTCCGAAAAAATAACGTGGGCGCTTTTTGCGGATATGTTACCGAAAACGTCGGACTTGGTCTTTTCGGGGGCAATTTGCACGCCGGTACGGCCGTTGCTGAAAGTAACGTCTTTATAGTCGGCTTCGAATCTTTCGATTACTTTATCCAACCATTCGGAGCCAACGCCGCCGTTATAACTGAAAACGTTGAGCTGAATTTTGGTTTTATCAACGCTGTTGATAACCTGACCTCCGCACGCTACCATCGTAAACGGCATAGCCGCAGCTAAAACGGCGCACGCAATTTTGTTGAATTTTAATTTCATAATGTACCTCTTTATCGTTTATTTTTCCCGAACACCCCGCGTAAAGGGCGTTCGGGAATTATTTATTACTTTATTGCCACAAAGTCCAGTTCATCTTTAACGTAAACGATTTTGATTCTTCCGTCTTCTATAACGAAGTTTGCAGTTACTCCGTTTTCGGAAATCGTACCCGTCGTTATGGACGAGAAAGTAACTTCCGCCGCGCTCGTGAATTCAATCGTTTCCGCGCCGAAATAAGTTCCTCTGACCTGATTGTAAGCGCCGTCCAAACTACCAACGCTCATCATATAGGTTTTGGAAAGGGTTGCGGTGTTGATTGTGAATACGAGAACGTAATTTTCGCCTATGAGTTTATACTCGCCGATTACGTATCTGCTTTCCTCGGTTTTCTCGGCCGTTAAATCCATAAACAACTTGCCTGCGCCGTGAGCGGTGGGAACGAGGTCGTAATTACCGCTTATCGTAACTTCTCCGTCGGTAAGGGTGAATTTTGCGCCTTGATAAGAGTTTTTATTTGTACTATTATCAACGCTCGACTCCACGACTCCGTCAAGTTTAATCGTTGCGTTTCCGTCGGTGTAAGAAGTTTCTTCGCCGACAAGCTCGTCGAATACGTCCCACGTGGAGAACGTGCTTCCCGCAGGAGCGAAATCCCAGAACGCCCATTTATGGCAGTTCATTGCGCAGTTCGTAAGACGTAAAACGTACTGTCCGTCGATAAGCGCGTAATAACCGGTATGAACGACTTTATCTCTCTTAACGATAGGATACGGACAATCGATGATGATTTCGCCGAACGTATCGGTGATTTCTCTTAATTCGTAAGTACCCGTTTGGGAGGCGTCGTGAGTCATAACCATCGTGCCGTCCTCATTGAGCGTCACGCCGATGCCCCACCACCATTTTTCATTTCCGGACGTTCCGTATTCGTGGTAGTAATTGTCGGTCTTGTAAGTTCCGGCGATTTTTTCGTAAATCGTTCTCGTGTCAACCGGAGTTTCGGTGGTTGCGCCTGCGTTTACGAACGTTCTGTTCGCAGTGGCTAACGCATATTCGATTGCGGCTATATCTCTGTCCGCATTGGCATCGTCGGCAACCTTAACGTTGTTAAACGGCGCCCATCCGCCTACTCCCGTAATGGAAGGATCTCTCATATCGATAAACCTGTTGCCGTTTACGATGCCGATATTGAACACGAATTTATTGCCGTTTGCAAATCTTACCGTAAGTTTTCCGACGTTTTTAGAATAATCGAAATCTATTTTATAAGCCATATCGGTCCTGTCGTAATTTTCCTTAACGGAGCCACCGGCCCAGAACTCGCAAGTGTAAAATTCGTCTTTTAAAGATTCGATTTCGGTGTGGAAATTGTAAAGTTTAAGGCTTCCCGAGCTCGAATTTGCATCGGCTGCTCTGTAAGCCGTGGGCAAATAATAAGTGCCTGCTTCGCTTCCGAATACGTTATAAATATTTTTCGCAACGGTAGCACTGCCGTAAGTGTTCGTACTAATATCGGCAACGAGTTTCTGATATTGACCGTAGGGTCCGAGTCCGTGCGGATCGAAATCGGTCATATCGACGTGAATCTGATATTGTTCGTCGATTTCGTAAGCAACGTCCTTTTCTTTGACAAGAGACTGATCGGTTCTTTTATGAACCTTAAAATGCACGATTCCCGTGGTAGGCGTTGTAGGTTCGAAATAATAAGATAATAATTTATTACCCGCTTTTTCATCTCTTAATACGTTTCCCCACTTCGTAGTACCGTATTCGGCATTTTTCCAAAGCGGTTTACCGTCGCAGGTCGCCTCGGATTGCAGTGCGGTTACTTCGGTCGGTTTATTCGTAAGCGTTAACCTCGGAAGTCCCGCACCACTCGTCGGGACACCTTTTGCGTCCGCCGTCGTTTCAACTCCGAGCAATTTTCTTTCATCATAACCGAACAGGTTGTTAAGGTTTTTATAAAGTACCTCGTAATCTGCAACGTCGTCGTTTTTCAAAACCATCGCAACTGCGTTGGTCGAATCTTTCAAAATAAGTTCTTTTATCGTAAGCCCGAATTTGTAATATTTATTCGCTGCCGTTACCGAATAATAGTTTCCGCCGATATTCGCGTACGTCGTTCCGTCATTCAGAATTACGAACGCTCCGACTTCCGCGCCGTTTTCTATTATGCTTCCGTCTACGTTAAGTTTGTAAACCTTATTGAGGTTGTCGCCATCCGTCGTGCAAAGGTAATAATTTGCAATATCGTTATATTCCGCCTCGCTTCCGAGCTTAACCGCCGTGAAATCGGCGATTTCGGCAGTTTCTCCGAGCGTAAGAGCTTTAACGAGAGAGTTCGTGAAAGCCGCAACGTATCTGCCGTTTATCTCGTCGTATGCAAGCAAATATTTAACGCCTACGCCGTCGCCGAAATCGTAGCCGGTGCCGTCGGAATTGATTTTAATAATCTTGCCGTCAACGGAATAATATCCATCCTCGATTTTAGCGTAAATTTCTTCGCCGAGCTCGAGAACCTGCGGCAAAACGTTTTCGCCGAGAACGAACTGCTTTTTATCGAAGTTGACTTTACCTAAAATTTCTTTGCCGTTTTCGCCTCCTATAACCACGGTTCCGTCACGGAAAAGCGTGTAAGCAACGTCCTCGCGAGCCCCGTAAGAAAGCGTGTTTTCCTTAATTTCCACGCTGCCTTCGCCGGAAAGGTACAAACCTATCGCCGCCTTAACCGATTCGGCTTTCTTGGGAGTGAACGAAAACGAAATAGTATTGGTTTTGCCCGCATAAATCTTTTGCGAAACGAATTCGGTCGTCACGTCGTAAGCGGAAGAATCAACGTCCGTAAGTCTTTCGAGAACGTCGTCTTTGGTAATATCTGCACCGACGGCGAATTCGTATTCGTTACTTACGGTAACGGGATTCGCTCCGTCGTAAGACGTAACGTATTCTACGGTAATTTTCTGAACTTTACCGTCAACGTAAGCCGATTGAAGGTCGTCGTTATAATCGGTAACTTTTCCTTCTTCCATTGCTTTCTGAATAGCGTAAACAGCGTTTATTTCCTGTTCTCCGTCTTTAAACGAGTATTCTTCGTTCGTTAAAATTCCGCTTTGGTCTATCGTATATTTAACGATATAAGCTTTTGCGATATAATCGCGCATAACGGCGGCCGCATCGAGGTCGGACAAAAGAAGATACGCATAGTATCCGTCCGCGTCTTCGGTAAGTTCGGTTTCTTCCGCACGTTCGATACGCTTGGTTTCTTTTCCGTCTGCTTCATCCTCGGCTTCCTGGGCGGTACTCGTCGAGTATACTCTGTTTTCGCCGAAAACGTTTTCCGCCGTAAGCGCGTTCGCTTTTGCATAATCTGCGGGAGCAAGCAAAATGCCGTATTTTATCAAAGTCGTTTCATCGTTGAGTTTGCCAAGTTCCGTATAATCTTCGGCGGAAATTTTAGCTTTTACTCTCAATCCGTTGTTCGCAACGTTGAGCACGCCTTCCGCGTTATACGAAAGACGAACGTCGAAAGCCTCGGATAACGCGTAATCGTTATCGCTGAACGTAACTTCGTTAGAAGCGTTCGCAACGCCCACGCCGATAGCCGTACTCAGAATTATAGCCGCAGTCATAACGGCCAATAAAATCTTTTTACCCTTAAACATATCAATTTCTCCTTATTTTTTTAACGTATACCCTCGTTCGTTTTTCAACGAAAAACGCGTAAACGCACGGGTATATTTTGCGATTCCCGTTAAAGAATATTCTTGCTTACCTCGTAAGCAAGAAGAGACGTCTCTTCTTTTTTCCGACGCCCGTAATTTTAACGGGGCTCATCGATTCGGTACGTCTTTATACTTCGACGAACACAATCTTTTCGGTGTATTCGATTTTAACCGTTATATCTTTATCGATAGTATACTTACCTTCAACCAGTTTTTCGTCGGTACCCGAAATCTTCCAGGAAACGTCTTTAAAATCGACCGAGGTCGATTTATTTACGGGGAGTTTGAAGTCTTCGTCGTAAGTAACCTTCATCGTCGCAGGCCCTACGAAGCCCGAATCGCCGTAATCGAAAGTTATCGTGTAAGTGTTTGCGGTCGCCACGGCGTTTACAACCGTATCTTCGCCAACCGCGTCGAAGTTCTTCTTATCCCATTCAACGGTGTGACCTTTGACGGGAGCGGGGACGGGGACGTCCGTAAGCGCGGTACCTTTTTCAACCTTCTTCACGACGTCGCTTTGTCCGGCCTGCTTGAACGTTACCTTAACGTATACTTTTTCGTCCGGCGATTCAGTCGGCGTTTCAGACGTCGAAGTCGGGGGAACGGACGTCGAGTCCTTATTGCCCGTTTCGCCGCAACCGACGATAAATGCTGCCGATAACGTAACGACAAGCAATGCAACTAATAATTTTCTCATATTTACCTCCTATACACATCGTGTATTTTTAGTCATAATATTATTTATATCAAAACGTTAATTTTATCATTTCGAAACCGATAACTCCGACGGTTATTTTTCCGTTATATATTTTTAACCTTTCGTTATCGGACAATCTCTTTGCTTTCAGACAATCGCAAGCGATGATTTCGACGCTTCTTTCAATCTTTTCGTAACTCGAATCAAGATTGACGAGGCTTATATAAACTTCGTTTTTATCCTCGAAAATCACGCTTTCTATAAATTTGCTTGCGACAATCTCGTATTTCGGTTTAACGTTTGCAAGAACGATTTTCCCGAAAACGTCTTTAAAATTCGTCCTTTCGTCGTTTTCGATAAGCGCAGCGCTCCATATAACCTTTCCCTTCCCGTAGTACGTTTCAACGACGGCGGGAATATCGGTCTTCTCCGCAGGCGGATTCGAGTGAATCGACGCGAAAGACCGATTGTTATCAGGGTCGGTATAAGGCAGAACGACGTTCGCCTTAACGTTGCCGCCCGTTTTATATATCGGCATTTTGTAGGTTATCGGCAAAGGATATTTTTCGTTGAATTCGCCGAATATCTCTTTATACTCGCCGTCGGGCGCAACGTACGCCTGAACTTCGTTATATCCCTTATATATATGCGGAAACTTACTGTCGCCGAAAGTATAACCGATAAACTTCGCGCCGAAAAACTCCTTCATAAGCCTCGAATCGCTTCTGCCGGACAAATAAAGCGTTCCGCCGTTTTTAACGTATTCTATAAATTTAAGCGGTTCGTCGTTTAAAAAATCTTGCAGACACGGCGCGATTATCATTTGATATTTTTCGAGATTTTCTAAATTTCCGTTTGCGACAACCGCAGTCGCAACGTGTTTTTCCACAAGCGTTTTGTGGGCGTTTACCGCGCAAAGTTTATTGTACGTTTTCGCATACGGTTCTTCAAACATCGTATTGCTGTCGAAATACACGGCTACTTCGGCATAAAGTTCGCCTTTTGCCATATATTTTTCATACGGCGTCTGTTTTTCAAAGGCCTTGCCCACTTTTTCGTACACCCTTTCGTCAAGCGTGCCGTCGGGGTTTATCGCGTCTATGTTGAGCGTTGCGCCGTGGTGCGCGCAAGTAAGCATTATCTCGGCGTCAAGCATTTCCTGCGGTTTCGTTATCGTATGCTCTCTCAAATTCTTGTTGCACCGACAGGTCATATACTCGAACGGTTGATTTCTGGTTATGCCGTAATAGTATTTTGCCGTGAATGAATGACTGTAAAGGTCGCCGTACAAATCGCCGCCGGTAAACTCACACTCGTCGTTTATTCCCTCGGTAGAACCGCCAAGCCAATCGCAACCTATAACCGCGGCAAAGTTGAATTCCACGGTGGTTTTCGGCATAACGGCTTTTGATAGTTTTTTAACGTATTTTACGAAGTCCACCATCCAATCCTGGCGTTTTTTTACGTAAAGCAGCCAGTTATCGTCGTTCCAATCTTCTTTTTCGGGCAAATTTCTGCCGGTTTCTTTTTTATATCTTTTTTTGCACGATTCGCATCGGCAGGCAACTTCCCAGTACGGCATATCGTAAAATATTCCGTCAAGGCCGGTAAAATAAGCGGCAAGCTCGGCAACGTTATCTTTAACGAATTTTCTATAATCAACGTTGTTCGGGCAACAAAGGCCGTATCTTTGCCCTTTATCGCGCCAGGTCGAGCCGTCGGCATAGCGCATTTCCCAATCCGGGTGTGCGTCCGCCGCCACGTTGTTGAATATAAGGCTGTAATAACCTACGACTTTCAGTCCGTCTTTTTTACAAAGCTCTATAAGTTTTTTTATACCGTTATTTTCGCCCGCCATTTTAGCGTGCGTTCTTGCAACGGTCGTCGGATAATTGCATAAACCGGTATGCGATTGCAGATAAATCATCGGGCTTTGTATATGCGCCTTTTTTAAGCAAGCAAAATACTTTTCCTCGTCGAACGCCGAAAGATATTCGCTTTTGTCGTCCGCAACGTGCATATCGGTAAGTTGTCTTCTATAAATTTTTTTATACCATTTCATTTCCGGTTATTAAGTTGCGATTTAAAATCCGCCGAAAGTATATTTGATTTTGTATTGTCTTTTATCGCCCGGCGAAAGCGTGCGCATTTTAAAATCGTCGAATCTCGTAAACGACGGTTCTATACCGAGCGCGTAATCCCCGCTTATCATACTTTTCCATTGCAACAAAACCGGGAAATCCTCAACGTCGTATATTACTTTTATGCGTATTTTCAAATCGTCGTTTGTGAGCGTTACTTCACCCTTTTCGAGCGTATTGTAAAAAACCTCTTCGTCACCGCCGTCTATCGGTTCGGTTATTTGCAACTGCTTATCCGCTCGACTTTTCGCATAATCGGTGAGACCTTCGCTTTTAACAAACGGAATTTCAAGTTTCAAGTTCTCGTTTAAAAACGGATAACCGAAATTAGTGTGATAAAGCAAAACGTATTTTGCTTCGGTATACGCCTCGTTGCAAACGGTGTCGCATATCGTTATTTCGTTTTCCTTAACGGTAAAACGTCTCTTAATCGTAAGATTTTCCCCGAAAAGCGCGGTTTGTCTCACAATTCCGAAAATTTCCGCACTATCGTCGGAAAGCGTAACGCAAACCTTTTCGGCAGGACTGTAATGCAAGCTGCCGTGAACGGGTTTGCCGTTGACGCAGGAACTTACGTTATCCGTTCCGCAGGTGTATAAAAAACCGCCCTCGAATTTATCCGCAAATTCGCCGATATTGGAATTAAGCCCGTTTTTCGACAAAAAAGAAACGTTGTTACCCTCGTACTTTACCCACACCACGTCAAGTGCGTTCGTCTTATTAAAAAGCACTTCGAGCACGCCGACGTTAACCAGAATGCCTTGCTTACCCTTTTCTTTTCCGCTTTCAAAAACTACGTCGTAAGCGGAAACGACTTGTTTGCCTGCGTCTTTTTTGTTCATTTTCAAAATTTAAGGTCGGGGTTTTCCGCAAAATGTTTGAGCATTACTATATTTTCCGTCTTGCTTTCGTTCGTTATCGTTATCCCCTTCTTCGCCGCTTTTTCGGTTACGAAAAACTCGTCGTTCGTAAGTTCGCCGTATCTTATAAGAGTTGGCGTTTCGACGTCCCATTTACCGAATTTGCCATGGCCTTCTATAAGAATAAAACCGTAAGCCGCGCCGTCCTTTACGGTAACCGTCTGACCGGGATAAACGGTAAGTCTCTTCGCGCAGGCAAGTTTTGATTTATAACAAATCCACTCTTCCTTATGCTTATCGTCCTCTTCGTCCACTATCGGGCGCATAAAACGATGTTCTTTAAACTTGGGGTCGACGTTGGCTTCCCAGTCGATAACGTCCATAAGATAATCGAAATTACCCTTTTCTTCGGGCGGACAATTTTTCCAAAGCAAATCTTCGGGAACGCAATGTCCGCCGAGCAAAACCGACTGATACATTGCGTATACGTCCGACGCAAACTGCGGCTCGTACGTACACAAGCTTGCAGGCGCGTGCAGAACTCCCGGGGGAACGTCCCAGCCGGTGTCGAGTTCTATATTGTACGCCTGTGAATAATCAAGCAGGTGATTATCACCCTTGGCAAAGTTTTCAAGACATTTCTTTATATCTTCTTTTTTGCAGTCGGGATTAAGACCGAAAAACGTGTACGGAAATTCCGCGCCGTAATTATTCATCTGCGCAGGGAAAAAGTACATCTCGGGTTTCCCGTCGCAACCCACTCTCTTTGCGTGTTCGTCTCGGTGATGGATATGATGCGGAAGCGGACCCGCATTATCGAAAAATTTGGAGAACATCGGCCATTTACGGTATTTATTCCAAAGGTTTTCACCGATTATCTCGCCTTTAAGCTCGTCCACCATATCGCGGAGCAAAACCTGCTCCTTTCCGTCCGCCGAAACGACGTAGGAAAGCCCCTCGTCCTCGGGAGTGCCGGGACCGTTCTCCGCCCAGGTTGTGGACGCAAACCATCTTTCGTCTATTCCGCCTTTTTCAAGCCCTAAAACGTAATAATCATCCGGGTGCAACTTAATTCTTTTGCCCGGGCGACAAAAACTTCTCGGAACCCAAGTGGGTTTAAGCCTTAAAACGCCGTCGCCTTCGATTAAAAAATCTATTTTTTTCACCATTTTCTCCTATAAATCTTAAAATCGTTTATCGCTTATATTCTCTCAGCCGAAAAAACGCAGCCGAATATTTATAAACCGCAAATTCTAAACTTTTTCGATAATAACGCATTTTACAAGTGCAATTATACTTCCTTTAACACCTCAATTCAACAACTTTTATGCTCTATTCTTGCCTTATTATGCTATTTTTTTATTGATTTTCGCCATTTCAATAGAATATTTTGCAAAAACTGCCAAATTGCATATTTCTCCGTTTGACAAACGCATCGTTCTTTGCTACACTTTTTTTATGAAAAACCGTCAAACTATTAAAACGCCTTTCATAAAAAAGCCCGATCGAATATGCAAATACGCTTTGGACTCACCGCACCCCGACGACGAAGTGTCGTTCAACTATCTGAGCATACCTTTCCCGTATTGTCATATCCACGACCACTGGGAAATATTTATCGTTACCGACGGCGCGCTTATCCACACGATAAACGGAAAAACCTATTCGATGAAAATAGGCGACGCTTGCCTTATAAAACCTACCGACGCGCATTATTTTACTTTTGAAAGCGGAAAGAACGTAAAAACGCTCACTTTTACGGTAAAAAACGAATATATGCAAAAACTTTGCGCCCTTTACGGAGACAATTTATACGATGAATTGTCTAACTCGGACAAGTTGCTTACGGAAAGACTGCCCGTAGAATTCATTACGAGCATTATTCCCACCATTCTTTCCATTCAGGCAAACACTCTTGATACGGAAGCCCGCCGATTTCAAACGAAAATTATCTTAAATCGAGTAATAGACAGGTTCATTTTTTCGGCGTACAACCTGAAAGAGCAAAACCCGGGTTGGTTCAACAATTTTCTAACGATGCTGAACAACCCTCACCTTGATTTCGATAACGTTGCCGACCTTGCCAAATACACGCCCTATTCTTACTCGCGATTATCGCGAATTTTCAAGAATCATACGGGGTATACGATAATCGAGTACGTTTCGTCGGTCAAAATCAACATTGCAAAAGACGCCTTTTTGTACACCGATAAAACCATCACCGAAGTTGCACAGGAAATGGGTTTTCTCAGCATAAGCCATTTCAACCGCACGTTCAAGAAATTTATGGATATGTCCCCCAGTGAATTCCGCAAGGCAAACAAGTTATAAAAACAAAAAATCCGCTTTTCCGGCGGATTTTTTATTTGAAGTAAATATAGTATGTGACGATAAGCGGGAGTTTCTCGGCAAGGCTTACGAAGTCGTCGCAAGTCTGCGCCAAATTTTCATCTCACAGAATTGTTTCTTCCATAATTATCGTTTCTTTAAGCCGTCTCCTTTTTTTCTTGTATAATCCGGTTAATTCGAAGAATAGGAGCGACGGAACAGCGATTGTTCGGACGCGCCGACTTCTTATTTTTTAAAACTTAAAGTCCGCAATCGCGTCACTTCCGGAAAGGAAGTTCACTCTTTCGCTTTTGCGAAAGAGTAACGAAAAACCACGGAATTGTTTTCCGTGGTTCTTTATTTAAATTTTTGATTAACGCAAGAAACGTTGCCTTTTTCCCGACTTTAAAGATTTGTAAGGAGCGGAGCGACGGAACAGCGATTGTTCGGACACGCCGACTTCTTATTTTTTAACTTAAAGTCCGCAATCGCGTCACTTCCGAAAAGGAAGTTCACTCTTTCGCTTTTGCGAAAGAGTAACGAAAAACCACGGAATTG
>CALDMH010000118.1 GCA_937915565.1 uncultured Clostridia bacterium | reverse complement strand
ATATTTGAGCAACGTTGAAGCCAATAAGAAGCGTTATCGGTGAACCTGTCGTCAGTAGAGTAGAGAAACTTGCGTTCTTTACGGCAATTTTCGCTATCGTGAATGAGGTAATTCCACTCGTTGGAAACGTTCGTGCGGGAAATAATCTTTATTTCGAGCGTATGAAACCAAAAAGCAACGAAAGACGAAGAAACACGCTCCTCAAAATAAAGCAACAAATGAGTATGCACCTTTTTTACCTCGCCGTCAGCGTTTATATCCCTGTCGTGAGTACAAAACGCAAAATGCGTAAGACCGTCCAAAGTTCGTACGAGCGAACGAATTACCGAAGACGGTAAATATGAAACAATCCAAAAAGTCCTACCGAATGAATTAAGAAAATCTTTTTGATAGTTTGAAAGTAAAATAGGTTCAAGTATTTTTCCGTCAAATTCTACACAGTCCGCAAGGAATGGTTTTAGCTCGTAATTAACCGTAAGCAAATATGGTTTAGCTTCGCTCGTTGCAACGTCTTTATTTTTTTGAACGTATTTCATAGATAGCTCCTTTTTAAAGTTGATTTATTTTTTTTTGTATGTTAAAATAACTGCAAGTTATCATTGCGCAAAACTTGTGTTTTGCGAAACGTTCAAAGGAGACATTATGGCAGGTAAAAACGATTATTTTTCGATGCGCAACGAAATTACAAACGATAAAATCGACGCTCTACTCGCCGATTTACCCAATTTTATTTCCGATTTCTTCTATGGAATCGCTAACAACACGTCATCTCTGACAAGATTGAATTACGCCTACGATTTGCGCGTTTTTTTCAATTATTTGTCCGAAGTTAAAAAAATAGGCGTGGAAAAAATGGATATTACGATTCTCGACGAACTTAAAGCCGTTGATATAGAACGTTTTTTAAACTATTTATCGCATTACAAGATAAACGGGAAAAGCGTTTCCTGCAACGAGCGAGGAAAAGCTCGTAAACTTGCCACGATACGCGCTATGTATCGTTATTATTTCAATCGCGATATGATAAAAGCAAACGTCGCTTCAAAAATCGAAACGCCGAAACTTCACGAAAAAGAAATAATTCGCCTTGAAGACGACGAAGTTGAACAACTACTCGACTTTGCCGAGTCCGACAACGCTTTTTCCGGACGAAAACAGGCTTTTCACAACAAATTAAAAACGCGTGATTTCGCCATTTTATCGTTGTTTTTGGGTACGGGAATCCGTATAAGCGAACTTGTGGGACTTAACGTAGACGACTTCGATTTCGATAACAACAGCTTCGTCGTTACGAGAAAAGGCGGAAATCGAACGATACTCTATTTTAACGACGAAGTTAAAGACGCTCTTTACGCTTGGCTCGACGAACGCTATGAGATAGAAGGGCTTCCGAGAGATGAAAACGCTCTTTTTATATCTCTGAAAAATCAGAGAATCTCTACCCGCGCCGTTCAGGTTCTGGTTAAAAATTACGCCAAGGAAGTTACGCCGTTAAAAAAGATTACCCCGCACAAATTGAGAAGCACATTCGGAACGGATTTATATAGAAAAACGGGCGATATTTACGCCGTGGCGGATTTTTTAGGTCATAAGGACGTAAACACGACGCGAAAGCATTACGCCGCGATAAGTCAGGATTCAAGAAAACTCTCGGCTGAAATAGTAAAATTACACAATAAAAATGAAGAAAACGACAATGATAGATAAAAAAATAACTGAAAAAGTATATTTAATTGTACCGATTTTCGGTGAAAAAGATGAAATAAGCGTTGAAGAACGAATTAACGAGGCGCAGGCGCTTATTGAGAGTTCCGGTTCAGAAATGGTCGGTTACGGCACTCAAAATATCCG
>CALDMH010000117.1 GCA_937915565.1 uncultured Clostridia bacterium | reverse complement strand
TGCGGCAAATTTCGTCGAGTTTAACGGGTTTTACAACCTTTTTATCGTTAAAATCCGCAACGCCCGGGTCGTTGAAAGCGATATGGCCGTTTTCGCCGATGCCCATAACCACAATATCCGTGGGGTTTGCCTTCAAAAGCTCGCCGTATCTCTCGGCTTCTTTTTCGGGTTCGGTTGCCGTAATATCTATATAATTAACGCTTTTGAACGGCACAAGCCCGAAAATATGCGCTTTCAAAAAGTTGCCGAAGCCTTGCGGAGCGTCCTTATCCAGCCCGATATATTCGTCCATATGGTAGGCGTTCACCCTGTTCCACTCTATTGTTTTATCTTCGACCAACGCCTTTAAAACGTCGTTTTGCGAGGGTGCGGCGGCAAAAATCATATTGATTTCCTGCTTTTTTGCAAGAAGTTCTTTTATCTTTGCCGAAATATCCCTTGCCGCGGCTTCGCCCATAAGCGTCCTGTTTTCAAATATTTCTACCTGTAATTTATCTTTAAAAAACGTTTTCGTCATCTTAAAATTCCTTGAACGTTATTTTCACAACGTTCGGTTTTTTCGCAAGCTTTATATCGTTGAAATGCTTCGCCCCGTCGTCAATGCCGAACCGCGCGAAGCGGGTGTCGTTCTCAAATAGATTTCGTTCGTCGTAAACCTCTCCGCAAAGTTTTTCCACGCTTGCGGGAACGTATTTTACGCCGTTTAAAACGTACGAAACGTATTGAGGATAACTCGCGCTTTCTCCGTAAAAATTCAATAGCAAATACTCGATTTTTTGCGGTTTGAGCGAGAACCTGTGATAATAACAGCCGCTTTGTTCAAAAGCCACCGTAGACGGTTTCAACGCGCCCTCGAAAATCTTCTCTTCGCCGCCAAGGTAGCCCGCAACAACGGAGCATTTCGGCGTTCCGAACGCGTCGAACGACATTTGTTCCAACGCGAGAACGGCGCGATTTTCGTTCTTTTCGAGAATTTTAACCTGCTCGTTTACGGATTTTATTATACCCGAATACTTTTTTTCGAGCGCGTTTCCCTCGCTTAAAATCTCCCCTCTGTACTTTTTCCAGAGCGCGAGTTTATTTTCGTAAATTTCTTTATATTTTTCGGATATTTCCTTCAATTCCTCGGCGAGCGCGTCCGTATTTAAGCAAAGTTCGTAATTATCCGCCACCTCGTTTGCTACGGCGTTAAGCCGAAGTCCTAAATAAATTTCCGTGACGTAATCCTTTATATCGGCCGCAATATCGTAAGCTTCGCCTGCGGACGGCATATTCTCCCCGATTTGAAAAATCGCGTTTTTAAGCTGCGTTTCGTAACATTCGAGCGAAAAATACCTGCATTCAGCCACTTGCGAAACGGCCACGTTTCTGCCCGTATCCGGAACGCTCAACGACGAAACGATTTTCGCAAGCCTTTCGTTTTTCAAAACGCTCTTAAAAACTTCTTCCGCGTCGTCGCTTTTCCCCGACCAAAGATTGCCGCAGTAAGCCATAAACGGATAAGCCCCGAGATAAAAACTGTCCTGACGACACCACGCCGTGCAAATCGCGCCGAACGGCTTATGCTTTTTCGCATAGCGATAAAAAGAATCCGCGTTGTATAACGACGACGCCCTGTGCGCGTAAACGCAGAATATATACCTGAAACCGAGCTTATCGTACAGCCTGAACCAGTCCTTTTTTATTCTGCCCGTCCAGTGGCCTCTCGGCTCGTAATCGATATATCCGTAATTCCAGTTACACAAAATAATATCTCTCGGCAACTTTTCGACGATATCGACGTACTCGAAAAAATCGTCCCACATCATCATCGTTTTGCCGAGCGATTTTAAAAGATTGTAGGTGTGCAAAACGTGTTTTAAGAAAATATCGGATAAACTTTCGCCGTTTTTAAGCCTTTTTCGGCATTTCGGGCATACGCCCATATCGAAAACCTCGTCAAGCCCCGCGTGAACGTAAGCCGACTTGAAAAGCGAAACCACTTCCGTTATATAAGCGTCCGTAAGTTCGTAAAGTTTTTCGTTCGACGGACAACCGCACGAGCCGTAAAAATCGGAATCGAAACCCCTGCCGTCCGTATGCTCGTTTTCACATTCCCTGACTTCGCGCCAATTTTCGTATGCGAAAAACCTTTCGAGATGCCCGAGATTTTCCACGGCGGGAATTATTTCCAACCCGAATTTCTCACCAAACCCGACGATTCGTTTTATTTCGTCTTTTGAATAGGTTTCTTCAACCGAAAAATCGGAGGTAACGCTCGTTCTGACGGCGTTTTCAAGGTAAAGGATAATCGTATCGTATCCCCATAGCTTTGCTTTTTTAAAATAGTCTTCGATAAACGAAAGGCTCTCTTTTTGCCTCGCAATGTCGAGCTGTAAACAAATCACGCCGCGCTCCTCCGTATTAACGCAATTTACCTTTCTTCGGGCTTTCGCCCGAAGAAAGGCTCGCTATAAGCCGATTATCCGGCAATTTTATGAGTGATTAAGTTAGTTGCGTAGAAGTGGTTCTGCCCCTGTCCGCAATATCTTTCGTGGATTTTCCAGTTTGCGAAAATATCGCCGAGCTTGCTGCCCTGATGTTCCTCCGCAAGCCACGAATCGCCGCCGTTGACTTTTACGCTGCAAGCTATCTTCCAGCCGTTTTCCGTTCTCGTAAGAGTTATCTCGGCTTTTTGGTTACGGTCTACGTAAATGCTCCAATCGCCGCCGAAGAACAACTCCTGGTCGCTCCAAACAACGAATTTAACCGTATCGTACTCTTCAATCGATATATCCGCAAACGGAACGGGAACGTAATTATCTTCCGTCGTCGCGCCGGCGTGGTCGTATTCGTAAAGGCTGTCGTAACCGTCGGGAACGGTTTCGGTTTCGTTTTTAACTCCGCCCGCAAAAATCGATTCGTCGATAACTCCGTAAGCAGGGTCGAGCGTTCCGCGAAGTTCGGTGACGTAAAGCATCTGCGCGTTTTCGTCGGAAGCAAGGAAGAAGCCCCAAGTGACGATTTCCTTCAAAACGTTGCTTTCCGAGGTCGTGGAATATAACGTGCCTCCCTGATAGAGGTTGCTCACCGTAACGTTCCAAACGCCCGCGGTTTTCGTAAGCTTGATTTCGAGCCATACGCCGCGTTTATCGGCCATTGCAGACCAGTCGGGTTTAAACAAATAATAACCGTTCATAATGATGCCCATACGGACTTCGGAATATTTGGAAATATCGATTTCCGCCATATCGGGGTCTTTTGCGATATAAACGTTTTCATAACCCATAGGAGCTACGACGTTTTCCGCGTCGCCGAGATATTTATCGCTTCGGAGCGGATTTCCGACGAATTGTCCGTTCGCTTCCGCGGGAACGTAATCGGCGTCCTCAACGGCTCTTATTTCGGTTATCCACAAAGTGTAGGCGTCCTCAACGGAGGAAACTATGCCGGCAGAGAAGCTAACGAACATATTGGCAAACGTTTCACCTTTAAGCGTTTCGGTGTAGTTCTTTTCGCCACAGGTCACGGTTAAAGTGTAATTTGCGCGGTCGTTTTTAACAATCGTGAATTCAGCCCAGTCGGAGAAAATATTTGCGAAATCCCAACCGCCCAGCAACACCCAGTGATTGCCCATAAGTTTGAAGGATACTTTCTCGTATTTCGCGATATTTAACGCCGAGAAAGAGTTTGCGTTCGGCATTTCGTATTCTTTTTTACCTTCGGCGGTTTCGTTAACGTCCCAAACGTATTTGTAAACCTTTTCAAAGTTTGCGGGCGCGGCGGTTTCGGTATCTTCCGAAGCGGTGAGTTTCTTCTTTTCTTCTCTTATAAATTTGCTTCCCGTATTTTCGCCCCAAAGCGTTACGGCATTGAACGAGCAATCGGAGGTGATTTCAACGTCGGTATCCTCCGCCCATTTAACGAACTTGTATTCGCTGTTTTTAACGACTTCCGCCGCTGCGGCGGCAAGCTGCTCTTCGGTGAGTTTTTCGTGAACGTTGACTTTGGCGGTGTGTTTAACCTCGTCGCCGAGTTTGAAGCTGACGGTGTAAACGTCGAGCGTAAGCCCCGTGACGTGAATTTTAACGTCGGCTTTAACGTTTTCAAAGGAATAATATCCCTCTTCGTCTGCCTTTAAAGTCTGCGGTTCGTTCTCGCCGTAAGAATAAGCCACGACGATAGCCGATTTACTGTAATCGGAAGCGAGAGTAACCTTGAATTTAACGGTGGTTGCGAAATAAGCGTAATGTTTTACGGTTTGTTCGCCGAGGCCGCCCTCAACGTCGGCAACGTAAGTAACGGCGAACGTAATTTCTTTAACGGTTGCGATAACTTCAACGTCCTGATATTCGATTATATTTGCAATTTCCCATTTGCCGTCGGCGTTTTTGGAAATTTCAACGTCGTTTGCCTTTACGACGACGTCGCCCTCGAAAAAGTATCCTTCTGCGGGAACGACGTCGAACGTGTAAGTTTCGCCGTATTTAGCTTTCGCTTCCTCGGGGAAAACGATATGCTCGCTTTCAGACCTGAAATCGATAGCATATTCTTTCTTTCCGCTCGCTTTTGCGTCTACCGTGATTGCGCCTTTAACGGCTTTAACGGTGTAAACGCCGTCTTTTAAAACGTATTCGGCAACTTTGCCGTTCACCGTTACGGCAACTTCCGCCTCGTTATAACCCTCGGCAAGCGTGACGGTGAACGTGTAATCCTCACCGTAAACGACGGTTTCGTTACCGCTAATCGTAACGCCCTCGCCTGCGGTTTTGGTTACGGCAAGATTCTTTTTGGTAAGCCCGGTAATCTTTATCACGACGTCGCCGCCGATATTGCTTATCGAAAGGAAATTGCCGAGTCCGTCGGCAACGGAAACTTCCTTGCCGCCAACCGTGGCTTTTACGACGGGCGTTCCCTCGTAACCCTCTTCAACGCCGACGGAGAAAGTAAGCACTCCGCCCTTGGAAACCGTTTCGTCAAGTCCGGAAACGGTTGCGCCGTCGCACTTATCAACGGTTACGGAGAACGAGTTGACCTGTTTTCTCGCGCCGGAAACGGTGATAACGACGTCGCCGTTGACTTTTTCAACCGTGTACGCGCCATTTTCGCCTTTCTTCACGCCGACTTCTTTTCCGCCGACGGTGGCCTTAACGGCCAATTCGCCTTCGTAACCCTCGTTGAGCGTTACGGTGAAGGACAAATCGTCGTTTTCCTTAACCTCTTTCGGGTGGTCGACCGTAACGCCGACGCACGCGGTTAAGGTTACCGAGTACTTCTTTGAGTTATCCGTAGTTTCGCCGCACGCGGCAAAGCAAACGAGACACAAAGAAAACAACAGTGCAAGTACCGGAATAATCCGGAAGTTTTTCTTCATCTTCATCTTTTTCTCCTTATATTTTTTTAAATCGTGAAGATTTTATAAATCGCCCTTTAATTCGGGTAGATTTTTCTCTGAAAGTTTCCACACGTTTTTATTAAGCGTGGTAAACGCCCTGTACAAAGCGTCCTGTCTCGTGGCGGATATATACGAATCCTTTAACGATATTCCGATTGAAGAGGGTCTCTTTTCCCACTTCGTTCCGCCGTCGACGTAAACTATCACGTTTGCGAACTCGCTCGTGCCGAGTTGCCAGTTCAGGTAATCTTCGGTTACGACGCAGTTGAAGCCGGAGCCGAATTGCGAGCCGTCGCTTTTGCGGAGATACGCGAACACGTTTTCCATACTTCCGCCGTAAAGAGTTTTGATAAGCCCTGAACCGTCAACGGCGTAAATCGCCTCGATATTCACGTTGGAAAGCTTGGTTTCGTAAAGCTTATCGCCCCATTTGTAATTTCCGGGGTGCATACGCATCGAATCGCATATAACCGCGCAATCGCTCTTGGTGAAACGAATATTTTTGAAAGATATGTTTTTAAGCCTCATTCCGAAAACGTCCGCGCCGAATAAACCCTGATAAGCGTCTTTCATAGAATCGGAATATCTTTTATCTCTCCATTCCGTAACGTTTTTCACGGTGTGATAATTTCCGTTGACTTCCGCGCTGAATATAGGGACGTCTCTGCCCAAATCGTACGTCACGCCGTTAAAATCGATGTCGTTTTCGAGATAATACCTATCTTCGTGTTTTTCGTCCTCTTTGAACATATCGAGCCATTCGTAAGGCGTGGTTATGGCCGCGGTGTAAACGTCCGCGGTGACGTAAGCGTTCGCTTTTGCGCCCGAAACTATTATTTCCGTCGTTCCGAGCGAAACGGGAGTTATTTCCCCGTTTTCGGAAACGGTGGCGATGGTTTCGTCCAGACTTTCAAACTTAAACGTTTCGCCCGTAAGCTCCGTTTCGCCGTTTTCGTCCGATAAGTATGCTTTTGCGTTTATCGTCTTTTTGTTTGCCGTTCCGATAGCCGTAAGGTATGCCGTTTTGTCCGTTAAAACGTAATATTCGTTTTTCTCGGCGGCGGCAACGATAACCTCGCAGGTAGCTTTAAATCCGTCCGCGTCGGCGGTTATAATCGCCGTGCCGGCCTTTTTCGCGATAACTCTGCCGCTTGAACTCACGGCGGCGATTTTATCGTCGCTCGTGGACCAGCGCACGGAACGCGCGGGAGTTACGGTTGCGGTAAGGTTGAAAACGTCGTCCTCCACGGCGTTATGCGTGGTTTCGTTTAACGAAATCGAAATATTTTCCCTCACGCTTTCCGAAATCGGCTCGGAGGAAGGTTTGGAGGATTCGCCGTCGCTCTGTCCTTTTTTCCCGCACGAAGCGGCGCAAAGACACATCGATATTGCCGCGATTAAAGCAATCGCAGATTGTATTATTTTTTTCATAATCAGCTCCTTAACCGTAAATTTGGCTCTTCCAGCCTTCGATTTTCGAAAGCATATTGTTCGCGCCCTCACGCGTGCCGAGAATGTTGAACTTCGCCGTGTAAACTTCCATATCGTTCAGATACTCTTCTTTCGTGTCCTGTGTGAGATAATCCATATAGTACTCAAACATAAAGTATATAGGCGAAAGTTTTTCGCGTTTAAGCCTTGCGTAAAGAACGTCGTACCTTTCGGGGCTGCTCGTCTTTATCGTTTCGAGTTTTTCAAGCCCTCTGTCGATTACGTCGAGCATTTCCTGAACGACCGGACGAGGCCAGTAAGAAGACAACGTCGTATCCGTGAAAATTCTTCCGGTAAACGACAAATTATCGTTCAGCCATTTATATCTCGCGCGGATAAGCTCGTAGTATTCTTTCATTTCGTCTGCCGCCGCACCGTAATAATGCTCGATAAAATCGTCCACGAGTTCGTTGTAATCGTAATCTCTGCGATACATCATCTTGGACATCGTGTAAAGTTTGAGCTGTTCGAGCATCGGGAGGTTGGAGTCCGCGGTGTTCTGGTCCATAACGTAAACCGCGCCGAGGTCGGCAAGCGTTCTGTAATGCTCGCCCGAAATCGCAAAGTTGTTTATCGTTGCGAAATAACTCGTGGCGGCGGTGCTGTACGTCCATATAACGAGTCCGTCGTCAACGCCCGCCTGTTTGAAAATCTCCGACCAGCCCTTCATATTTTTGTAATACGAAGCGTTGGCTTCGCCGGTTAAGTTCTGGGAGAAATCGGTGTAAACGGGAGCGCACATAACTTTTACGTTTTTGTTTACCTTGAAATCTTTCCAGACGGGAGTCCATTTCCCCGTAGCTTCGTCGTAAGTTGCGGGAGGCTCTTCGGACGTCTGATAAGCGAAGAACACGAAATAAATTTCTCTGTCGGGATAGTTTTCGGCAAGCCACGGTTCGAGTTCTTCGGCAACCTTGTTGGTGAAGTTAAGTTCCTGCCCGCCAAAGCCGCCCATAAGTTCGCGTTCGGCAACACAGTTATCGCAACCGCACATAAACTTATCGTCCTCGTGGCCTATCATAACGTAAAATCCGTCGGGACTGGAACTTATATAGGACTTTATCGCCTCTTCCATCTCCGCGCGCATTTCCGCGTTGGAATAACAAACCTGCGTTTGCGATTCCGAATACCATTCGGGATGAGCCTCGAAATATTTGTCCTTCGGTAAGAATTTTTCAACCGTCGTATGCGCGAAGGTTATCCATTCGCCGAGGCCGAACCACGACCACAATCTCATTCTCTTGGTGTAAACGTCGCTTGCGTCGAACGCTTCGGCGAGGATTTTACGCCTGTCGAGAACGGGGATAAACTTCACGTCGTAATCGAGAAGAGGCACTACGCTCTTCTTTTCGTAAGTAAGTTCGTCCGTCGCGTAAACTTCAAGCCCTATTTCGTAGTTCAAAAAGTCGTAAACGGCGGAAAGCGAACCGTTGCTGTTTTTCGCAACGATAACGACGACGTTGCCGAATCTCTTCATATAATATCCGGTGTCCTTCATATCGTCGGTTATCGTAAGCCCCGAGCCTTTGAAAACCGAGGTTTGCCCCACCGAGATATATTTCGCCGTTTCGTCGAAGTCTACGCCAGTATCGGGAACAATCGGCAATTCCACGTTTGCGGAATCCTTTATGAAGGTCTGCATTTCCTTCGCTGCGAAGGAAATAAGCGCGTCCGCGTTTTCGGGAACGACTATTTTATAGTCGCTCCGTCCGTTTTCGATTATATTCACGCCCGTTTCGGCGATTTTATCGGGAAGCATAGCTTCGGCTCTTTCGTAATCTATAACGGTGCTGCCGCCCGTCGGCTCTTTGCCGGAGTTCCCCGATTCGTTGGTTTTTCCGCAAGAAGTCGCCGCAAAAACGAACGTGGAAACTGTCAGAAGCATTGCCGCGATGCGGGTAAATTTTCCTTTTTTCATATCTTTTTCTCCCGATTATTCTACGCGGACTTTGAACGTGTAAACTTTAAGGTTTCCGTTTTCGTCCGTCACCTGATAATAAACGATATATTCTCCTGCGCCCGTAAGTTTAACGTTGCCGCCGTCTACCTTACGCATAACGCCGTCCGGCGCGCAGACGTAAATCGTAACGCTTGCTCTTGAAATATCTCCGTTATCGACGATTGTGTAAGACGGAAGCTTAACGACCGTTCCGCTCTTTACGGACGAAGGAATCGTTCCGTCGAATTCGAGTTCGGGTTTAACGGTGTCGTAACAATAAACGAAGCGCGTAACCTTTGCAAGTCCGCCCATATCGTCGGCCTCTGCGGAATAAACTATCTGATAAACTCCGTATTGGTCGATGACGAACGAAAGCGGCTCGCTTGCGTCCTTGTTGCGGATTACGGTTTCTCTTCCGCAGGTTACCGTAACCTTAACCTTGCCGCACGCGCTCAAAACGTCGTACGCCGTTGCGGACGGAAGGTTTACGGTTGCGCCCATAGCGTAATTGCCGGAAACGTAACCGTTTACCGTGATTACGGGCTGAATGAAATCGTAACTCGTGTCGTTTATAATCTGATTTGCAATCTGCAACAAAACGACCTGATTTTCGGTTGCGCCGGCAACCTCGAACGAAGCGTAAACGAAGCCCGATTTGAAGCCTTCAAACGGTTTTCCGTTGTCGCAAGTCGTTATTTTGCCGAGAGAATAGCCGTAAGAATCCACGAAACGTTTATTCTCGTAATCGTAAACTATCGAGAAGTTGCCGTTAGGTTCTACGGTGAACGCCGTTCTCGCTCCGCCTGCAATTCTCGCCCAATATACCGATTGAACGTTTTCTACGGAAACCGTAAGCGTTAAGCTCGGGTCGGCGGAATCCTTCATAGTGAGCTTGAAGGAATCGAAGCCCTTTGCAAATCTCTCGCCTTTTATAATGAAATAGAATTTAGCGTATTTTTCGTCAATTTTGCGTGCGAACGTGATTTTTCCGCTTTCGCCTTCCGCAATGCCGAAGTTAAGGCCTTCCGCGCCGCAAGCCGGGTTTGCTCCGCCTTCTGCGATGAAATAGTTCTTCATAAATCCGGAATAGCCTATCATAGGATTGACAACCGGAACTTCCGCTTCAAACGAACTTTCGTTGCCCGCCGCGCTCTTAAACGCGTATTTCACCTTAACCGTCTTCCCGGCAAGGGAATCGTCGGGGGTGAAAATTCCGTCCGTCAAATCGAGTTTCTTTCCGTCGACGTACAATTCCGTTTTTGAAACGACTTCTTCGTTTCCGTTCGAGCCGTAAACGTAAGCCGAGTATTTTCCGAGGTCGTAACTTTCGTTCACGAAGAATTCGGGCGGAAGCTGTATTTCATCGTCGTCGATTACGGGGTTCGAGCCTTTCGTAACTCTTATGGCTTTGGTTACGGTCGTCGTCGTGCCGACGTAATCGGTTGCGGTGATTTTAACGAGGTAACGCCCCTCTCTCATACAGCGGAACGTTCCGTATTCCACGGGAACGCTTTCGCCGTTGCAGGTGACGGCAACGCTCGTTTTTATGCCGCCCGCGCCGCCTGCGCAATAAACTTCGGGAATCCGTATTTTCTTTCCGTATTCCGTAGCCGACGGCAGTTCGCTTGCGAGAGAAACGGTGAGTTTATCCAAATCGTTTTTCGCGATGACCTTAACGGTTTTTTGCGATTCGTTGCCGTAATAATCGCAAGCCTTATAAACTATCGTGTATTCCCCTTCCGCGTCGGGAACGAATTTGCCGTCCGTTACTTTTACGGAAGTTTTGCCGAAATAAACCTTCGGTTCGTAAGTTTTCGAGCCGGTGTAAGCGTCCTTTGCCGCAAACGGGAAAATTTCGTAAGCCTCGTTCACTTTTGCGTAAGGAACGTTATCTCCGTCGGGAAGTTCCGTCGTAATCGTCGGGCCCTCGAAGTCGTCTACGTATTTCTCGTCGAGAACGTCGCCGTCCACGTTCAGAAGCCCTATTTTAGCCGTTCCGCTTAAACCCGCCGCGTAAATACGCATATAAACTTCGCCGTTCGTGAAGCCTCTCCACGGGTTTTGCCCCGCGCTCATCTTCTCGTCGATGGTGTCGTAATCTCTCACGAGCCACGGAACGACGCTGTTATCTTCCGACGTCAGATGGTCGGGTTTGGAATAAAGCGAGTTTTTCTCGTAGTCGTAATAGAACCTTATAACGGACTCGTCGAAATTAACGCCGTTAAGGGATTGAAGGAACGTGCCGTTGCCGATAAATCCGCCGTCGTCGTGGCTTTGCGCGTCGTGAACTTCCATTCCCGAGTTGCGGTAGTTATAATAGTAACCCACCCACGTCTGGCCGCTCGCTTTGGTTCTTATTCTGTTTTTGTTTCTGTCGTAATCCTGATATTTTACTCTTATACTTATATAGTTTGAAGAATCGTGCGCGTCAACGAACTCTATAAACAAGCCCGTCAAATCCTTTTGTCCGCCTCTCGACGGCTGGAAAACGAGTTCCACGAGCGGAACGTTTTGCGTTTTATCTTCAAGCGTTTCGTCGAATCTGTTATCCGCAAGATTTATGAGTTTATTGTAAACGAGCGGCGTTTCGCTGACTTCCAGCGTTTGTCCGACGTAAGAGTTATTGTAAGCAAGTTCGCCGAATTCCGCGTTCGTTCCCGAAAACAGGCTCGAATAGGTTTCGTTCACCGTGAACGTCTTTTCTCTCGAACCGCCTTCCCACGTTTCCGTAAGAACGTATTTCCCGAGTTCGTTCAAAACCGCTTCGGAAGCGTCCGCAGTTTTTCCCGAGGGGTATTTTACGGTCGACTTCGCCGTTAACTCTTTGCCGTTTACGTAAACCTTCGTGGGCGAAAGTGTAAGCATAGAGCCGTAATCGAGAACGTCTAACGAATCGATTTTTTCGTCCGCCGAAATTCCCTCCGTTGCGGAAGAAACGACGACCGTTTTCTCTTCCTTAACGAGTTCGCCGAACGTCGGAACGGAATAAACTATTTTATAATCTCCGTAAGCGTCGAACGAGAAGTATTTTCCGCCCTCCGAGTTTTCAGAACCGTCCACGGCCTTTCCGTCCTTATAAACCGTGACCACGGCGTCCGTAGGAACGGATGAAACCGCCAAGGAGCAATTCGCCTTTGCCGAGGGGAGGTAAACCTTCGAGTGCAATCCGACGTTTTCGGGAACGTCAAACACGCCCGAATAATCGAAACTGAAAGAAATATCCTCTTCGTTTATCGCCTCTATAAGGCAATATTCGGAAGCTTCGTTTTCGCCGTCCGTATAAGAATAATAAGCGTAATAATTCCCTGCTTTTTCGGGAGTGAATTCGTATTTGCCGCCGTTTACCGCAACTCCGTTTTCGTCGTAAACTTTAAGGGTTGCCTTTTCGTTCACTTTTCCCTCGAAAACGTTTTCAATCGTCGCTTCGGGAACGACGTATTTTTCACCTACGATTGCCTTGACTTTCACGCCGGCGTTGATTCTCAATCCGTTTTTTATCTCGCGGGAATCGAAGAATATTCCCCCGAAAGAATAAACGAGAAGTTCGCCTTTACCCGCCGATTTGATTTCGTCGAAGATAATATCCACGGTGTAATTGTCGAAAGCGGTGAGTTCGTGAGCGAACGTCTTGCCGTCGTTTTCGGTTTTGCCGAAATCCCAGACGACTTTGTAAGATTCGTTCTCTCCGCGCACCGAAATCACTTTCGAGGACGCGTCGAACTTAACGCTTACCGGGCCGTTCGCGTCGAAAAACGTGTAAACGCCCTCGTCGTTATATTTGGAAGTGTAACCGTAAGCTTTGTTGTTTTTGTAATACGCCACGCCTGCTTTGTCGCCGTCTACGGAAACGTTGCAATAGGACGTTGCGCCCTGCGATATTTCCACAAAAAAGGCCTGCCCGGAGTCCTTATCCGTAAATTTAAGCGAATATTTGCGAAGTTCAACCGCTCCGACGGTGGAAACGGCTTTCGTTTCCGTTTCAAAAACTCCGCTGAACGTGCCTTTAAACGCCGCGGACGCGCCGTTATCGTAACCGTATAACAGCAATCCTTTCTTTGCCGAGCCGTTATCGGAAACGTAGGTTTTGTATTTTAACGGGGCCGCTTCGGAATATTCAAACGTTTCCCCCGTGGGTTTACCCGAGGCCGCAGCAGCCGCGATTATTCCGACAACGGAAAGCGCGACGCACGAGGCGACGGCGCATATTGTCAGCCATAAGTTCTTCTTTTTCATTATTCCTTGATTCCTCCTTCGGTCAAGTTGCCCATTATCTTATTTCTGAAAATTACGAATAACGCGAACACCGGCGCAAAAACTATCACGCCCGCCGCGATTTGCGCGGGAATGGTGTTATATTCGCCCACGCCGTTCGGCGGTTTTTTCACGTCGCCGTCCATAAAAGCGAACAATCCGAGCGCGAGCGTCGGCATATTTTTCAAAAACATCAACGGCGTCTGGTAATCGTTCCAATACGATATAAAGAATAACAGGAATACCGTAAGGAACAGCTTTATCGCAAGCGGAAGCATTATCCTGAAATAAACCGTGAAATGCGACGCGCCGTCTATAAACGCCGATTCGGCATATCCCCAGGACATACTCGAAAAGAACGCGAAAAATATAAGGTAATACATATTGTTGAAGCTGAATTTCAAAACGTACATTCCGTACAGATGATTGACGAGCTTCAAGTTGTGCGCCATTTCGAGCGTTGCGGGAAGACTGCCCACTATCGGCAAAATAAGCGAAACGATAACGAGATTGTGTATAAACGAGGCCGCAGGCCCTTTATATCTCGACGTACAGTATGCAACGGTTGCCGTGCAGAACGTATTGAAAAGCGCGCAGCCGCCTGCGTAAAGTACGGAGTTTAAAGCCATCGTTTCGATGTAAATATACGTTTTTCCCGTTTTCGAGCTGATTCCCTTCGCCATTCCCCTTATGACGTTTATATAACTATCGAAAGAAAAGGGCGACGGAAAAGCAAGTTTATTCAAGTCGTAAGCGTCCTTGGTTTTAAACGACGTCATCAACGCCCACGCGAGGAGCGTTATCAGAGCGAGCGAATAAACGGCGAGAACTATAAACAAAACGATTTCAAAAACCGATTTGCTTCCGAATAATTTCTTTTTTGCGGTTTTCATTTTCTCATTCCTCGCTCGGTCCGAATTTGTTAAGAAGTCGTTTCGCAACGGAAGTAACCGGCACGATTATAAGCGTTATCAAAACGCCGTAAGCCGCCGCGATTGGGTATCTCGTCGGGTCGTCGCCGTTGCTTCCGCCGCCTATCACAAGGTAAAACAAACGATAGCCGAGCGTCTGCGTATATTCCGGCGCGCTCTTGCTCCCGTAAAAGGAGTGAATGTACGCCTGATTGCTTCCGACTGCGGCAATCGAGATTATTATCAGCGAGACGCAGGTTTTGTAAATTGCGGGAATCACTATGTGAACGAACGATTTGAACTCGCCTGCGCCGTCTATCATAGCCGCTTCCATAACGGAATCGGACACGTTGGACATCGCGTTGATATAAAGCAGCAAATTTCCCGAGAACCCGAGCATCAGATAAAATATCGTGAGCGGATAGAAAGCGTATTTACGCTGGAAAAATATGCCCGATATGTATTTTTCGCTCGTTTTTTCCACAATCTGGACGATTGCGCCCTCGACGAAATACCTGAAAAATATAACGAGAACCATTATGCAGATTATGCTCGGCGCGAAAATCAACACTTTGAAGAAGCCGCTGAAAGCGAAATTCTTGTAAACGTAATATCCGAACATAATCGATACGGGCATAACGACGAAAACGTCTATCGCAAGATATTTGAGCGAATTTAAAACCGCCGTCTGCAATATCGTTCCCGTCCGCCACGTCCTGAAAATTTCCTCGAAGTTTGCAAACCATATCCATCTCGTCACGATTTTTCCCGTGTAGTTTTCGTAGGATTTGAAGGCAAGCAAAACGCTGTTGAAGTTAACCGCAACGTAAAAAACGGCAAATTGAAGAAGGGGCAACGCCACCATCACCCAGAAAAACACTTTTCCGTTGCGTTTTATTAAGTTGTTATCCTTGTCGTTTTTCATCTTTTTTTACCGTTTGAAACGAGTTTATTTTATAGGCCAGCTCTCCTTGGAGTTGCCGTAAATTCCTTCAAAATATTCCAAAGCCGTTTTGTTTCTCGTGGTTTCTTCGTTATAATAAAGGTAAGGATTGGTAAGTCCGCTCGAAAGCGAGAAGCCGTAAGACGACCATTCGAGAAGGTCGGTACGCTTTTTAGCGTCGTCGCTCGTCGGGTTCCATTCCATCATATCGGTGTTTTTGGCGCGGGTAACCTCGTAAACGCTTCTGCCGTAATGGCTCATTGCCGCCAAAGTGTCGTCTTCGAGCTTATAATTCATAGCGAAAAGCATATCTGTATCCATAGAGAAATCGTTCATCGCGCTGTCCGAATAAATAAACTTCAAAAATTCCTTAGCAACGGGGATTATGTTGGAAGCGCAGTTGTTGTTGATAAACGCCACCGTATTTCTTTCGGAAATTTTGGTGTTGCCCTTGCCCACTTCCGCATAAGTCGCCTTGGGAAGAGGAAGAATAGCGTATTTGCGCTCGTCAGACTTTCTGTCGTCATCGGAAGAGAATTTATCTCTCGCTTCGCTTTCCCACCACGTTCCTTCTACAATCATAGCGATGTCCTGACCGTTGGTTTTGCCTTTGTCGTTACCGTTAATGAAGTAATCCTGTGCGGTTTTATATTCCATCGAGAAGGATTCCTTATAGAAATAGTTGTTTCCTCTTGCGGGGTTGGTTTCCTCGGTCGTTCCCATCATCATCTTAACGAATCTCACGGCGTCGTATAAGCCCTTTTGAGAATGGAGTTCGTAAGCCTTTGCGGGAGTGATTTTCGTTTCTCCGCGGAGCTTCGGCGCGCCGTTTTCCATAACCATTTTGCCGTTTGCGTCCATCTCGATGAGATTTTTGGCAGTTCCGGAGAAACTCATATTGAGCATCATCTGCTCGTAACCCTCGTTGTTCGCCCACATTTCGTTGGCAAGTCCCGTGAGATAATCGGTGGAAGTTGCGTTCCAGATGAACGGAACTACCGCTCTTCTTACCATACAGGTGAGCAAAGCCTGAAAATCGTTATACGTTGCGGGAAGTCCGTCGTCGTAAGTATCGGCAACTCCGTCCGGTCCTTTCGATTTCTTCGCGTTTTTGCTCTTTACGAAAAGCTCTTCAACGTCCTTGGATTTAAGTTTCGCTTCGTCCCAGGTTTCCGTAAGTCCGTCCGTTCCTTCCGCAAAGTAAAGATTTTTATTCTCGAACACGCTTACGTTGTAGTTGAGGTTCATACTCGTTTCGTAAGCGGGAAGGCCGTAATATTTTTTGCTTCCTTCCTCGCCGATATAGTAGAAATTCTGCTGGTCGGGGCGCATTTTGGATTCAATCGTCTTGGATTCGCTCTTTTCCGGCCCTTCCGTGGCGTTTCCTCTCACCACGTCGGTTATATCGAGCATCGCACCCGAGGAAACGAACTTATAATAGTTGATTTCTCCCATAAACACTTCGTTGAAGGAGGATTTCACGTCGCTGTCCGAAAATCCGGATTTATCGTAATCGGGAACGATTTGAACGCCCGTTTTGCCATCTTCAAAGGACTTATTCGCATAAGCCGCCTCGAATTTGGCAACTATGTTGTCGAGCCAGTTACGGCCGGCTCCGCCTTGGTAATACCTGACGTGCAACTGCGTTTTGCTTTCGTTTATGCTCGTTTTTTCAGACTCGTCGCCCTCTCTTCCGCAAGCGGCTGCCGTAAAGGCGGTGGCTGTGGCAAGTACAAAAGCCAACAGTGTTTTAAAAATTCCTTTTCTTTTCATCTTTTTGCTCCTCTTGTTTTGTTTTATATCGGATTATGCGCTTTGCCGTTTCCGAAAAAGCGCGAAACCTTCCTTTTTTTATTTTTCGTTTTTCGCTTTTTATCGCGTATTTTTATTGCGTTTTTCGCTTTTATCGCGTTTTCGCTTTTTATCGCGAGCCCCGCGCCGTTTTCGTTATCGCGTAGCCAACGCCCTTTGCGGGAATCTTCACGGCGTTGCCGTCGGTTCTGCAATCCCCGCCCGAACGAAGAACTTCGCCGTTTATTTCAAAACTCTTTTCCTCGTCCGAAACGTTGAGTAGGAAAACTATTTCCTTATCCCCGCTCGCAAGGCGTTTTTCGTAAACGCTTTTTCCGTCGCCGAACGCCGTTTTTTCAACGCCCGCCGCCTCGGCTCTTTCGTTCGTGAACAGTTTCCACAGTTCGTCGCCCGTTTTCAGGAACGAATATCCGACCGAAAATCCGCAAAGATAAAACTCGCCTTTTCCGAAGCGGATTTTTCTCACGGCAGGCTGTCCGTCCTCAAAATCGATAACGGTTTCCCCGCCGGAAACGTCGTAAGTGGTTTTAAACGGGTAAATTTTCGCCGTTTTCCCTTTATAACTCACGCTTTCCTTTCCGTCGCAAATCCGCCTTTCGTCCATAGCGGCGTTTAAAAGCGGCTTGCAATCGACGTCGTACGGCTGCATCCAGGTGTTTGGCTGACGCATTCCGAAACCTTCGTCCGCTATTACGACGCCACCGTTTTTAACGAAGTTTTCCAGCACGGCGGCAACGTCCTTTTTTATCATAGTATAATAAGGAACGTACGCGAATTTATAATCGGCAAGCTTTTCCGGAGCGGTCGTCTGCACGAAATCGCAGTTCACGCCGAGTTCGGTCAAAAGCCTGTACATTCCCTTCACCGCCCCGTGATAATAGGCACGGGCTTCGGGATTCCGTTTGAAGGAGTTATCCACGCAGTAGTCCTCGATTGCGGACATAAGCCCCGAATCGTAATCGAACAATATCGCCGCGCCCGACTTCTTCGGCACGGAATGCAGGAACAAATCCCCGTCGATTTTCAGCGTTTCCGCAAGGTTTTTCACTTCGCAGGTAACTTCGCGCGGTTTTCCGTTCATTTTAACGAGCCCGGCGCAGTCGGCTTCGTGGCCCACCCTTTCGGCTCTCCATTGCCAGTAATTTATCCCTTTCGTTCCGCAGGCTATCGCCGCGTACTGCTTGAATTTCATATCGAAGCGCGTGTCGTATTCGCGGAACATTCCAAGCCCGGGATACAGCTCGTAAACGAGATAATTTTCGTCTATCGAGCGCATAAAATCGTTCAGCATCAAATAGTCGAGCCTGCGTTCCGGAGTGTCCATAGAAGAAGAAATACAAACCGAAGTTCCGTAAAAATCAACGGCTTTTCTCACCACCGCGTCCTCGCAGTTGTCTTCAATCGTGTCCTGATAAACGCTCGGGCAACCGACGTGCGTCATTATCGGCCTTTCGTCGTATTTCCGCACCGCGTCGTAAACGCGTTTCAACCACCTGTTAAGCTCGTAACCGGCCTTGAATTTCTTGAATTCGAATATATCCCAATGCCCTCTCGCCATAGACGGCATTTCGATATTTTCAAAGCTTTCTTCCGCCGTTTTGTAAAAGTCGTTCAGTTTCTCAATCGTTCCGTATTTGTTTTCGAGATACTTCCCGAACGCCTTTCTGCAATGCGGACAAAAACAATCGTCCGCGGACGGGTTGCGTATTTCGTTCCAGGCGTTCCAGAAAATTATGCTCTTTCTCGAAGAATATCTTTCGGCAACCTTTTCCACGAACAGGGCGGCGCGCTCCAAAACGTAAGGATTTGTGAAGCACGGCCTGAACCCGCCGTAAAACGCCCCGTGAGAACCCGGGGACAACTTCGTGCCGTCGTGAGCTATCCTCGTTCCGCCGTACTTATCGTAAACGTACTGCGGCGCGCATTCGAGCAAAAATTTTATAATCACCTTTTTGCCGCGCTTTTCGGCAAGAGCCAGAAGTTTATCCACGTCCGAAAAATCGTATTCGTTTTCTACGCGCTCGTTCCACCGCCAGTTTATGCGTATCTGAACGGTTTCGAGGCCGTAATCCGACATACGAACAAGGTCGCTTTCCCATTCGTTTTCAAGCGGAGTCGGCGACCTGTAATATTGTGTTGCGTGTAAAAATTCGTCAAAAAGCATAAAGAACTCCTCAGCTTAGTATCTTTATCATAACTATTATAATACGCCGCAAATAACCTGTGAATATTTTAAATTGTCGAGATATTTTGCAAAATTAACTTTTCCGTATGGTAAATTTTGTAAAATCCGTTATAAAATCTTTATTTTTTAAAACTATATCCCGTTTATTTTTTCGATTTTTCGTTAAATAATAAAAAAGCCGAAAAAGCATTGACATTTCTTTTTCGCGCAGGTATAATCGGATTATGAAGAAAAAAACGACTAAAAACAGGCTCGTGGACAGGGACACTTATTTCACCGACCTTTCCACGGTCAGATATTCGGGAATATTCGTAACGAAATTCGGGCTTATGAAGGACAATCCGAAGCAATATTACGCCTATCTTCAAGACGAAAGGCACGATTATTGCCTGCAATACGTCATTTCGGGCGAAGGATTTTTCTTTACGAACAACACCTTATACACGGTTAAAAAGGGAGATATTTTCCTGCTTCCGCGGTCGAGCGAGCATTATTATAAGGCAAACCCGCAAAATCCTTACGATTATTACTGGATTCACTTCAACGGGAGCGGTATCGAGGAATATTTTTCGAGAATCGGCATATCGGACGAGAACCCCGTTATAAAAAACGTTTACGACGAAGCAATCGTCGAGATATTCGAAAAGCTTATGGCCGTTTCAAAAAACAAAACCAACATCAACGAACTGCTCATTTTGTCGCTCGGCTACGAACTTCTTTATAAAATCGCTTCAAAAATCATCTCGCACGAAACCGCCGACAGAGATTCCTTTGAAGAACTTTGCAACAACGTTACGAACTTTATCATCGAAAACTTCAAAAACCCAATAACGCTCGACGACGTCGCGAAAAAATTCTCTCTCGACAAGCGGTATCTCATTCGCCTATATAAAAAGGGAACGGGCTTCACCCCTATTCATTTTTTAATAAATTACAGGCTCGAATACGCCTGTATCCTCTTAAAACAAGGCTATCCCGTGAACGAAGTGGTTTACGCGAGCGGGTTTAACGATATTCCCAATTTCAACGTGCGCTTCAAAAAAATCATAGGCGTAACGCCGAGCGAATTCAGGCTGACGAACAAGCCTCAAAGTTAAATCGCTAAAAAAAGTCGGCACGAACGAACTGCAAAGTTAAATCGTTAAAGAATAAGCTTACACGCGAACAGGCCGCAAGGTTAAATCGTTAAAAAAAACCGACGTAAACAGACCACAAAAAAGGGCAAACCACCGATTGCGGTTTGCCTTATTATTTTGCTTATTGAATCGTAAAATGCTCGTTGCGATTTGCTTATCGAGCCGCGAACGCTCGTTGCGATTTGCTTATCGAGCCGCGAACGCGCGTTATAATTTGCTTATTGAACCGTAAAAATGCCCGTTAAACGACTTATGCAGGGCTTTTTTCGTTTTTATCCCGCAAACAAGCAAGATAAAACGCCCAGTCCTCACGGCTGAAAAAATGCACTCCTTCACGGACGAAAAACGCCACGTTCCCGCCGACGTTCCTCTCGCCGACTTCGAGCGGTTTGCTTACGGGCTTTAAACCGATTAAGCCGAGTTCTTTATAAGCCTCGCTTGCCGCTTCCGCACACAAATATTGCGCGTCGGTATCTGCCCAATCGTCCTCGCTCGCCGCAACGACGAACACCTTCCTCGGCGCAACCGAAGCCATCAGATAATGCTGGTCGAAAGGCATTTCGTTTTCCCTGTCGGCATATTTTTTGTAATCGGGCGTGAACCAGAAGGGGAAAACGTCCGTTATCACTTTAATCGTTTCGCCCCGCTTGCCGCGCGAGATAGCCGCGCCCGAGCAACCCGAGCAGTTCACCATACAGCCCGCGAAAATTTCGTACTTCGCCGCCGCAAGAAGAGCCGTTTTGCCGAGCCGGGAATGGCCCGCAACGTACAACTTTTCTTTAACCGTAAAACCCTCGTTTATAAGGTATTCGCCGACGATTTTGGCGGCGTAAGCCCAAAGCGAAAGTTTGCCTGCGGCGTAACTTTCCGAGCGGTTGCAAAAAAGCGGCGCAATGCCGGTTGAAAAATCGCCGTCGTCGGTGGAAATTTCCTTATAATAAAGGTGCGCGACGGCAATGCCGCCGTCCATAAGCTCTTCCACGGGGCAGTATTTCGTCGGAAGATACTTCATAAAATCGAGATGAACGACGAAATCGTAGTTTTTCGTTCTCGACGGAACGAACACGTCCGCAACGAAAGCCGCGGTTTTTCCGTCCTTTTCAAGAGAAAATTCCAAAGCCGCGTGCTTCGCCTTTCCGCAGAAAAAATAACCGTAGTCGCCGTCGAATTTCTCGTCCGTAACGTCTTTCACGCTTATTTTTACGCCGCTTTCGTCGATTTCGCCGTATTCTTCCCTTACTATTTCCCGTAGAGTTTTTTCACGCGAAAATTTTCCGTTTTCCCTCAAATAATCGGGCAGAGCAAAATCATTCGCGGAGCTTCCGTTCGTTAAAACGGATTCAAATTTTAATTTTTCCATTTTTTAGGTTTGCGGGGATTTCTCTAATCTCCCCGACGCTTCGTATGCCGCCCTGACGTTTCGTGTGTCGGCCAAACATTTGCCGCACCGGCGTTTCATATTTCGCCGTGCGCTTCGTATTTCGCCGCGCGTTTCGTATTTCGCCGCGCGTTTTAACCGCGCGGACGAATATCGTTCCAGACGGATATATTGCAATTTTCGCTGTCGTAATTTTTGCCTGCGGACGAATAATCGCAAAGCGTTATTTCGCCGTTTGCGGTTTTGATTTTAACGGTTTCGTTCGTGTAAAACGCAGTGTTTTTAACGAGTTTCGCAATCGCCCCGCCCGCTTTTTCGGGCACGGCAATCGGCAAACTTATATCCTCGCCGAACCTCTCGTCTCTCGCAAGAACTATCGGCCCTCTTTCGTATTCCGCCTTGCCGTTCAAAATATTTCTCGTCGTCCGCATCGGCATAGAAACTGTGATTTTATCGCCGTCGTTCGCTCTTATAACGGCGTATCCGTTTTCCGAACCGAAACCGATTTCTTCGCCGTTTATCGAAATTTCAAAATCTTTCGCCCACTTCGGGATACGCAGGAAAAGCCTCGTTTCGTCGGCCGTTTTCACCGTTATTTTGGCTTCGCCTTTTTTATAAAGGTTCGCTTTGACGGAAATTTTAATTCCCGCGGCTCTATCCGAGTAAATTTCGTCGTTATAAAGGTTGATATAATATCCGTTTTTGCCTTCCATTATCGAAACCAAGCCGAAAATAGCCGTTCCCGCGCCGCCGATAGCCGCGCAGCAGCCGTATGACCTGCCGTTTCCCATAACCCTGAATCCACCGACTTTCTTCGCCCGTTGCCCCAAACAAAGCGGGCTGTAACTATCGAAAGGAAACGCTTCGTGCGGAACGGGTACGGGGTCTTTTCCCCTCCACACAATTCCCAAAGTGCGTTTCATCGTTTGATTTTCGCTGTTCACCGAGCCGAAAAGAGAATTGTAGCCCGACCTTTCGATAACGTCGGCGTATTTCGAATCGCCCGTTATGGCGAGAAGTTTTGCGCAAAGCTTCATAAGCGTAACCGTAACGCAGGTTTCCTGCATAACGCCTTCGCTCGGTTCGGTTTGCTTCACCGTCGAATTATCAAACAGTTCGTGCGTGCAACCGCAGCAACCTATAACCGTATAATCGCTTTCAAGCACCATATCTACGAAATTGATTACGGTTTTAAGTTCGTCCTCGTTGCCCGTAACGGTGTAGTATTCCAAAAGCCCCTCGAAACAGCTCATCATTTCGTAAGCCTTGGTATATTTGAATTCAAACGGGCGTTTCTCCTTGGTTTTGCAAAGACTTATTATGTCTTGGTCTTTGGAAAAGCCCGTACTTATGATATACTCGGAAAAATCGAGATATTTCTTTTCTCCGGTAAGTTTGAAGAGTTTCACGAACGACTCTAAAATCGAGCAGGAATTCATTCCGCCGTAAGAAGTCGTCGTGTCGTAAATCTCAACCTTACCTCTGCCCTTGCCTACTTTTTTCATAACGTAATCGGCGTGCTTTTTAAGGGCCTTCGTTATCTTTTTGACGAGAGCCTTGTTTTTGCAAATATCGATATAATAAAGGAAGCCGAGCATAGCGTATTTTCTCGACCACATATCCCAGCCGTTGAACTCGTATTTCAAATCGTAGGTGGAAAATCTGCCGTTTTTTTCTTGGGTGGTAAGCATATCCTTTATGCTCTCGGTTATCTCGGCGTAAAGCTTCGCGCTTCCCGTAGCCTTGTAAGTAAGGCAAGCCGCGCGCATAAGTTTACCCCAGAACTCGCCGCGCCAACCGCCGTCCTTGCCGTCGGGCTTCGTTCTGAACTGTTCGACGGTAAGTTTCCAAAGACTTTCGTCTAAAAACTGCCTGTCTATCGTGTATTTAATCATATCGCCGGGAAAACCCTTCGTTATCGTCTGCCCCGCCGCGGGGAATTTCATAATTCTTTCCATAATCGTCATTTTTGTAAGTTTAGATTATTTACTTTCAGTCTGTAAACGTATCTTTCTTTTTCAAGTTCGCTCGCGGGGTTCAAAACCGCCGTCGCACCGTTGCCTCTGCCTCTTTTATCCGTCCCGGATAATAGAAGTTTATAAGTTAGCCTTGCTTTGTCGTTTTCGGGAAAATCGCCGTCGATAAACTCGCCGTTATCCGATTTCCCTATGAACGAATACTGCGCTTCGCTACCCGCCGCGCGGAAAATATCGTATTCGTTTCCGTCGTTTTTCCATTCGAGTTTAACGCCGTCTGTTTGCCAATTTGCGGTGAAATCCCGCGCTATAAGTCGATTAACTCGCTTTTTGAAGCCCGATAGACAATATTTTTCGCCCGCCGTCGTAGCAAACGAAACCTTGCCGTCGGCGTGTTTCACGGGAATTTTAAAGCCGCCGCTATGAACGGTTATTTCGTCCGTTTCCCCGCCGTAATAAAGCGTTACCGTATCGCCCTTATAGGAGGTTATCTCGCAATTTTCTATAATTCCGTCCTTATAATCGAGCGAAACCTCGAAATTTCCTCTCGCTTTTAAACCCTTAAAACTCACGCTCCGCCAATTTTCGGGAATCGACGGAAGAAACGAAATATATCCGCCGTGACTTTGCAAAAGCATTTCCGTCATTCCCGCCGTTGCGCCGAAATTTCCGTCTATCTGAAAAGGCGGGTGAACGTCCCACAAATTCGGGTGCGTTCTGGTTTTCAAAAGATTTTGCAAAAGAATATAAGCGTGGTCGCCTTCGCCCGTTCTCGCTCTCGAACAAAGCCTGTGAGCAAGCGCCCAGCCCGTCGATTCGTCGCCGCGTAAATTCAGCGTTATTTTCGCTGCGTCTAAAAGCGCGGGGGCGTCGCTCGTTATCTGTTCGCCCGGCATAAGCGCGACGAGCTGAGATAAATGCCTGTGCTTCGCCTCGCCTATCTCGCCGTAAAAACGCTCTTCGTCGTATTCTTTGATTTGTCCGCTGTAACCGACCCTTATCGCGTCGAGCGAGTTTATATTCTCCTCTTCGTATCGAGTGGTTTCGTCCGAAACTCCGAGAAGTTTCGACAGTTTCAAATCGTCCTCGAACACTTCCTTAACCATTTGCTGGTCGAAAGAACAACCGACGGTGTGATAATATTGCTGATATTTATGCTCTTTCACCCAATCGCCCGATAAAATTTGCTCGGGAGACGCCGAAAAAGAACATAATTTTCTGCCGTCGTAATCCCGCAAAGTCTTTTTCAAAAACTTCGCCATACCGTGTACTGCGGGATAGGCGTAATTTTTCAAAAAATCCTCGTCGCGGGTAAAATCGTAAGCGTCGTAAAACATTTTGGCGGTAAGTCCGCCCGTCCCCGGGCCGGAATGCCCGTTCGGGTTTTTGCCCTCGACGTCATAACAAAACACGCCCGTGCCGACTATCCAGCCGCAATCGCCGTCAAGGTTTTCCGGGTTGGTTTCCGCTATCCACGCCTTGGCGTTTTTCTCCGCCTCGGGAAGATACGCCTTGAAAAAGTCCGCATAAGCATCGAACGCCTCGGCAATATTAGCCGAAAAAGCGTGCCAATAGTTCATCTGAACGTTTATATTATGCCAGAATCCGCTTCCCCAAGGGGATTTGTCGTGAACCGTCCACACGCCTTGAAGCGACGCGGGCAGCGTTCCCTTTCTCGACGAGGATATAAGCAAATACCTGCCGTATTGATAGTATATTTCTTCTAAATAAGGCTCGGCGTTTCCCTCTCGATAGGACTGTAAAAGTTCGTCGGTCGCCCGCCCGTCGTCCTTTCCGCCGAGGTCGAATTCCACCCTGTTCATAAAAGACGAAAAGTCCTCGATATGCCTTTTCAAAAGTTTGTCGTAACCGAGTTTCAAAGCGTTTTCAAGCCTTGCGGAAACCTTTTCGTCAGGTTCGTTCCCCACCGCTTTATGCGTGGAAAACGCCTCGGGGCAAAGCTTGTACGAAGTGTCCATCACAACGTAAACGTCCGCGTATAAGGCGTTTATCACGGTAATTTGCCCGTTTTCGCATATCTTTTCGCCGTCGGTTATAACCGCTACTTTCGCGCAATATTTAAGCTCTCTCGAAGGGAGCGTTCCGCAAACGACGATTTCTTTGCCGCACGTTTTCGCCTCGCCCGTTCTTCCGCCTTCCGACAACGCTCTTTCGCCGAGATAAGGTATTTCGACTTTCACCTTTAAATCTCTCGGTTTTTCCGTTTCCGCGCGGTAAACGAAAACGTTATCGGGATAACTGTAAAACGCTTTCCTCGTCGTTTTTCCGAAATCGGAAACGTACTCGGAATAAGCAACGCCCGTCCTTAAATCAAGCCCGCGTTCATATTTCTCCGCTTTATCGTTAAAATCGATAAAAAGTTCGAGAAAATTCGACACGCCACCCTGCCGGAACGGATTTGCAAAGGCGTTCGTCGTAAACTGAACCCGTTCTTCGTCCGTTCCTCCGAAAACGCTTGCGCCGCCGTAGCCGTTGCCGAGCGGCAAAGAATATTTTTCCCACCCCTCGTTAGTT
>CALDMH010000116.1 GCA_937915565.1 uncultured Clostridia bacterium | reverse complement strand
GCGCGAGAAGAGAAGTCGTCCGATTGCGTTCCGAGCAAAAATACAACCCGAAATCGACAAATACAGACAAACAATAGGTAAAATTTTATTTACATTGCTCGATTGACAACGCCGTTTTCTTGTGATAGAATGTGCGAGTAACGGGCGGAAAAGTCCGTAAAACTTAAAGAGGGAAACGGTATGGAACGTATTTTGAGAAAGAGCGGTTCGCTGCTCGTCGAAGAAAACGAGGACGGAAAAATCTTATTTTCCGATATTGAGGAGCGTAAAGTTGCGTATGCCGAAAGGTATGCGGAATATCCTTTTGCGGCGGAATTTGCTTACGAAAAAAACTCGCAAACGCTCGAAGAAATTCACGGCGATACGGATAGTTTTCGGCTTTCGGCGATAAGTTCGCGCGGAAAAACTTTGATGAAGGAATACTTGTCTGTCGACGGAGCGGTTAAAGTCACCGTAAAACAAACTTTCAGGCAAGGAGTGCTTTCGCAAACCTGCGCCATAAAGAACGTCGGGGCTGCAAGGCTTTGCGTAAAAAAACTTGCCAACCGTTTTGCGGGAATAGGCGGCGCTTGCCTTTCGGGCGATTATCTCACCGGAATAAAAATCGGCGTGGTTCGCGGAGAGTGGGGCGGCGAAGGTCAGCTTCATTGGGAAAGCCCCGAAACGCTCGGATTGTTCCGCGCAACGGGGCATAAAACGGGCTGTTCGGGCGATATATCGTCCGTAGCTTCTTACACTACGAGAAAATTTTCGCCCATAGTATTTTTCCGCGACGAAAAAGCGGGAACCGTGTGGGCCGTTCAGCATTTGCCGGACGGACCTTATAATCTCGAAATATCCCTCACGGACGCCGAGCGCGTTGAGGGCAGTATGTATAAAATCACCTGCGGCGCGGGCGATAGCGAAAAGCAGGGATTTCGTCTTTATCTTCGCAAAGGGGCGGAGTATCGTTGTTCGGAAACTTTGTTTTCCTGCGCGAAAAATCTTTCCGCCGTTTCGGAAACGCTGACTGCGTATCGCAGAAAATATTTAAAAAAACACGAAGCCGCTCCGTTGATGTTCAACGATTATATGAATTGCCTTTGGTGCAAACTGGACGAAAAGGCGTGCTTGTCGTTGATGGATACGGCAAAGAAAGTCGGAGCGGAAGGATATTGCTTTGACGACGGCTGGTATCGTGCAAAGGACGTGAACGGATTTACGGGGCTCGGCGATTGGAATCCTTGCGACGAACGTTTCGGCGGGCATACGTTTGCGGAAATGATAGGCGAAATTCGTTCGCGCGGAATGGTTGCGGGGTTGTGGACGGAACTGGAAGTTTGCAGCGCGCTTTCCGAGGCGTCGAAATTCCCGAAGACTTGGTTTTTAACCAACGACGGGGAGCGTGTGTACCGTTGCGGCAGGTATTATTTTGATTTTTCAAACAAAGAGGTTTGCAAATATCTTATTGAAAAAATCCGCGCGGTCTACAATCTCGGAATTCGTTACATAAAGAACGATTACAACGGGCATCCCGGGTGCGGCGTGGATTGGAAAAACGCCTCTCCGTATGCGGGGCTCGAACAGCATTGTCGTCGCGTAAACGCGTTTTATGCCGAGGTTCGCAAGGAATTCCCCGATTTATATCTCGAAAATTGTGCTTCGGGAGCTATGCGCGCCGACGGTAACACTATGCGGAACTTCAACGTGCAAAGCGTTTCCGATTGCGAGGAGTATTATAAAATCCCGTCCATTTTAAACGGCACGCTTTTGTCGCTTTTGCCGGAGCAGCTCGGCGTGTGGACTTATCCTTATCCGCGCGTATTCTGGGAGATGAACGGTGAGGAATATCTCACTTCCGAGTATATAGCGGAGAGAAAAGACGGCGAAGAAACGATTTTCAATTTGATAAACGGTATGATGGGCAATATGTACCTTTCGGGGAAAATCGACGTCGCCGACGAGGAAAATCTGTCGCTTATCGCCCGCGGCGTGGAATTGTTTAAAAATCTTCGGGAATTTATCGGGAAAAGTTATCCCGTATATCCCCTCGGCTTTGCAAGGCTTACGGACAAAAATTCGTTTGCCGCGCAAGGGTTGAAAAACGGGAAAAAGGTTTTGCTTGCCGTGTGGCGCAGAGAGGGGGAGAACGACGAAGCGTTTATTCCCGTCAAAAACGCCGTCTCCGTAAAAGAGATTTTTCCTTGCCGCTCGTTTGCGGTGAAAAAGGAAAAAGGCGGAATACGGGTCGGTTTTAACAAGAAGAACCAAGCCGTTCTTCTCGAATTGACGCTATCGGGAAGAAGGTAACCGCGCCGTCACCGCCGATAATTAAAAAAACGAAAGAAAAAACGCAGAAACGCGAAAGAAAAACGTGTTTTTTGCGTTTTTTTTGTATTTTCGGGCGATTTACCGAGCGAAAAAATCGGTAAAAAAATTTTTAAAAAAGTATTGACAAAGCCCAAAACCTGTGTTATACTGTGGCTGGTTATGCGGGTAACCAAACTGTGGTTACCGCAAAAAATCCTAAAATAAATCAGTTTATTTAACGAATAAAAGGGGTATCCGAAGGAGTTCGGAGAGAAAACGATGACAAATCAGATATTTACGGATAATCGCGTAAGAAAAAGCGTTTTTCCCGCACGCATCTTCGGTGCTTCCGGCAACGTAGAGAACGTTTCCGTGCTCGAAGAGCCTGTCGAATTGCAAATCGGATTGAGCGAAACGCACCTTGCGAAAGTGAACGGCAAAGGTTTTGTCGTTCTCGATTTCGGCAGAGAATTCAACGGGGCAATCAGGTTGCTCGCGCAAGTAATCGAGGGCGGAGGTTGTCAGGTTCGTATCCGCACGGGCGAATCCGTTTCCGAGTGCTATGCCGAACAGGGAGAAAAAAACGCCGGCAATCATCACACGTTGCGCGATATAACGGTTACGCTTCCTATGTATTCCGATATGGAATTTTTGCAAACCGGTTTTCGTTTTGCGAGAATTGACTTTCTCGAAGATAAAATAGTCTATATTAAGTCGATTTTGGCAACGGAAGTCAGGCGCGACCTTCACCCGACGGGCGGATTTACCTGCAACGACGAGCGTGTGAATCGCATTTTCGACGTTGCTTCGGAAACGTTGCAGCAATGTATGCAAACGTATATCTGGGACGGCATAAAGCGCGACCGCCTCGTATGGATTGGCGATATGCACCCCGAAACCACGGCGATAGCCTGCTTGTTCGGGGCAGACGAATCCGTCGAACGCTCTTTGGATTATATAAGAGAGCATACGCCTCTTCCGGCGTGGATGAACAACACGCCCACTTACACGGCGTGGTGGATTGTTATTTTGCACGATTATTACGAGCAGAACGCCTGCGAGGATTACCTGAAAAAGCAAATCCCTTATTTAAAGGGGGCGTTGAAGCTCATCAACGGAGTGGTTCGCGAGGACGGAACGATTGCGGCGGACGGCTCTTTCCTGTTCGATTGGCCGAGCCACGAATCTCCGGACGAAATCGTCGGCGTTTATGCGTTATGGGTTCTTGCGGCGAAAAAATGTCGCAAACTTTTAGAGACCGTCGGGGAGAGCTCGGCAGAGTGCGACGAAATGCTCGCAAAACTTGCCAAAAACCATTCGTTTAACGTAAAAAAGCAAAAACAATGCGAGGCTTTTCTCGTTTATGCGGGGATAAAACCCGCCGAAGAATCATATGATTTTTTGACAAAAGACGGGGCGAGCGGATTCAGCACGTTTTTAAGTTATTATATTTTGAGCGCGATTGCCGACAGCGGACGTCACGAACGGGCAGTCGAATTGATGAAAGATTATTACGGCGCGATGCTCGATATGGGCGCAACGACGTTCTGGGAAGACTTCGATATTGAAAGGGTGAAAGGCAGCGCGCCGCTTTACCGTTTGCCGGAAAAGGGCGAAAAGGATATTCACGGCGATTTCGGAAAACATTGTTACGTCGGCTTCCGTCACAGTTTTTGTCACGGTTGGTCGTGCGGGCCCGTTCAGTTCCTTATCAAAAAAATAGGCGGAATCGAAATTCTCGAAGCGGGTTGTAAAAAAATGAGGATAAAACCTGTGACGGCAGGATTTACGGATTACAAAATTACGTATCCGACACCGTACGGAACGGTTGAAATCGTTTTGAAAAACGGAAAATTCGATATAAAAATTCCTCCCGAAGTGACTTTGGTTGACTGACGGCGGAAAAATTTTAAAAAAACGGAGGACATGTCCTTTTGTTTGCTACGCAAACAAAATCCTCTTAATAGAGAAAAAAGGAGAAGAATGATGAAGAAAAAGTGGTTTTATCGCGCGATGGCGGCGGTGCTTTCCGTCGCTGTGTATAGCACGGCGTTTTTGTTCTCCGCCTCGGCGGAGAACTTGAAAAACGCCGACGCTTCGTCTACGCAAAGCGTTACTACGGCGAAAAGCAACGCCTTGTTCCTTTCTTCCGTAAATATGGAAAAAGCGGAAGAAAATTACACGATTACTTACGGCTTCGATAAATCCGTAGCAACCGAGGAAAAGGATATTACTTCCGCGGCTGCGAAGTTTTTCGTTGTAAACGGCAAGGCTCTTTCGGACGTAAGCGGCGCAACGGTCGGCTATAAGCAGGGTGAAAACGGAATGGTCGTTTCCGCCACCGTTCCCGTTTCGGCGGGGCTTGTGAAAGAGGACGGCAAGGACCGTATTTACGTTCTCGGCGGTTTTGTTTGCGATGAGGGTTACGTCACGACGGTGCGTTATATTTACCGTTTTGCGGCATCTCTCGGCGAGGGCGAGCGTATTTATCGCAGCGATAATATCGACGATTATTCCGAAGTTAGCGTCACGTCCGTTTCCGTACCCGAAATTCAAGGCTCTAATTTCGTGGTTTACGTTTATTTTTCGGATACGATAACCCCGAAAAAGTATATTGATCTTCAAGTCCGCGATTGGAAGAGTTTGCTCGTTTATCACGGCGATAAAGGCGATAAGCAATATTCGGATTCCGAGCTTACGCTTCTTTATAATTATCAGATTTATTCCAAAGAATGGGAAAACAGCCTTAGTTATAATTTATGGTTCGGTTGTCAGTCGTTCAACGGTTTGGAAGCTTTCCCCGGTAACAACGGCGGAGCGAAATACGATATGACCCCGCAGGACAAAGCCGACGGAATCGACTTATATAACGTTTATCAGATTCAGGAGCAGGTTGCGGATACGACGTTGAGTTATTACACCGACGCCGCAAAAACCAAGGTTCAGCGCAACCACGGTACGCTTCAACCTCTCGCGGTGCAAATTCATATCGAGGGCAATCACATTCAGTTCGTTTTGAAAGGCGATTCCACTCGTGACAACGAACTTGCGTCCAACGTTTACGATTGCTTCGGAAACGATACGGGAAGAAGTTCCTTAAATGAAAATATAGCTCCCGACAGAAGAGAAAAAATGGCAATTTCGCTCCGTAGCGGCTTGCTTTTCCCCAACGGAAAAATCTTGAAAAATAATTTCTCTTTCGTATATCATCCCGCAAACAAGCAGTGGCGTCCCGCAGGTTCGGGAACTGCCGAGTTCGTGGAGGACGACACCTTGTCCAATCAGGAAGGATATACCGACGAAGAACTTGCCGCGCGCAAAAACGCAGGTAAATAAGGAGGGAAAAATATGAAAGGTAAATTCGGCAAAATCGTTTCTTTAACGCTCGCGCTTATTTTAAGCGGTTGTTTGGCGGCAGGTTGCGGAACGACGGATAAAGGTTCGGAAAGCACTTCTTCGCCTTCGGAATCCGGCTCGACGGGCGGAGACGTAATCGACCTCGGCAACGGTTACACTTATACGAAGCAAAATAACGACGGATTGATGCAGTTTTACAGTTCCGACGCCGCTCTCGACGAATTCTTAAACGAATATATGCGCCGTCACCTTCGTTACGACGACGAATCGATAGGCGATTTGAAAATCGGCGAAGGCAGCACGGTTTGGAAAGAATGGGAAGCGATGTCCGTTATGTGGATGAACACTGCGGGAATCGGTTACAGCCCGAAGGAGAGCATCGGAAACTGGTTTTCAAATATTTATCAGGACGATTTCGGTTATATCTGGGTTGATTCCGGCACGTCTTCCACCGATTGGGGGCAGAGTTGGCAATTCCCGAATATGGCGCATTCCGGCAACGGAACGTCCGGCGTTTATTACAACACTTCGTATTTTAACGGTTTGAACAATATCGCCGGCAAAAACGGCAGCAACGAATTATCCTCGATTTGGAAAGGAATTTCCGATACGGGTGTTGTCGGCGAGGCGATGAAAGCGGCAACCGATTATTACGACTATATGACGATAACGGGTACGGATATGAAAACCGTAACGTTCACTTACGAATCTCCCGAGGACGGCAAAACGCAATACGACGGTTCGACGATTGACGTAAAGAACTTTATGGGAACTCCTTTTTGTTCTCCTTTCCTCGAACTCGATTTAAGCGTTACCGATTTCGATTCTCTCGGCTCAACGAAGCAGGTAGAGGACGTAATCGTATCCTGGAAAGGCGGCAGCGGCGCAAAGAATACCGAATTCGACGAAGCGCACACCGTTAAATACAGCGAATTTTCAACTAATTACAATCCCGTATTCAATTCGTCCACGCATATCGTGTTCCCGATGTACGCGCACGAAAACTGGGGAACTTCCGAAGACGTGAACGACGCGATTACCGATATGAAAATCGAAGTCGTGTTCAAAAACGGCATTAACGCGGAAGTTCGTCTGGAAGAGGTTACGCTTGCTTTCGACGGAAGACAGATAAACAACAACAGCATTTTCGTCACGGCGGCGGCTTATTATTACCGTTACACGCAGGATAACGAATGGCTTGCGAAAAATATCGATAAAATCCGCAAGGCGATGCAGTTCCTGTTCACTTATTGTATGACGAACGATTCCGGCGCGCTTATCACAACGGAGAATTTCGTCGGACACGACGGTTCTTCCAACTACGATTACTTCGCGAAAGACGAAAGCGGTAATTTCGGTTACGCTTCAAACAAAGGCGTGGGGCACGGAATCGGCGACGGCTACTGGGATTGCCCGAGTAACCCCGTTGTGAATATGTACACAAATATGTACTATTACAAAGCCCTTCTCGGAATGGATTATCTCGAAAAAATGGCGAAGAGCGGAGGAATTACCGAAAGCGGCAAAACCGTTTCCGTAAAAACCGCAGATATGAGTTCGACGGTAAATTACGTCGAAACCGCGGAATCTTTATCGACGAGAGAAAGCAGTTTCGTGGCGCAGTTCCGCAAATATTTCTGGAACGATGAAACCGGTCGTTTCCTTCTCGGTTACCTCGATAAAAACGACGCCGGCGTAAAGGCGGGCGTGCTCGACGAGAAGGTGGATTACGGCTTCACGACGTACAATCAGGAAGCTATTCAGCTCGGCCTTGCCACCGAAGAGCAGGCGAAGTCGATTATGGATTGGATTAACGGCAAACGCGTCGTTGCGGGTGATACAGCGGACAATTCGACAAAAGCGAAAAACATCTATTTTTATCAGTTTGCTCCGCGTTGGACGACAAAGGAAAACGTTTACCAGTTCTGGTTCCGTTTCGACGGCAAAAAGAGCGGTAAATACGGCTGGAACAAACAGGTTCAGAACGGCGGTACGGCAGCGCATTGCGCTTATTACGATATGGTTGCCGAATACGACGTAAACGGAGCTAACGCCGCGTTTGAGAAACTTTTGAACGTTCAGAAATGGTATAACGACGTTAAGAACGAGGGCGGCAGCGGAAAGAATTTCTACCGCGCGTATTACAACAAGAAAGGAATTTACTTGCAGGGCGGCGCAAGTTCCGGCGTGCTCGGGCTCGACTATGAGTTCATCGAGGCAACTCTTCTTTATACGACCGTTCCCGAAACGTTCTTCGGGCTTGGCTCAACGGAATACAACACGTTGAATATCACTCCTGCGTTACCTTCTTCGCTTTCGTATTGGAAGATGGAAAACCTTGCGTTTGCAAACCTCACTTACGACCTTATTATCGGCGACAACTGGGTGCAGATTAACAGCGTTCAGGGCGATACGACGGGCAAAAAGGTATGCGTAACGTTAAACGCGCCGGAAGGTTCGTTTGAGGTTCGTCAGCACAACAAAATTCTTACGGAAGGCGTAGATTACAAGGTTGAAAACGGAAAAGTAATCGTGAACGCGCAGTTCCGCAACGGCAGAATACAAATAGTAAAAAAATAATAAAGGCTTTCGGGACGCGGCGAAAAATCCGCGTCTCGGCAACGTAGCGCGGAAATCAGGAGGAAGAAAATGACAAAAAGAATAAAGACAATACTTTCCGGCATTCTTGCCGCGGCAACGATTTTTTCGGCGAGCGCGTGTCAGGTAGACACGGGAAAAACGGAGGAATCGAATAGCGGCAAAACGTCCACTTCGGTAATTCCCGAGGAAAACGAAAATGCCGAAATTCAGTTAACCGTCGGCACTCTCGGCAAAGCGGACGAGCAAAGCCTTATGCAGGCGTGGATTAACGAATATCAAAAGCTGAACAAAAACGTCGGAATCAAAATTACGAAAAATATGGGCGGTATGCCGGAAATTATCAACTGGGCTTCCGCGAACGCTCTTCCGGACATCGTCTGGACGGCCGGCGACCAACATTCGCCTTATTCGGGCAGCGGATATTTTCAGGATTTGTCCGATGAAACCGTTTTTGAGGGAAGCAAGGAGTTTTTCGGCGGATTTTACGAGTCCATCATCGATTCCACGCATTATTCCTCGGAGGACGACGGAATCTGGTTCGTACCGAGAGATTATAACAGACTTGTAATTTATATCAATGTCACCGCCTTTGAAGAAGCAGGCGTGGAAGTTCCCGGCAACGATTGGACGTGGGACGAATTTATTTCCGTTTGCAAAGCTCTTAAAAAGGCCGGCGCGAAAAAAGCAATCGAATGGAAATCGTGGCGTCCCGTTTACACAACGATGCTCACCAACTTCGGCGGTAAATATTTAAACGACGACGGTTCGTTTGCATTGGAAAGCGATGCTTCCAAGGCTTGTTACGATTTTTATACGAATTTCTATGCCGCAAAAGCGGAAGATGGCGACCCTGACGAAACCGCGCTTGCAATCAAGGGCGAGGGCGCGTCTTTTAAAGGTTATGCCGAGTCAATCACCGGCAGCGTTCCTATGGTTGTGGACGTCCGCCCGCAACTCACGGGTTATATACAGGCCGCTTATAACGGCGGCTGGACGCTTGACGTCCGCGCGTTTCCGAACTTCGTTCAGGAAGGCGGAGCGGAAGGTTACGTCGGCACGGGTTGCAGCGGTTACGGAATAACGAAGGCTTGCACGGACGAGAAGAAGAGAGCGGAAGCTTGGAAGTTCTTGAAATGGTGTATGTCCGAAAAGGGATATGACGCCGTGGCTTACCTCGGCAATATCGTTCCCGCAATCAAATCGATGCGTAATTCGGGCGAATGGAGAGAATATGCTTACGGCGATATGAGCGTCAATGCGGACGCATTCGTTGCCGAAAACACCAAAGATATTTTCCTTAACTATTATAACGTTTTACCCAACTCCAAACAAGATTCCTTTATCCGTCTTACCGACGGCTTCTGGGATAAAGTAAGCACTGGCAAATCGTTCTCGGCCGCTTGCTCCGAGTTTAAACGCGATTTTGACGATTTAATTCAATAAAACGATGGACGGATAAGGAAAATGACCGCTAACAAAAAAATGAAAATACGGAAAAACGTGACAGGTTATCTGTACGTTTTGCCCGTCATCCTCGGCGTGTTGTTTTTCACGCTGCTTCCCGTCGTGTACGCATTTATCAACAGTTTTTTTGAAACGCCGTTAAAGCCGTTTTCGCTTACGGATTGGGGCGTGTTCGTCGGATTGAAAAATTACTACCAGAACTTTACCAACGGTTATTATCGCAGAAGATTTCTTCGTTCGCTCGGCGTAACGTTTTCTTATGCGGGAATTTATATTCCGTTGTCGCTCGTTCTTTCCTTTCTGCTTGCGGTGCTTTTAAACAAAAGCGTTAAAGGAATTCGATTTTTCAGGGTGTTATATTATTTGCCCGTATTGATTCCCGCCGTTTGCAGCGGTATGTTGTGGAACAGAATAACCGACCCCGATTTCGGAATAGTGAACGCTATGCTCGAAAGTATAGGGCTGAAAGCCTTGCCGTGGTTTCAAACGGCAAAATCGAGTATGCCGTCGTTCGTTTTCGTAAATTTGTTTACAATCGGCGGCAGTATGATACTGTGGCTTGCCCAACTCAAAAACGTGCCGGTTTCTCTTTACGAAAGCGCGCGTCTGGACGGAGCAAGCAAGTTAAGGTTGTTGATAAGCATCACCATTCCCATTTGCACGCCGATGATTCTTTACAACGTGATTATGAGTATTATAGGCGTTATGCAAACTTACGCTCAGGTTATCACGTTGACAGGCGGTTCGGGCGCGGAAAACAGTTTATTGTTTTACGTGTTCAATATTTACGATAATCGCGTGCAGTCTTTCGGCTACGCTTGCGCGCTCAGCTTCATTTTGTTTGCGATTATCGGCGGGCTCACCGCAATCGTGATGAAAACGAGCAAATGGGTTTATTACACGGAGGAGGGTTGAAAATGGCGGCGATTCAATCAACGGGAAAGGCTTTTTCCGAAAACCGCGAAATGAAAACTCTCCCCGGGGAGAAGAAAAGAAAAGCGGGCAAAATTGCCTCGGTCACGGGGATATACGCTCTTTTGATTCTTCTTTCGTTGTTTTTCCTCTTTCCTTTTATCGTTATGGTATCGCTCAGTTTTTTGAGCGATAAGGAGATACAATTACAGGTATTGTTTTCTCCGAGCGGCACGTTATATCTCGGCGCGTACGCGGGGATATTTTCGTCTGGCTCGAAATATATGAAGTATCTCGCGAATACTTTGACGGTTGCGGCGATTACGACGGTCGGAATTCCGTTCGTTTCGTCGGTATGCGCTTACGGCTTCGCGAAAATGGAATTCAAAGGCAAAGAATTCGTTTTCGGAGTCGTCCTCTCGACGATGATGATTCCCGCGGTAATCACAATAGTTCCGCTTTACACGATTTACGCAAAACTCGGCTGGATAAACACGTTATACCCGATGTGGGTGCCCGCCCTGTTCGGAGGCGGCGCAACGAATATTTTCCTGATGCGACAATTTATGCGCGGAATTCCCAACGATATGCTGAAAGCCGCCGAGCTCGACGGCGCGAATTCTTTCGTGGTATATACGAGGATTATGGTTCCTCTTTGCAAACCCATTTTGCTTTACGTTGCGGTTATGTCGTTTATGGGGGCGTGGAATGATTTTATGACGCCTTTCACCTATCTCGATTACGGTTCGGACAGCATAACGCTCGCGCTCGGAATTTATTACGATTACGGCCCGGGCAGCACGAAACTTGCCAACGAAGCGATGGCGGCGGGCAACGTGATGGTTTTGCCTTGCGCCATACTGTTCTTCTGTTTCCAGAAATACCTGATTGACGGCGTTGCCGTTACCGGAATGAAAGATTGATTTGCGGAGGGAAAATGAGAGATAAAAAAAAGATAGTCGTTTCGCTTACGGCGGCTTTACTTGCGCTGTGCGTTTCGTGCGGAGAAACGTCGGCGGGTAATTCCGCAAGCGAAAAAGAAAGTTACGAATATTACGAATATAACGCCGTGCATAAATCCGTTGACCGAAACGTTCGTTTTTATAGCTCCGACGCAGGTTTGGACGATTTTTTGAACGATTATCGCGAACGTCATATGCGCGACACCGACGACCGTATTCATACGCACCCGGTGGGCGCGGGCGGTACGGCGTGGAAAGAGTGGGAATCGATGATAGGCAGTTGGTGGGACGCTTCGTCCGAAAACGGCACTATGTCTTCGCAATTTGCCACGCAGGATTGGTTATGTCGTTGGTTGATTACCACAAAACAAGATAAACAAGGATATATATGGGCGGACGAAGGAAGCGAACTTGCCTCGTGGGCAATGGGCTGGCAGTTCCCCGATTACAATCAAGGCGGCGTGATGTGGGATTTCGCCAAGGAAGGAGATACCGAAGGGTGGAGCGTATCCGGCGGTTCTTGCGAGGCGAGAGAATCCTACCTCGTTGTGTCGGCGAACGGTTCGTCCCAAATAATGGAGATTGCTTCTCCGCAAACGGAGATAGGTACGCTCGTTTCTCCCTTTTTAAGAATGTGTTTCTATTTCGTTCCCTCCGAGGGTTGCGAGATAGAGGATTTATACGTTTATTATAAAACTGAAAAATCGCCCGAATGGTCGGAAGACAAAAAGGTTGCGTTTTCAAATTACTGCACCACGGGTTACGAACTCGGAGGCAAAACCGCGCCTCGTTCGGGATATTTCTTCCCGATGTATTTGCAAAGCGAGTGGGGCGCAAGCGCGAGAAAACGCGTTACGGGCTTAAAACTCGTGTTGAAGGCAAAAGAAGGGAAAACCGTGAACGGAACGTTCGCTTTGGATTATATCGGCAGCGATTTCGACGACCGTCAGCCTCTCAACGTGTGTAATTATATCATTGCGGCGAAGAAAATGTGCGAATATTCGCGCGATACGGAGTTGTTGAAAGCCGTTTTGCCCCGCGCGAGAAGGGCGATGAATTTCCTTCTCAATCAGCTTTGCGGCAAAAACGGACTTATAGATACGGGATATTTGTCGGGACACTATAACGACGGGTTAAAAGCGACGGGAACGGGGCTCGGCAACGGTTATTGGGACGTTCTCGCTTTCCCGAAAGTGAATTTATACTGTAATATTTCCTATTACAACGCGTTGAAATCGATGGCTTATCTCGAAGAAATGAGCGAGCGTTGCAATGTGAAATGCGCCGACGTTTACACCGTAAACGCCGCTATGAACGGCACGGATTCTTATGAGGAAACGGCGGAAACTCTTACAAAACTTACGGAAAAATGCAAAACCGCCGTTCAAAAAACGTTCTGGAATGCAAAAACGGGTCGTTTCCACGTCGGCGTTCGCGATGAAGACAACACCGTGCAGGACCACGGCTATCTGATGTTTAACGAACAGGTTATAGCAAGCGGACTTGCAACCGAAGAACAAACGAAGTCTATTTTAAGTTGGGTTGACGGCACTCGCGTCGTCGACGGCGACAACAGTAAGGGCGAAGATATTTATCGTTACGAATTTGCCCCGCGTTTCAACACGGAAGAGATTGGCTCGGATTTTTATTTCGGTTATTCGGCTTCGTTCGACGGTAACGTTCAAAACGGTGGCACGGCATTGCATCTTGCTTATTATGATTTAACGGCGCGCGCCGCGCGGGATAAGAACGATTCTTTCAATCGTTTGAAAAAAATTCAGAGTTGGTACGAAAAGGTTAAAGCCGCAGGCGGCTCGGGGTGGAATTTTTACCACGCGTATTACGATAATACTTCTATCGGTATTCAGGGCGGACAATCGTCCGGCGTAATAGGCGTCGATTACGAATTCCTCGAAGCGGCTCTCTTGTTTGCCGCCGTACCGGACGCTTATTTCGGGCTTACGACCTATGCGGGCGGAACGCTTGCCGTTTCTCCCGCGTTTCCCGACGGGCTCGATTATTGGAAAATGGAAAACTTAACTTACGGCGGATATTATTACGATTTATCAATCGGAAAATATTTCGCGCAAATATCGGACGTCGCCGAATATAAAAAAGGTTCGGCGGTTGTCGGCACGAAGGCTGAAATATCGTTTAAAAAGCCTTCGTTCGATTTCGTAATTTATCTCGACGGAGAACAAACGTCGGATTATAGGATAGAAGGCGATAAAGTGATTGTAACTTTTGCGTTCCGGAGCGCGAAAGTTGAAATTCGCGAGCGTTCGTCCGATTGATTCGGCTACGTTTTCACCGGAGAAAATTAAAAAACAAATTATAGGAGATTTCTTATTATGAGGAGGAAGAGTTTTGGTGCAATATCGCTCGCGGTATTGCTCGCGGCAAGTATGACTGCCTGCGCTTCTACGGGAGACGCAAGCGAAAGAGTCATCGAAAAAATTGTTGAAGTGGAAAAAGAAGTAATCAAAGAAGTGTCCGTTCCGAGAGATTATTTCGACGTTACGGCAATCAACGGTTTAATTAAAGACCAGGATTACAACCACGAAAAAGTTGAAAAAGAGCAGTCCGTTACGGTTGTAGCGGAAGTAAGAGAAGGCAAATCGTTTCTCGGCTGGTATGACGGCGACGAACTCGTCAGCGCAGGCGCTTCGTACACTTTCACGCCCACGGAAAACACGGTTCTGACGGCTGTTTACGAAACGTATTTCAGCAAATGGAGCGGAGATTATCCCGCCGACAAACCGGAAGGCTTTGTTGAAAACGTCGAGGAAAAGACTTGGCATATCACCACTGCGGACGGACTTGCGTACTGGGCGGCTATGATTACCGCAAATGAAAACGGTACCGACCCCAACGCGTCGAGATATTCCGCGTTTAACTATGCGAATTACGCTCGTATAATATCCGGCATCGAGGCTGACCACACGCCCACCGATGAAGAACAGAAGAGCGCGGTTGCGCAGAGCAGAGTAGACGACAATGCGTGGACTCTTTCCCTTGAAGCGAATATCGACCTCGGCGGATACGAATGGACCCCGATTAACGATTGTCAATGGGCATTGCAGGGCTTTACCTTCAACGGAAACGGTAATATAATCAAAAACCTTCACGTTAAGGCGATAAAGTCTATCGGTCAGCAGGCTGCGGGCTTCTTCGGACTTATTTGTAACGAAGACTTTACGATAAAAGACGTTACGTTTACCGACGCAACAATCGTCAGCGACGTCAGCAACGACGCCGATAAGAGAATGCAGAACTTTGCGGTTGTGGTCGGCTTCATCAACCAGAATTTGCATTATTCGATATACGGAACTCCGGAAACCGTAGTATTCGATAACGTAAACGTTTACAACAGCACCGTCGGCGACAACAACGCTTATAAAGTAGGCTTCCTTGTAGGCCGTTCGGGCGAATATGCGACTGCCACCGACTACGTTCAGTATTATTTCTTAAACTGCGACGTCTCCGGCAATACGATGGTAGGTCAGCGTATTTTCGGCGGATTGATAGGTTATGCCGCTCACGCAGGCGATAGCGATATATCCGTATCCGGCGGAGACCAGCTCACCGTAAACACTTACAATACGAGAGTAACCGACAATACGATAGTCACTTCCTATCAGAATAAGACTAACGGCGTTTACAATTTCGGCAGCATCTGCTCGGGCGACGCTGCGTCCGAATTTCCGACCGGCGGCTGGGGTTCTATTAAATACACCGAAAACCTTAAAGGAGTGAACAACACGCTTATCGACCTTCATTGCGGAAACGCGAAAGTCGCAACCACTGCGGCTCAGTTGAGAAACGCTCTCGAAGCTATGAACGAGGACGAAACTCATCATTCGATTACCGAAATCTTCGTAATCGGCGACATAAATATGGAAGACGTTGCCGACGTTCTCGAATGGGAAGCCAACGACGAACAGGTTATTTACCTTGTTGCCGGCGCAAAGGTTGAGGGACTCGAACTCGGTGAAAACGTTCGTTATATAAACGGCGAACGCAACGAGGACGGCAAACTTATCGTAACCGATAAGGATGGCGCGGAACTCGGCGTTTGGGAAGTTGCAGAAGACGGAAAATCCGCAGCTTTCGTTGCAAAACAAACCGAGGAAACCGGAAGTGAAACCGGAACTGAGGAATAATCGTTTGCTTCGGATAATTTCCGAAGACTAAAAACAAAAAGTTAAGGCGGAACGCGCCGTACAAGAAATTGCGCGGAGCGTTCCGTTTTTTCGGTATTTTGCCGACGTCTTCATTTGAAGCGGGCAAAGATAACCGAAATGCAATCATCTGACGAAAAAGGCGCGTTTTGCGCCAAACGGAGGAATGTATATGTTAAAAGTATCGGGGAAAAAACTAACCTTGGCAATCGCGTTTTTGCTGTGCCTGTTTTGCCTGATTACGGGCGGTGCGCTTATGAACGCCACAACGGCAAAAGCGGCAAACGACAAAACGACTGCGGAATTTTTAGCCACGTTCAAAGGCTCTAAAAACGCTACCGTCACAACCGAAGAAGATATTTTGCATATCGGCGTAACGGGGGATAACGGTTATGCGGAAGTGCTTACGGATTCGTACGGTTCGGGTTCGCAGTGGTACGTTAAATATCTCACCACGCGAAACACGATTATGCTGCGTATGAGAAACGATTCTCCCGCGCAGTCGATGAAAATTTATTTTAAAACGAGAACAAAGGCTTTTGCCTCTACGAGATATATAGAACTTCCCCTCGAAACGGACGGGGAATGGCACACGTATTTCGCCGATTTATCGGCGAATGAGGACGCTACGGGAGAACTGCGCGGCTTGCGTTTTCAGCCCGACTGTTCTTCCGGAGATATTTATGTCAAACACGTTTCGTTTGAAAGAGAAACTCCGTATTACGAATACGCCGGAAGCGTCGTTTCTTGCACGTCGGACGGCGATTCGGTAACGGTGAAAGGCACGCTTTCCGCGGCTTATGCGGATAGCGAAGTTACTATTTACCGCACGGGCATAGAAAATATGAAAGAATCTCTTTCGCTTGCCGAAAAGATAGGTTCGGTTAAGGCGAAAGGAGAAAATTTTGAATATTCCTTTTCCTATTTCGACGGCGAAGTGACGATGCTTTCGTCCAAATTTATCGCCGCCGTAGGCGATAAGAAAGTCGCGCCGATGTTCGATATTCAGAACTGGCGCGAACTTACCGATAATCCTTATGCGTTCAATCTTCCCGATTACGTCCTTTCCGTTCTCGACGAGGGAGCGAAGGGCGACGCTTATACCGACGACACGGCGGCAATTCAAAGCACAATCGACAAGGTTTCCGCGCGCGGCGGCGGCACGGTTCTTATCCCGGGTGATAGCGGAAGATACGGCAGGCGTTACGTCGTTACCACGGTGTGGATGAAAGACAACGTTGAGCTTAAAATCGAAAACGGCGCAATTCTCTGGCAGTCTTGGAGATACGAGGATTATAAATACGATTGGTATTTAGGTCACGACGTTGAGGGAATTAAATGGGGACATAACGGACTTTCGCTCAATTATCCCCTTATATACGGAAACGAGGCGAATAATATTCGCATTACGGGCGGAGGAACGATTCGTTTGCAGGACACGGGCAATCAATCCGAAAAGAACGGCTATCGTCCTACTTATTCGGAATATTGCTCTTCGCTTATGCACCTTGTGCCCGTTGGGCTTTATAACAGCAAAAACGTAGAGTTTTCCGATATAAAGGTTCTCCGCACGAACTGTTATCACGTCGTGGTGTACGGTTGTGAAAACGTGTACGTCGGGAACGTGACTCTCACCGAGGACGACTGTTTGAGCGGCGACGGAATCAGTATCGGACTCGGCTCGAAAAACGTTATTGTGGACCGTTGCTTCCTTTATACCGACGACGACGCGATTGTTCTGCTTGCGCACAGCATTGCGGACCCGCGCGGCGTAACTTGGTGGAAAACGAAAAAGGACGGCGAAGATAACCGTTTGAGAAACATTACTCTCCGTCACAGCGCGATTACCCCGGGGAATATCATTGTTTTAATCACTTGGGGTGTGGACGCTTCCGATATGACGTGGCAGGTGATGAACGGATTCTACGTTTACGATAACATTCTTGGCACTTACTATGCGTCCGACGTCGGGCCTTACGATAGTTCCACTTGTATGAATCTTTGCCCGTCGCAGGGGTATCCTTACGGCAACGCAGGTTCTGTACCCGTAAATAACGTAGTTGTTTTGCACAATTCTTATCGCGGCAATATTTCCAACCTTTCCGCTATGGATAAGACGAACTGGGTTACCGATTGCGGCGACGCCGACACGGTGAAGGATATTCTCGACGCAGGTTTCTCAAAACAACTCGGCTTCTGGGAATACGGCGGAGAATACAAAAAGAACGTGAGCGTTTCAGGTTCGGAAGCCACGCTTAATCTTTCGGGCGATTTATCCTCGGAGTACGGCAAACCTTCGTTGTATCAGGGCGTATATCTTGAAAAAGGAGAATACACTCTTTCGGCAAATATATCTCTTTCCGGAGGAGCGGAGGCGAGATTATTCGCAAAACGCTCTTATTACGAAGAGGAAGTTGCAAGTAAAGCTGTTTCCGCTTCCGAAAACGGCGTAAAAATGACGTTTACGGTATCAACCCCGGGCGTATATCTTCTCGGCGCGGACGGCGGAGAAAGCGAAACGGGATTAGTCGGGATTTCGTCGTTATCGCTTTCCGGCAGAGGCGATTCTTTTGCGGAGTGGTTTGAAGAAAAATTCGAGGACGTTCCGGACGAATTTGAAACTTTCGGCTGGACGAAAGCGACGGTGGGGGATAGTTCCGCCATTCGCTCTTCGGAAAAACAGTCGGAGATAAAACTCGCAAAAAAATATAAATATTTCGATTTGCGTTATGAATTTGCAACCGAAAAGGCGAATGCGGAGGGAGATACTTCGGCATTCGTGAAATTCGGAGGCAAAAGGGACGAATATTATCGTTTGATTTATCGTTATACGGATAAAACGCTTTCGTTGGAACGCAGAACGAATCACGCTTTCACCGTTCTTGCGTCCGAAAAGATTTCTCTCGGTAAAGGCAAGTGGATACAAATCGGGCTTTCGGTAAAGGAAAACGAAATCAAAGTTTATGCGGACGGTAAAGAAGTTATTTCCGTCGGACAAAATATCGCTTTATCCACAGGTAACGTCGTTTTAAGCTTCGGCGGAGAAACGATGCTCCTCGATAACGTTGCAATTGCCGAAAACGGCAAACTTTCCTTCGGAAAATGCGAACGTTGGCAAGAACCTGCGCCCGACGAACCTACATCGTCAGACGAGCCTTCGTCCGAACCCGAACCGAGCGAATCGACTTCCGGGCAGGAATCGGTTTCCTCCGGCGGTGAAGATAAGCCGCAAAGCGGCGGCTGCAAAGGCTATGCGGGAGGTTGTATTCCTTTCGTTCTGATGGGGTTTTTGGCTGCTTTTGCGATTTGCAAGAAAAAAGGAGATAAATTATTATGAAAGGGAAAAGAATCCTTGCGTTTCTTTTAGTTTTGGCAATGGCGTTTACTTTTGCCGCTTGTGCCGAAAGCACGCCGTCGTCCGTGAGCGAATCTACGAGTTTGTCTGAAAGCGAATCTACGGCGAGTGATTCGTCCGAAAGAGAATCGACTTCCGTTGAAAAACCTGACGACACCGGCGTGAAATCTCTTGCCTTTGAAAACGGCGTGAGAGACGATTATATAAACTGGTATGGAAGAGATTTATATAATGAGAATTTCTATTCCGTGGCGTGCAACAACTCCGCGGCGGGTTTTGAGGTTTCCTTCTGGGGTACTTCGCTCTCGGTGAAATACGTCAGTGAAACGACCATTAAGGACTTTATGAGCGGAGATTGTTACGTTTGCGTTCAGGTGGACGGTTCCGACGACTATATGTCATCGTTTACGCATTTGCCGAAGCAATCCTCGGCGAAGGACTTTACGCTCGTTAAAGACCTTAACGAGGGCGAACATACCGTTTCGGTTTACAAGGTAACCGAGGATATGTGTGCGTCGTTTGAAATTTATTCGCTCTCGACGGACGGATTTTTCGTGAACCCTCCTAAAAAGGCTGAACTGAAAATAGAAGCTTACGGCGATTCGATTACCGCTGGCAGAGGAACGATGCGCGAAAACGGCGAAAAAGAAACCGATTCGAGCAGTCAGGAAAACGCAATGCTCACTTATGCGGCTTATGCTGCTCGCGAACTCAACGCCGAATATCGCGCTTTTGCGGTGAGCGGCGCAAGGGTAGGGAAGTACGACCAAAGCGCGGCTAACGTAATTCCGCAAATGATAACGAAGTATTCCCCGACGGCAAACGCGAAAAAGGCGTGGGATTTTTCCTTATACACTCCGGACGTCGTTATTGTCGACCTCGGCACAAACGACGTGATAGGTTATCAAAGAAATTTATTTACCTCTGAAAATTTTGACAAAGAATTAAAAACGCAGTATAATGCTTTTGTTACGCGTTTAAAAAATCTTTATCCGAATTCGGCAATCGTCTTGTGTTGCGGAACTTTCAGTTATTCGCAAATGGATAATGCGAAATATAATAGCTTATTTGCGGAGATAGCGCAGTATTCGGTTTTAGACAGAGTGTATTCTTACGCTTTTTCTCCTTGCACGAAAGGTCACCCCACACATACAGAGAACGCTGCATACGGAGCGGAACTCGCAAACTTTTTGAAGACGACCGTTCTTTCGGGAAGTACGAAAGGAGAAGCATAAAGAAATGAAAATGAAACGAATTTTCGCCGTTTTCGCTCTTTCGCTTTTCGTTTTCGTCGGATGCGGGGGCGGAACGAGCGTTTCGTCTGAAACTCCCTCCGCGTCGTCTGAAAGTCTTGCGAGTTCTTCGGAAAATTCTTCTCAAAGCGAATCCGAAACGAGAGAGGAAGTGAAAACGCTCTCTTTTGAAAACGATAAGCGTGACGGTTATATTAACTGGTACGGCAGATGTTATCGTGAAAAAAGTTCTTCGCTCGTGCATTTTTCAAATGCGTCGGCGGGCTTTGAAGTTGCTTTCGAGGGTACGACTCTTTCTGCGTCGATAGTGTCCGACGGTTCTGCTTTTCCGCAGGAGGCGGCCGGAAACGCTTGGATATACGTTTTTGCCGACGGCGAAAAGAACTATAACCGCGCAGAGAGAATAGAACTCGATAGCGGAAACGAAAAGAAAGAATACACGCTTTTAAGCGGACTTTCGGAAGGTAAACACACGGCAAAAGTGCTGAAATGCACGGAAGCGAAATACGGCACGGCCGCGCTGTTTTCCCTTTCAACGGACGGAACGTTTGTTTCTCCGCCGCAAAGGTTGCAAAGAAAAGCGGAGATAATCGGCGATTCGATTATGAGCGGCAGCGAGAGTATGAGAGAGAGTTCCACCACGGACAGTAAACTTTCCGCGAGCGAAAATTCGCTTTCGTCTTACGGCTACGTCGCCGCCGATATGCTCGACGCAGAGGTTAATGCGATTACGCGTTCGGGCACGCTTGTCAGCGGATACCGCGGATATGCGAGCATTCCCGATTACTACGAAAAATACGGTCAGACGGAAGCGGAAAGCGAAGCTTGGGATTTTTCTTCTTACCGTCCCGATTTTATTATTCTCGACCTCGGCACGAACGATTCGTTGATTTCTACGCCGAAAGAGATGATTTTAGAAAAATACGTTTCGTTCCTTCGTCTTATCCGTGAAAAAAATCCGCAAGCCGCAATATTTTGCTGTGCCGGCGCAATGATAAAATCCGTCGATTCGCTCGTTGAAGAGGCGGTGGAAACGTTGAACGACGAGGGTGACGAAAGAATATGGTTTTACGCTTTGCCCGCAATGTCAAATGGCGGGCATCCCAAGGAAGAAACCCATCTTGAAAACGGATACGGTTTGGGAGCGTTTATTATGCAAACGCTCGATTGGGTGCCGGAATTATGAGAGAAAATCTCATAAGCTAATGAAAAACGGAGGTTGAATTATGGCGGAAATGAATAACGGTTCCGTTAAAGTAAGGGCGCGCCGCGCGGACGTTGCGCGGGAAGCGGGCGTTTCGCCCGCAACGGTTTCGTATGTGCTTAATCATACAAAAAAGCTTTCGCCCGAAGTGGAACAGCGTGTTTTCGACGTTGCGGAAAAGCTGAATTATCAGCCGGACCGTATAGCGCAGTCGCTTGCGGGCAGCCGCTCGCATATCATAGCTCTTTTAACATCCGACATTTCTAACGTATATCAACTCGACGTTATCAAAGGTATGCAGGCGGAAGCTCTCAAAAACGATTATATCGTTTATATTTTTGACGCGTCCGGAGACGTTAATTTGTATATCAACCACTTGATTTCAAGGCGAATAGACGGTATTTTTGCATCCGTTGCTCCCGACTTTATGTCCGACGAGCAACTTTGCAGACTACGCGACGCGAATATTCAGGTACTTACGGATTTTTCGAGAAATTCTTATCTTCCCGACGTTTCGTATATCACGACGGATAAATACGGCGGTATGCTCGAAGCCGTGACGTATCTGAAAAATCTCGGACATAAAAATATCGGTTATTTGAGCGCGTTTGACGAGTCTTGTTCTTATGACGACCGTCTTGCGGCGTTCCGTGTGGCGATGAAAAAGGATTTCGACGAAAACGCCCCGAAGGTCGTGCTTGGCACTTGGCCATACAACACTTCCGAAAAACTCGGTAAAAAACTGATGGAACAGATGATGGCTGAAAATCCCGAAATCACGGCGGTCATCGCCACAAACGATATTATGGCTATCGGCGCAATGCACGCTATAACCGAAGCGGGGAAGAGAATTCCGGAGGATATTTCCGTTATCGGCATCGATAATCTCGATAAAAGCGCAACCTGCACTCCGCCGCTTACGACGCTTGACCAAAACGGCAAAGAGTACGGCGCAAAAATTTACCACGTTTTGCAGGATAACATCACTCAACATTCAACGGGGAAATATATTATTCCTATGAAACTTATCGAGCGCGAATCCACGGGTAAAGCTCCGCAAAAGGATTGAGTTATGAGTTTTTTACAAACTAAAAATATGCTTATCGAGGAAATCGAAAGCGGAAAAATAGCAGGCGCGTGCGCTTTAATATGCAAAAGCGGCGAGCCTGTTTTTTGCGATTACGAGGGTTATACCGGAGCAGACAAAAAAGTTAAAATAAGTGAAAACAGCGTTTTCAGGCTCGCTTCTATGACGAAACCGATAACGGCGGCCGCAGTGCTTCTTTGTATTCAGAAAGGAATTCTTAAATTGCACGATAAAGCGCGGGATTTTGTTTTGGAAATCGGCGATTTGCACGTTGCCGAAAAGATAGGCGATAAGTGGATAAAAGGAGAAAAAGCAAGCGATATAACCGTTTTTCAGCTTTTAACTCATTCTTCCGGCGTCGGATGCGGGGAGATTGAGAGCGTTGAGTTTGCGAAGGTAAAACCGAAAAAAGGCGATACGCTTGCTTCCGCAACCGCTCGTTACGGGCAGGCGTTGTTGGCGTTTCAACCGGGAGCGATGCAGGTGTACAGTCCCGTTATGGGATTCGATTTGCTGGCGCGTATCGTAGAAGTCGTTTCCGGTATTTCTTATGGCGAATTTTTGGAAAAAGAGATTTTCGAGCCGCTTCATATGCAGTCAACGTCTTATCGTTTATCCGATTTTCGCACGGAGAACGTCGTCCATTCCTGCTCGTATGAAAACGGTGTTTTAAGCGGAAGTATTCCCGAAACGAATTTCGGAGATTTCCCCGTGGACTACACGGGCGGAGGAGCGGGGCTTATTTCCACGCTCGGGGATTACGGCAAGTTTGCAAACGAACTCTTGCGTTGTTATCGTGGCGGCATCGGAATTCTTTCCAAGGAAAATGCCGTTATGATGGGAACGCCGCAACTCGATGAAAAAGTCATTCCCGGCGTTTACGATTTTTTCAACTGGGGATTCGGAGTTCGTGCGATGCGTGTTCGTCGCGAATGGCAACCTCTTCCTGCGGGCTCTTACGGGTGGAGCGGAGCGTATGGCACGCATTTTTGGGTAGACCCCGAAAACGGCGTTACGGCTGTGTATATGCACAATTCTTCAACTTTCGGCGGTGCCGGTGCGCCGCATACGCTTGCTTTTGAACGTGCCGTAACAGGTGATTTATCCTTATAACGTTATTTTAAGCGGCACAAGCTGAACGTGGTATATTTGTGATTTTAAGCCTTATTGTACCGCCAAAAAACAAGTTGATTACTTTAAAAATATATAGTTAATCGACTTATAGGCGGTTTTTTGATTATTTGAAGAGTTTTTAATCGATTGATGATAAAAGCAGGAATTAAAATTTCCTGCTTTTTGTTATCGATTGATTTCTTTCGGGGGCTGCCGTTTTCCGCAAAAAGCGGGATACCCTCGTCGGATTTTCTTTAACGGCAAATTGATGGGCGGCGCGCGCAGCGCGCCGTCCGCTTGTCAAGATTAAATGCACGTCTAATTGCAGTAAGTTTTAAAATCACATATTTTTAAATGTAAAAATTAAAACAAGTTGGGAAAAAGTTGGGTTTTTTATATAAACAAATAAAACAAAAAATTGCAAAACAATATTAAACTTCATATTTTAGTAAAAAATAAAACAGAAAGTATCAAAAACTTCCTGTTTTACCTTGGTGCCGCTGGTCAGTACCTTTCAGGGACTGCCGTTTCCCGCAAAAAGCGGGATACCCTCGGCAGAAATTTGCCTTAACGGCAAATTGACGAACGACGGCGATAAATCGCCGCGTACGTCCCGCCCTAGCAACAATATATAAAAAGAACGAGAATAAATCCCGTTCTTTTTATATGGTGCCGCTGGTCGGGGTCGAACCGACACGGTATCGCTACCACGGGATTTTGAGTCCCGCGCGTCTGCCAATTCCACCACAGCGGCATATAAACAACGTCTTTTTTAAAACCGTTGTTCTTTGCGTTATCAAATAAGCACGATTTTTGCGCAAAGTCAAAATTACGCTTGATTTTTCGGCTTGTTTGTGCAATAATATTTCTATCGTTGCAATGCTTTAATATAATAGCATACTTGAAAAAATAAATCAACGATTTAAACGCCCTCAAAGGAATTTTTTTATGAATAATCTCGTTCTTATCGACGGAAACAGTTTAATAAACAGAGCTTACTACGCAACTCCGCCTTTAACTTCCAAAGACGGAACTCCGACAAATGCCGTTTACGCATTCGTCAATATGCTCGTGAAACTCGTTTCCGACGTCAATCCCGAATATATACTCGTTGCGTTTGACAGGAAAGAGCCGACGTTCAGACATAAGATGTATGCGGAGTATAAGGGAACGAGAAAGCCTATGCCCGAGGACCTTCGTCCGCAAATCGAACTTTTAAAAGACGTGCTCGACGTTATGGGGATAGCTCGCTATGAAAAGGCGGGAATCGAGGCCGACGATATTTTGGGAACGATGTCCAAAAAATTTTCCGTACAATCGATTATCGTAACGGGCGATAAGGATAGTTTTCAGCTTGTCAGCGATAATACGAGCGTATATTTCACAAAGAGGGGCATTTCGGACGTTGAGATATACGACAAAGACAACTTTACCGAAAAAACGGGACTTGTGCCGTCTCAAATAATCGATTTAAAGAGCCTTATGGGGGATAGTTCGGATAATATCCCGGGGGTGAGCGGCGTAGGCGAAAAAACGGCGTTAAATCTTGTTAAAACCTACGGAAATCTCGAAAATCTTTATGAAAACGTTAATACGCTTACGGGTAAACTTAAAGAAAAAATCGAAAGTTCCCGCGAGATTGCCGAGCTTTCAAAAGTTTTGGCAACTATAAATACGAGCGTTGAAATTCCGCTTGAACTGAACGATTTAAAATTCGTTTTTCCGTTCTCTCGAAACGTAAAAGAACTTTTTTCCAAACTCGATTTTAAAAATTTGATAAAGAAGGATTCGCTTTTTTCTGCCGAAAAGTTATCGGAAACGAAAGACCTAAAAGAGGCCGAAGTAAAAAAGGGTGAAACTTATTATTTAAAAAACGGAGATAAACTTCCGGATTTTCCTGCCGACAAGCCTGTCGCAATCGTTTACGAAAAGGATTTTTTCGTGTCGGACGGCGTCGATGAATATATAATGAGAATTCCCGAAAGCTTTTTCGACGAAGGGGTTTCTTTTGAGACTTGCGTTTCGTTCGTTAAGCCGCTTTTTGCAAACGCCGACAGAAGAATTATTTTATGGTCTAAAAAGAGTTTTAAAACGGCGGTAAACGGATACGGAATAGAGTATAACGCTTATTTAGACGACGTTTCGATTCAAAAATATCTCGCCGATTTCAGCGGTAAGGAAGATAGTTTATCGGACGTTATAAAAGAATACGGACTTGATGAAAATCGCCCTGCAAACTCGCTTTTCGAGCTTGCCGAAATTATGGGTGATAAACTCAAAAAAGATGAGTTAATCGACTTATACAAG
>CALDMH010000115.1 GCA_937915565.1 uncultured Clostridia bacterium | reverse complement strand
ACCGCGCGGGAAAAAGAATCTCGTTAAGGTGGGCATCGTCGGGGAAATTTACGTTAAATATTCCTCTTTCGCAAACCGCGGACTCGAAAAATTTCTGGCGAGCCAAGGTTGCGAATATATGATTCCCGGGGTTACCGGATTTTTGCAATACTGCGCGGCGAACGTCGCAACCGACCATCGCTATTACGGCGGGAGTTTTTTGAAACTTAAAATAGGCGCGCTTGCCGAAAAAATACTCGCAAACTACGAAGAATACGTAATAAAAGCGCTTAAACCTTACGACGATTTCGTCACTCCCTCCCCGTTTAAAAAAGTGAAGGAACTTGCAGATAAAGTCATCGACCGCGGCGTTAAAATGGGCGAAGGGTGGCTGCTCCCCGGCGAAATTGCCGAACTTATCGAAAAGGGATATACGAGCGTCGTTTGCGCCCAGCCTTTCGGTTGCCTGCCGAACCACGTCGTCGGCAAAGGTACGATAAGAAGACTTCGGGAATTATACCCCGACGCTAACATTTTCCCCGTCGATTACGACGCCGGAGCTTCGGCGGTGAATCAGGAAAACAGAATCAAACTTATGCTCTCCATCGCTCGCGACAGGCAAAACGAAAACGAAAAAGCGGGCGGAGTTGCGACGAATAAGACGAATAATTTAAACGAAGCCGAAGCGGGCGAAGTTGCGACGAACGAATTGAACGAGGCCGCGGCAACGGAAAATTTAAGCGAAGCGGCGGCAACGGAAAAGAAAGAAAATTCAAAAGGCGGTGAAACGATATGAAAAGACTCGGAATAGACGTCGGTTCAACCACCTTAAAAGCCGTTATAACCGACGAAAACGGCAACTTTTTGTTTTCAAAATACCAACGCCATTTATCCAAAATTCCGGAAACGGCGGCGGCGGTTCTCGCCGAGGCTGAAAAAATCTGCCCGAACGAAGAGGTTGCGGTGTGCCTTTCCGGCTCTGCGGGAATGGGCGTGGCGGAATCGCTCGACCTCCCGTTTATCCAGGAGGTCTACGCCGAAAAAACGGCCGTTGCGAGATTTTATCCGAATACGGACGTGGTTATAGAGCTCGGCGGCGAGGACGCGAAAATCATTTTCTTAACCGGCGGGTTCGAGATGCGTATGAACGGAACGTGCGCCGGCGGAACGGGCGCGTTCATCGACCAGATGGCTACGCTTATGAAACTCACGCCCGAAAAACTCAACGAACTTGCGAAATCGCACACGAGGGTTTACACAATCGCCTCGCGTTGCGGAGTTTTCGCGAAGTCGGATATTCAGCCGCTTTTGAACCAAGGCGCAAGAAACGAGGACGTGGCGGCGGGTATTTTCGCCGCGGTCGTCAATCAAACCGTGGCGGGGCTTGCCCAGGGCAGAAAAATCGAGGGCAACGTGCTTTATCTCGGCGGACCGCTCACCTTCCTTTCCGAGCTTCGCAAAACGTTTGACGAAACCTTGAAAATAAAAGGTACTCTCCCCCCGAACTCGCTTTTTTACGTCGCGCTCGGCGCGGCTCTTTCAAAGCCCGAAAAAACGGCGAAAATAAGCGACGTCATAAAGCTCTTCAACGGCTCGTCGTCGCTGAAAAAATACGAGAGTTGCCCTCCCCTTTTCAAAAGCGAGGAGGAATACGAGGCGTTTAAGCTTCGCCATAAAAAGAACTCCGAAGGCATTGCCGAACTCGACGCGCCGAAGGACAGAATGTTTCTCGGAATAGACGCGGGTTCGACGACGGTTAAAATTCTTTTAATCGACGAAAAAGGCAATATTTTCCGCCCGATTTACACCCCGAGCGTGGGAAAACCAATCGAAATCGTTCTCGATTATCTTAAAAAACTTTACGAAGATTATCCCGACGTGAAAATTTGCGGCTCGGCGGTTACGGGTTACGGCGAAGATATGATTAAATCGGCGTTCCGCGTCGATTACGGAATCGTCGAAACCGTCGCGCATTACGCCGCCGCGAAAAAATTCCGCCCCGACGTGAATTTCATTCTCGACATCGGCGGGCAGGATATGAAGTGTTTCAAGATAAGAAACGAGCTTATAGACCAGCTTTTCTTAAACGAAGCTTGCTCTTCGGGCTGCGGCTCGTTTTTGCAAACCTTTGCGGAATCGCTCGGTTACGGCGTTGAAGAATTCGCAAAACTCGGGCTTTTTGCCGACGCGCCCGTAAACCTCGGTTCGAGATGCACGGTGTTTATGAACAGTTCCGTGAAGCAGGCGCAAAAGGACGGCGCGAGCGTTGAAAACATCTCCGCAGGGCTTTCGATAAGCGTCGTTAAAAACGCTCTTTACAAGGTTATAAGAATCGCCAAAGCCGAAGACCTCGGCAAAAACGTCGTCGTTCAGGGCGGCACGTTTTTGAACGACTGCGTTTTGCGCGCCTTCGAGCAGGAACTCGGCGTGGAGGTTATCCGCCCCGAATTTTCCGCGCTTATGGGAGCTTACGGCGCGGCGTTATACGCAAAGAGCCTCGAAAAAGAAAAAAGTTCGATTCTTTCAAAGGACGAAATCGCCGCGTTTTCGCACAAAGCGAGCAACGTCACCTGCAACGGTTGCGGAAACCACTGTAATCTTACGATAAACGTCTTTGCGGACGGAGGCAGATTCGTTGCGGGCAACAGGTGCAGTAAGCCGATAACAGGCGAAAAAACCGAAATAACCGAAAATATGTACGCCTACAAGCTCAAACTGCTCTCGAAATATTTAAACTCCGAGCGAGACGACGAAAGGATAAATATCGGCTTGCCGCTTGCGCTCAATATGTACGAGTTGCTCCCGTTCTGGCACGAATTTTTCGGCGAACTCGGCTTCAACGTAATCACCACCCGTTTTTCGGACAGAAAACTTTACGAAAGCGGGCAATACACCATTCCTTCGGACACCGTTTGTTACCCCGCAAAACTTGCTCACGGGCATATCGAATCGCTTTTGCAAGAGGGCGCGGAGGTTGTGTTTTATCCCGATATGTCCTATAATATCGACGAAAAACAGGGCGACGACCATTTCAATTGCCCCGTCGTGGCGTATTATCCGCAGGTGATAAAACTCAACGTTCCGGACGTTAAAAAGACGCATTTCATCTCCGATTTCGTCAGCATTGCCGATAAAAAGCAGTTCGTTAAACGAATGACGGAAATTTTGAAAAAGCATTTTCCGGAGCGAAAATTCACCGCAAAGGAAATTAAAAACGCCACCGACGCGGCTTACGCGGAATACGCCGAATATCGGAAATCGATTATCCTCGAAGCCGAAAAATATCTCGAATCGGCAAAGCGTGAAGGCAAGCCCGTTATAGTTCTCGCCGGCAGGCCTTATCACGTAGATCCCGAGATAAATCACGGCATACACGAGCTTATAAGCAAGCTCGGTGCGGTGGTTTTGAGCGAAGATTCGATTGCGCCGAGCCAAACCAAACTCGCCACGAACGTGAGAAATCAATGGACTTACCACGCGAGAATGTACAATGCGGCGAAATTCGTGGCGAACGCTCCCGAAAATCTCGATATTCATCTCGTTCAGCTCGTTTCGTTCGGGTGCGGAGTGGACGCCGTCACCACCGACGAAGTTCGCTCGTTCGTCGAAAGTTCCGGCAGGCTTTACGCGCAGATAAAAATCGACGAAATTTCAAACTCGGGCGCGGTGACGATAAGGCTTCGTTCGCTTATGTCCGTTCTGAACTTCGGAAAAAACATAAAAATACCGTTTAAACCGAGGATG
>CALDMH010000114.1 GCA_937915565.1 uncultured Clostridia bacterium | reverse complement strand
AGAGCGGCAGCCGCCCCGAATGGATGATTCTCGACGTCGTTCCCGTTATCCCGCCCGAACTCCGCCCGATGATTCAGCTCGACGGCGGAAGATTCGCAACCAGCGACCTTAACGACCTTTATCGCAGAGTTATAAACAGAAATAATCGTCTTAAAAAACTTATGGAATTCGGTGCGCCCGAAATCATCATAAGAAACGAAAAGAGAATGCTTCAAGACGCCGTCGACGCGCTTATCGATAACGGCAGAAGAGGCAAAGCAGTTTCCGGCGTAGGAAACAGGGATTTAAAATCTCTTTCGGCTATTTTAAGAGGTAAACAAGGTCGTTTCCGTCAGAACCTTCTCGGTAAACGTGTCGACTATTCCGGCCGTTCGGTTATCGTCGTAGGCCCTGAACTTAAACTTTATCAGTGCGGCCTTCCCAAGGAAATGGCTATCGAGCTTTTCAAACCTTTCGTTATGAAAAAGCTCGTTGAACTCAATATTTGTCACAACATAAAGAGTGCGAAGAGAACGGTTGAAAGAATGAAACCCTGCGTTTGGGATATTCTCGAAGGCGTAATTAAGGACCACCCCGTTCTTTTGAACCGTGCGCCCACGCTTCACCGTTTGTCAATTCAGGCTTTCGAGCCGGTGCTTATAGAGGGCAGAGCAATCAAGCTTCACCCGCTCGTTTGCGGCGCGTTCAACGCCGACTTCGACGGCGACCAGATGGCAGTTCACGTTCCTCTTTCCATCGAGGCTCAGGCAGAAGCGAGATTCCTTATGCTTGCTTCCAACAACATTCTTAAACTTTCCGACGGTAAGCCGGTTATGTCGCCTTCGCAGGATATGGTTCTCGGTTGTTATTACCTCACCATAACCAGAAAAGAAGAGGGTAAGTATTACGACGAGAGAGAAACCGAATACGTCCTTAAAGACGACGGCTTCTTCTATGACGAAAAGGAGATTAAGTTTATTCCTTCCGACGTCGTAAAAGAAGAAAGGTGCGTCGTCGTTAAAGCCGATAAAGACGGAATTTATTCTAAAACCGAAAGAGAACTTAAAGAAATAATCGTTTCGTGCAAACTCGTTAAAGAGGGCGACGATAAGGCTAACGCCGTCGTTGTGAATTATTACGAGCCGGACGTTTACGCTTCTCCCGACGAAGCCCTTATGGCTTATCAGACGAAACAACTCTGGTGTCAGGACGAAATTTACGTCAGACGAAACGTAACTTTGCCGGACGGAACGAAACGTTCGGGCATAATCAAAACCACGGCGGGAAGAATTATCTTCAACCAAGGAATTCCGCAGGATATAACCGGCGCGAAGTTCACCGTGAGAAATCCCGAAGACGCCGATAGTTACCTTCAATACGTAATCAACTTCCTCGTCGGCAAGAGTCAGCTTAAAAAGATTGTAGACGCGTGCTTCAAATCGAGAGGCTCGGGTTGCGCAGCCGACACGCTCGACTATATCAAGTCGCTCGGTTATAAATATTCCACCATCGCCGCTATCACCACTTCGGTTTTCGATATGCAGGTCCCCGGCGACAAGAACAAGATTATTTCCGAAGCAAGCAAAGAAGTTATCGGCATCGAAAAGAAATACAACAGAGGTATTCTCACCGACGACGAGCGTTATAAAGCAGTCGTCGATATATGGACGAAAGCAACTGCCGACGTTTCCAAGGTTTTGCAGCTTACTCTTCGTAAGTTCAACCCCATCTGGATGATGGCGGATTCCGGCGCGCGTGGTTCTATCGACCAGATTAAACAGCTTGCGGGTATGCGTGGTCTTATGACCAACCCGAACGGTAAAATTATCGAAATTCCCGTTAAATCGTGCTTCCGTGAAGGTCTTACGGTTTTGGAATACTTCATTTCTTCCCACGGCGGACGTAAAGGTTTGGCGGATACCGCGTTAAAGACGGCGGACTCCGGTTACCTTACCAGAAGACTCGTAGACGTTTCGCACAACGTTATCATTCGTGAAGACGATTGCGGCGACGTTAAGGGAATGGAAATCGAGGCGATAAAAGGTCTTAAAGGCGAAATTATCGAAAGCCTCGAAGATAGAATTAACGGAAGATTTACCCCCGTTGATATTCGCGACCCCAAGACGGGCGAAATTATCGTTAAGGCTAACGAGATGATAACCGAGGACGACGCAAAGAAGATTTGCGCCGCGGGCATCGAGAAAGTTACGATAAGAAGCGTGTTCACCTGTAAATCGAAATACGGCGTTTGCGCAAAATGTTACGGAAAGAATATGAGTAACTCGCTTCCCGTTCAAATCGGCGAAGCGGTCGGTATCATTGCCGCGCAGTCCATCGGCGAACCCGGTACGCAGCTTACGATGAGAACGTTCCACACCGGCGGTATTGCGTCTACGGGCGATATAACCCAAGGTCTTCCGAGAGTAGAGGAACTTTTTGAAGCGAGAAAACCCAAGGGTGAAGCTATCGTCTGCGAGCATAACGGTACGGTTAGTATTCAGGAAAAAGACGGTATCCGTCACGTTATGGTAAAATCCCCCGACGACGGTTCGGTTAAGGATTACGGCATTCCGTTCAGTGCGGATTTGAGAGTTAAATCCGGCGACGTCGTAGAACCGGGTTCAGTTCTTACGGGCGGCTCGGTCAACCCGCAAACCATTCTTAAAACGAAGGGCTTCAAGGCCGTTCAGGACTATATCCTTAAAGAGGTTCAGTCGGTTTACCGCAGTCAGGGCGTTGATATTAACGATAAACACGTTGAAATTATCGTCAATCAGATGCTTCGCAAGGTAAGAATTCTTTCCGGCGGAGATACGGGCTTCCTTCCCGGTGAATGCGTAGATATGCTCACGCTCGACGAAGAGAACAGCAAAGTCGTTGAAAACGGCGGAGTTCCCGCTGTTGCGAAGAGAATTCTTCTCGGAATCACGAAAGCGGCTCTTGCAACCGAATCTTTCCTTTCGGCGGCTTCCTTCCAGGAAACCTCGAAGGTTCTCACCGACGCGGCTATCCACAACAAGATTGACCCGCTTATGGGCCTTAAAGAGAACGTTATTATCGGTAAGCTTATTCCTGCGGGAACGGGTGTGAAGGATTACAAAAATCTTTCGCCGCAGTATAACTCTTTAAGAGGAGTGGTTTCTTCCGGGGATAACGGCCTCGACGGTGACGCCGACGAACTTAACGACGAGGAAAATGCTTAATAACGCTTAAAATCGTTAAAAAAACCGTTAAAAAATAAACGACAGCCCTTTAACAGGGTTAAAAATAGAGCCGCGGCGTTCGGATAATCCGAACGCCGCGGCTTTTAATATATCGAGGTGTTTAGCGTATAAAGCGTTTATTCTCACTCGGCTAACGGGGCGAGGGTAGTTTTTTAACGGTTCAACGGGTTTACGAAAATTTATTTAGTCAGTTTTTCCGACGAGATAATCGATTGAAACGTCGAAAAGAGTTGATAAAACGATGAGTTGAGCGATACTCGGCTCGCAATAACCGCTTTCCCAATGCGAAATAGTCATTTTCGAGATATTTAAAATTTTAGCTAATTTATCTTGTGTTAAGCCTTTTTCGATTCTTAATTCTTTCAATCTTTCCCTAAACATAAAAAGATTGTAACAATTTTTGTTACAATATGCTTGACAGTATCAAAAATTGATACTATAATACTAATATATTTATGGGCAAAACCAGGATAAATATTTATTGAATACTCTTATCGATTGACTTTTTTAAATGCGGGCGTTGCGAATTTTTCGCAACGCCCGCATTTAAAGTACGTTTAAGGCGGCAGCCGCGCTTTGGCGCGGCTGCCGCCTTATTAACTTTTCGTTTAAAACGAAATTTTCAAATTATTCTTTGCCGGCAAGTTTCTTGTATTTGCCAAGTCTTTCGGTGTTTTCTTCCTCAGCCTTCTCGAAAAGCTTTTCGGCAAGCTCGGGCTGTGCCTTTTTGAGCGTTGCGTAACGGTTTTCGCCGAGAATGAAGTCGTGATAACTTTCGGACGGGTCTTTACTGTCAAGCGTGAAGGGGTTAACTTCCGTTCCGACCTTTTCGGGGTTATACCTGTAAAGGTGCCAGTAACCTGCGTCAACGGCTTTCTTTTCCTCGGTCTGCGAGTTAGCCATATTGATACCGTGGTTGATACAAGGCGCGTAGCAGATAAGGAGCGACGGTCCGTCGT
>CALDMH010000113.1 GCA_937915565.1 uncultured Clostridia bacterium | reverse complement strand
GTATTAGTCAAAAACACGCCGTCAGACCACGGTTCGTTTTATTCTCGGCTGGCATACCAACCGAGAAACATTTTGGCCGCCCGAATCCGGTAAAAGTGTGGCTTGAACGACACTTGGGGACAAAATATTGTGGTTTGAAAAAAAAAGATTAAAACGACTTGATTTTTTTTGAAAAAAATAATATTATTCTATTTATAACGCTATGGGGTAAAAACAATGTCTTTTTGTTCTTTTTCAAAAGAATCTCTGAAAAGTTCTTCGACGGTAATCGACAATAAATTTATCGCGACGTATCTTCCCGAAGCAAGCGGAGAAGCCGTTAAATGTTACGTTTACGGGCTTTTCGTTTGTCAGGACACGGACGACGACGTTTCCTTCGACAAGTTTTGCAAGGACGTGAACCTTGACGCCGCCGCAGTTTCGGATTGTTTTAAATTCTGGGAAGAATTGGGCGTTGTCAACGTCCTTTCCGAGGACCCGTTTATAGTGAAATATCTGCCCGTGGAAGCCTCGAAACCGAAAAAATACAGCGCGGAAAAATACGGAGAATTCAACAAGGCGTTGCAGGTTCTTATCCCCGAAAGAATGATAACAACAAACGAATATTCGGCCTATTTTTCGCTTATGGAAGAGAACGGATTGAAACCCGAAGCTCTCCTTATGATTGTTAAATACTGCGTGGATTTAAAAGGCGGCGCAATAGGTTGCAGATACGTTTTGAAAGTTGCGGGCGATTTTATCGCGAGAGGCGTTACGACGACCTCGAAAATCGAAAAGGAACTTTCCGACTACTCGCTTAAAACCGGTGAATTCTCCACTCTTATGAATTACGTAATTCCCGGTAAAAAGCCGCAAATCGAGGATTTGAAACTTTTTGAAAAGTGGAATAAACAACTCCTCTACGATATTGACACCATCATCTTCATAGCGAAAACAGCAAAGATAAAGAACGTTGAAAAACTCGATAAAGAAATCGATATTTTATACGCAAGCAAGAAATTTTCCGAAAAGGAAATAGCCGATTATTACAAATCGAAGGCCGCCACGGCTGAACTCGCTTACTCGATTAACCGCGCGCTGTCCGTTTACGTCGAGGTGATAGACCCCGTAATCGAAAATTACGTTACGCCTTGGCTCAATATGGGTTACGACGGCGAAACGCTCTTATTTTTGGCTTCGTACTGTTTCAGGAAAAATCGACGTTCACTTGCCGACCTGAACGACGTAATCGAAAGATTATACAAAAAAGGACTTATTACTCTCGCCGCCATCGCCGAATATCTTAAATCCGTTTCGGCAGACGACGGATTTATCAAAAAACTTCTCGACGCGGCGGGACTTATCCGCAAACCGACCGAATGGGACAGGCAAAACCTCAAAACTTGGCGCAGCTGGAATTTTTCGGACGATATGATTTTCGAGGCGTGCAAAATCGCCGTGGGAAAATTGAACCCGATGGCCTACGTCAACTCCGTGCTTTCGGGCTGGAAAGCGGACGGAATATTCTCCGTTGAAAAAATCTCGCGTTTCGGCACGAAAAAGACGAACGACCAAGCCGTTAAAACGAGAACTTACACAAAGGAAGAGTTCACTAAACTAATCGACGACATCGATGATATTGAATTTTAAATATGGATAATCAACTCATAAAAGAAATAAACGTAACCCTCGAAGAAAGGCGGAAAATCGCCGAAAGCCGAGCGGACAAATACACCGAAATTCTCTTTTCCGACGCGGAATATTCCGAAGCGGAAAAAGTTCGTGCGGCGGCAAAATTCGAATATTCCAAAGCGCGCTTTTCGGGCGATAAAAAAGCCGAAGACGCCGCGCTTTCCGCAATAAAAAAAGCCGACGAAAAAATGGAATCGGCAATGAAAAAATCGGGGATTACCCGCGAAATGCTTAACCCCGATTATTTTTGCAAGGCCTGCAACGACACGGGAAGACTGCAAAACGGGAAAAGATGCAAATGCTTTTTAAGTCTTGCTCGGGAAATCACCCTTGAAGAACTCGGAATCGGAAAAAAAACCTTCCCTTCATTCGCCGCTTCGGCAGTTTTAAAAGCAAACAAACTCGATAAATATTACGCAAAATTCGCCGATTATTGCAAACGCTTCGACGAAAACCCGAAAAACGTTTTGATAACGGGCAGCGTAGGCACGGGGAAAAGTCATCTGGCGGGAGCTATCGCAAACGAACTTACGAAGAAGAATTTCAACGTGGTGTTCATTTCCGCCTGCGAGCTCGACACCGTATTTTTGAAATACCACACCGCTCCCGTTTACGATAAATCGTTTTACCTTTCTTTGCTTTCCGAATGCGACCTGCTCGTTATCGACGACCTCGGCGCAGAACCGATTTATAAAAACGTAACGCTCGAATATTTATTGATGATTCTTTCGGAAAGGCTTGCGAAAAATATGCCATACATAGTGACGACGAACCTTTCGCAAGAACAGCTTCTCGACCGTTACGGCGACAGAATTTTATCAAGACTTAACGATAAAAAACACGGAGTCAGCATAGAAATAAACGGCGTTGACTTACGGCTCGAAAAATAAAAAGCAAAAACAATACGGCGTCGGCAACGTTTGTTGCCAACGCCGTAATTTAATATCGTATTTTTTATCTGTATTGGTCGTCATCAAGAATTCTTATAAATTCTTTAAGCGCGTAAGAGTGTTCTGCGCCTTCTTTGCTCACGACGACGCCCGTCATTCTGAGCGGGAGTTTCGGATTGGTTTTTATCTCGAAAAGCTCGTGCCTTTTAAGTTCGTCCAAAATATATCTTCTCGGAATACACGCGATACCGAGCCCGTTTTTAGCCATTTCCACGAGCATTTCAACGCTTCCGACCTCGAATTCGGGAGTGATTTTAATATTGAGAGATTCAAGGAAATTGTAAATTTCTTTTGAAGTCGCCGTGTTGTTGTCAAGCATCAAAATGGGATAATTAGGCAAATCTTTAAGTTCAATCGTCTTATCGAACAGGTTGGAATATTTATCGCAAGCAACGAAAATATCTTCAACCTCTCCCGTTTGCCCCGTAAGAAGAATGTCTTTGTCGTAAACGGGCAAATTGATAAGTCCGACGTCGGCTTTGTTTTGCTTGATTAAATCGATAGTTTCCTTCGACGTGCTGTTTTTGAGAATAATGGAAACGTTCGGATAAAGTTCGTGGTATTTTTTGATATATCTCATTAAAAAGTGCGTAATATTGGTATCCGACGCGCTTATCCTCAAAGTACCCGTCGCAATATTACGGCTCGCTTTAAATCTGTCTTCCGCGCCGTCAAGCATTTTCAAAGCCTGCTCTACAATCGCAAGCATCTGAACGCCGCCCGTTTCGGTAAGTTCCATTCCGCGGCTAACCCTGTTGAAAAGCTTGCCGCCGAGCTGGGTTTCCAGTTGCTTGATAGCCTGCGAAACGGCGGGTTGGGAAATATATAACTCTTCGGCGGCCTTCGTTAAGCTTCCGCATTTAGCCACCGTATAAAACACCCTGTACAAATCTAAATCTACCATTTTTATCCTCCTGTTTGTAGTTTATTACCGTCAAAAAACTCGTCCTTTTATTTGCCTACGCAAAACTTATCGAATATTTCGCTTATGATTGCTTCGTCGGCGGTTTCTCCGCTGATTCTTCCGAGCGAAAGCCACGCGGCGTGAATATCTATCGCAGATAAATCCGCCGTGTTCACCGAAAAACCGGCAATCGCGTCTTCAACAGATTTTAACGTTTCTTTAAGAGCGACGAGATGCCTCTCTTCCGTGAGAAAATCGGCATTTAAATCGATTTTTCCGCCAAACGACTTTTCAAGTAACTTACTTTTAAGTTCGTCCACTCCTTCGCCGTTTTTTGCGGAAACGTAAACGTCGCCTTTAATATCGCAAACAACGCCCAAATCGATTTTGTTTATTACTATAATTCTATCCTTTCCGAGCGTGTCTTCAAGAATTTTCTTATCGTCCGAATCGGGTTTTTGCGAGCCGTCGAGAACCACCACGCAAACGTCAGACGAATTGAGAATTTTTATCGACTTTTCAATGCCTGCGTTTTCTATTTCGTCTTCGCTTTCACGGATTCCCGCAGTGTCCGAAAAGATAAATTTCACGCCGTCGACGTCAATTTCGCCTTCTACGGCGTCGCGCGTAGTGCCGGCTACGGACGAAACGATTGCTTTGTCGTAATCGAGAAGACGATTTAAAAGCGAACTTTTGCCCGCATTCGGCTTGCCCAAGATGGCCACCTTAACGCCGTTCTTTATTTTTCTACCCGTGCCGTATTTTCCAATCATTTCGGAAACGGACGATTTAACCTCGTTTAAAGCTTCGAGAATAACGTCGTAATTATCCTCGGTTACGCCCTCTTCGGGATAATCTATTCCCGCGTCGATATAAGCGAGCGCGTAAGTGAGTTTATCCTGCAATTTTTTTACTTTTTTGCAAAGATTCTCTCTATAAAGATAATATCCCGCCTTAACCTCGCCGACGCTTTCGCTGTTTATCATATCGATAAGACCTTCGCACGAGGAAAGGCTCATTTTCCCGTTTAAAAAAGCAATTTTAGTGAATTCGCCGCGCGTTGCGGGAACTGCGCCGAGTTCTATCGTCCTTTTTAAAATTCCGCGCGTGACGGCAATTCCGCCGTGGCAATGTAATTCAACCATATCCTCTCCGGTGTAACTTCTCGGAGCTTTGAAGAAAACGCACATTCCGAAATCGGTAAAACTGCCGCCGTCGATTTCGCCGACGTACATTTTATACGGCTCGAAATTTTCAACGGGCGTTTTTCCGAGCGGTCGGAACGTTTTTTTTGCAATTTTGAGCGAGTCTGCTCCGCTTACTCTTATAATGGCAACTCCGCCGACCCCGGAAGCGGTTGATATTGCCGCAATCGTTTTACCCATATCTTAAAATAACGAATCGGAATCGTCGTCGTTTTTACGCGCATCGTCGGACGCGCCTTTATCGTAATTTTCGGTTTTATCGGTTGAAAAATCATCGAAAGGCTCGGAGTTATCGTTATGGTTCGCTCCGTGATTGCTTCCGTCCGAAAACTCGGAGAAAGGGTCGCCCGAGCCGCTTTTAGCGTTATCGGAAAAATCCGCAAACGGGTCGTCGCCGCTATCCTCTTGCCTGCGATTTTCATCGTTATTAAAATTCTTGCCTGCGTACGGGTTACCGTAACCGTAATAAATTTTTCTCTTTTCGAGAATCTCGTCGAAATTGACGGCGGTACGGTTGGAAAGGGCAAGCGTGAACGCTCCGTATAAAAGCGAAGAGCCCGTTATAACGTCGAAAAGAATAGATAAAATAAGGTGAGTTTTTGTTCTTATCGGCGCGTAAGTGCGGAATAAATCGCAATAAAGCATAGCGATGAACACGAAGTAAGCCGCTTCTGATATACTCATAAGTTCGGAAAGAACGTCGGCAAGTTTATCGTAAAACGTAAACATTTCCGCGGTTAAAATGCCGCTCCCCGCAACTTCGCGCTCGGCTCTGGTAAGTTGAATCAAAATTCTTATCGAGAAAAATCCGTCGATAAAAGCGGATAAAGCCACGAACAAACCTAATGCCGAAACGGCAAATATCGGGTAAAGCCCGTGCTTTTTCAAGGCTTCGCCTTCCGAGCGAAGTTTTGAAACCATAAACAACGCGTAAAACGGAACGAAACAAAGTTTAGGATTTGAAAATCCGCGGTTTTTTGCCATTTTGTATAAGCCTATCGACCTTAAAACGTAATACGCAATGAACATAAGCAAAACGAAACCCAAATAACCGCCCAAAAGCGACATTATTCCGTCGTATCCGATTCTTACGCCCGTGCCTTGCTCGTATTCCTCCATCGAGATATAAATCTCTTCCGATAAAGAAAAGATTATTTGCAAAAACGAATATATCATTGTTTACCTCAAATAAAAATAAGAATTATAGCGAGTAGTATGCCCGCCCCGAAAACGATATACGAAGCCGCAATCGGAGCTTTTTTGTTGATTTTTCTATATTTTCCCTCGATTTTGAAAAGTCTTTCGTCATCTTCGCCAAACCCGACCGTTTCGGGCTTAACGTAATGCGGAACGAGTTTCGTTTCGCCGTTTTCGACTTCTTCATAGAACCTGACGTCGTCAAATTTCCCGACGAGCGGCTTGCCTTGAAGTTCTCTCTTTTGCTTTTCAAAAGCAAGCTTGATAAAATAAATTCCGCTTATCGTCAGAAACGCAACGCCTATCAAAATCAGCGAGGCGTCCGTTGCCGCCTGTAAATATCCGCCAACGAAGCTTTCGTCTAAATTTTGTATCAAAATCCCGTAAAAAATAGCGAAAAGGTTGTTAAAACCGTGCATAAGCGAGCCGAGAAGGAAGTTTCCCGTTAAGGTTACCACCGAGGCTATCGCAAGGCCGCCGAAGAACTGCAAAATAAGTTGCGAAAAATTACCGTGCATAAGCGCAAACGCAACCGACGACAAAACTATCGCCGCAACGCTTCCGAGTTGTTCGAGGCCTCTCATAATTATTCCGCGGAAAAGCATTTCCTCAAAAATCGCAGGGCACAAAACGCTGATTGCAATATATATAAGTGCAAAAATTCCCGAAAACGGACTTAAATTATTATCCGGAGTAAACCCCTCGCCGAGAATCTTTTCCGCGTCCGCGCCGAATTGAAGGTGAGAATGATATAACGTCATCATTATTCCCATTATGAGAATAAAAGACATCAATATCTGCACCCCGTCAACCTTCGCGACGTAGCCTCCCCCGCAAAACGGATTGGTTTTTCTAACGAGCGAATAAACCGCCGCGACCAAAAAAACCGTCAACTGCGAAACGAGCAGGCTCACAATCATATACGCGTAAACGTCGTATTGATACAACGCTCTGAGTTGCGTTCCGAAAAGTTTGCTCACTGCAAACGATACGCCGTAAAACATAACGAGGATTATCGCAAAAACGATTCCGCTGTCCAACGCGTTGAACCTGTTAGGATTATATGCTCGCCTCGGCTTGGGGCGAGGCGTTTCAAATCTTTGTTCCATCATTTTAAACATTTATCGAACTTAATAACGCCGATAAAAGCGCGCAATTAAACCTTGTAACGCGCCATTATCTCGCTTATTCTGTTTTTAATATCCTCAACGGCTTTTGAAATCTCAACTTCGCCCTTGAAAGATTTATCCCTGTAACTTATTTCCGCAACGCCCTTATCGCAAGTCTTTTGGCTGATAACGACTCTTATCGGAATACCGAACAAATCGGCGTCGGCAAACATAGCGCCCGCTCTTATATCTCTGTCGTCGTAAAGAACTTCAACGCCCTCGTTTGAAAGCTTCTCGTATAAATCGTCCGAAACGCCTTTCACGGTTTTATCTTCCGATTGCAAGCAGCAAATTTCAACCTGCCACGGAGCGATGGGCATAGGCCAAATCGGCCCGTAAGCGTCGTGCTGCTCCTCGCAAATCGTAGCGCAAAGCCTTCCTACGCCTATTCCGTAACAACCCATTATAGGATTCTTTCTCGTTCCGTCGCTGTCGACGTAAGTCATATTCATAGATTTAGTGTACTTCGTTCCGAGCTGAG
>CALDMH010000112.1 GCA_937915565.1 uncultured Clostridia bacterium | reverse complement strand
TTAATTCCGAAATAGCCTTACCGACGTCCTCCGCTCCGAAAACCGCGCTTCCGGCAACGAGAACGTCACAACCGGCTTCCACGGCGGCTTTTGCGGTTTTTCCGTTTATCCCGCCGTCTATTTCAAGAAGACAATCAAGCTTCTTTTCATCTATTATTTTGCGTATTTCTATGCATTTTTCCAGCACGTCCGCTATGAACGACTGCCCGCCGAACCCCGGGAAAACGCTCATAACGAGCACCATATCGCAATAAGGTATTTCGTTTATAACCTTTTCTACGGGAGTGTCCGGGTTTATAACGAGTCCGCATTTAGCACCGCAGGATTTAATAAGCAACAAAACCTCGGCAAGATTTTCCTTGCAAGCCTCGTAATGCACCGTTATGTAATCCGCGCCCGCATTTGCAAACTGTTCAACGTATTTTTCCGGCGAAACAATCATCAGGTGGCAATCGAAAGGTTTTCCGCCAGACTTTTTTTTCAAATCTCGAACCATTTTTATTCCGAACGTGATATTAGGCACGAAAACACCGTCCATAACGTCCAGATGAATCATATCCGCTCCTGCCTTAACAACCTTTTCGAGTTCCTCGCCCATAACCGAAAAATCGGCGGACAGCATCGACGGCGCAATTTTAACGCTTTTTTCCATTTTTTATTTCCTTATAGATTTCGACGTATCTCGAATATCTGTCTTTGTTAATTTTATTTTCGGCTACGGCGTTTTTCACGGCGCAATCCGGTTCTCCGACGTGTCGGCAGTCCGAAAATCTGCATTTGCCGAGATACGGCAAGAACTCAGGATAAGAATGAGGTAATTCGTCTTCCGAGAGAGCAAGGTCTATGGAAGAAAACCCGGGGGTATCTGCAATTTCAACGCCGTTTTTTTCTATAATCTCGGAAACAGTCGTCGTTTGTTTCCCTCGTTCGGTTTTTTTGCTCAACTCCCCGACTTGCCTGTTCTCGCCGAAAATTTTATTGAGAATGGACGTTTTACCCACGGCCGATTGCCCCGTAAACACCACGAGTTTTCCTTTAAGCGAAGTAAACAATTCGTCGATACCTTCGCCGGTTTTTGCAGAAACCCTGAAAATTTCGGAAACGGCGGAGGAATAATTACTTTCGATTTTTTTAGCGTTTTCGAGGTCGAGCTTGTTTACGACGACCGCAACGTCTATCGAATTGATAGTGCAAGCCCCGATAATTTTATCGATTAAATAATAATCCGGTTCGGGCGGCCTTCCGACTACGACGGCAACGAGGTCGATATTTGCGACGTTAGGGCGTTTTAGCCTGTTTTTTCTCGGCAAAACGCCTGTTATAACGCCGTTTTCAACGTTCACGAAGTCACCCGTGACGATTCCGTCAGATTTTATTTTAAGCGAGCCTTTCGCTGCACAAACCGAAACCGAACCGTCGGATTTCACAAAATACTTTCCCGAATGAATCTTTATAACTCTACCCTTAATCAGAGCTTTGTTCCTCCCCTAAAAATTTACGGCGAAGCTGACCGCACGCGCCGTCTATATCGACGCCCATTTGTCTTCTCACCGTGGCGGATAAACCGCCCTTTTCAAGCAAACCCAAAAACCTGTAAGCGTCCTTATCGGAGGTCGCTTCGAGATTTTTCTCCTTAACCTCGTTAAGTCTTATCAAATTGACGTGACAATGCCTGCCCTTTAACAATCTTATAAGCTCTTCCGCGCACTCTTTACCGTCGTTTTGCCCTTTAACAAGCGAATACTCAAAAATATATCTTCGTCCGGTTTTTTTGAAATACGCCGAGCAAGCGTCGAGAATTTCGGCAATTTTATATTTATTCGCTATCGGCATAAGCTCTTTTCGTTTTTCGTCGAAAGGATTATGAAGCGAAACGGTCAGATTTACGTCCAAACCTTCGTCGGCGAGGTCGTAAATTCTTGGAACGAGTCCGCAAGTGGAAAGGCTGACGTTTCTCGGGCTTACGTTCAACCCGTTTTCGTCCGATAAAAGCCTTATGAATTTAACCGTATTGTCGTAATTATCAAGCGGCTCTCCGCTTCCCATCAAAACTACGTTCGTTATTTTTCTTTTATCCGCAGTGCCGCCAAGGAACTTATTTACGGCGACGATTTCGGAATAGATTTCGCCGGCGGTGAGGTTTCTCACAAGTCCGCCGATGCCCGAAGCGCAAAAAGCGCAACCCATTCTGCACCCCACCTGCGTTGAAACGCATTGCGTGTTGCCGTATTTATAACTCATCACGACGCCCTCTATGACGTTTCCGTCCCAAAGGCGAAAAAGCAGCTTTTGAGTGCCGTCGATTGCGGAGGTTTTAACCTCTATTATTTCAGCGGCCGAATCCGCGTACGTTTCAAGCAACTTTTCGCGAAAAGCCTTGGATATATCGGTTATTTCGGATATTTTGTTCCCTTGCGCAAGACCTTTGAAAATCTGAACGGCTCTATACGGTTTTTCACCGTAAGAAGCAACGGTTTCTTTAAGTTCTTCAAGGGATAAATCCTGTAAAATCTTCATTTTAAACTCTTTTTAATTTGCAAAAATAAAACCCTGCGCCGAATGACAAATGCGGCAAAAACGATATTCCGACTTTCGTTTTCTCAAAATTCATTTTAGGTTCGACTTCACACTCGGCAAATTCGCCGTGCTTACACAAAAATTCGAGACATACCCTTTCGTTTTCGCTTTTAAACACCGAACAGGTGGAATAATAAAGATAACCGCCCTTTTTAACGTATCCGGAACAAGCTTCGAGAATTTTTAACTGCGTTGCGGAAATCTCTTCAACGTCGGCTTCGGTTCTACGAAGCTTTATGTCGGGATTATCCTTAACGACTCCGTAACCGCTACAAGGAACGTCGCATAAAACCGCGTCGAAAGTTTCCTTATATCTTTCGTCGTAAACCGACGAATCCTTATTTATAGCCGAAATATTTGTTTTGCCCATTCTCGCGGCGTATTCCTTAATAAGTTCCACTCTGTGCGGATGAAGCTCGAACGAGGTAACCGAAGCGAATTTATCGGCAAGATTAACGCTCTTTCCCCCGGGGGCTGCGCAGGCATCCAAAAGGGAATCGCCTCCTTCAACCATATCGCATATCGCCGCGCTTCCTATCGACTGAAACGTATAAACGCCTTTATCGAAATCGGTGTCCCTTTTGAACCCTTTAACGAAAAAAGTGTTTTCAAAAGGCGTTTTTTCGTAATTCCAACGCTTTTTTTGGAGATATTCCTCGCCGTTTACGTCCGAATTGAATCTTACCGTGGTCATTTCGCTGTCGGCGTTCATTATCTTTTCGGCCGTTTCTTTTCCGTAATCATTCAAAAGCCTTTCAACCGCAAAAATCGGATAGGAATACTTTATCGAAAGCCTTTCGGTTTCGCCCGTCGGCTCTTCGACGGTTTTTGATAAGTATTTTCTTAAAAAAGCGTTGACAAAGCCCGCCATTCCGCCTTTTCCGAGTTTTTTGATAAGTTCAACCGCAGTGTCAACCACGGCGTAAGGAGCGGTTTTGAGATATTTTAAAGAATACATAGATATTTTCAAAATAATTCTTACCGCCTGCTTGGGGCGTTTTTCGCACAGTTTTGAGAAAACATATTCAAATTCTATATCTCTGTCTAGAACTCCGTAACAAATTTTAGTGGTGTGAGCTCTGTTCTTCTCCTCAATAAAAACGTCCGACATCGCCTGTTTTAAAAACGCGCCCTCGGAATAAACGAGAAAAAGAATCCGATAACTATCGTAAAAAACGTTCAACATATTTTAGTTATTGTTTACAACGAACGAATCGCCCGTTTTGATTTTTCTTCCGTTAAGAAAATCCTTTGCGGCGAGCCTTTTTCCGCCCTCTTCCTGTATTTCGAGAATTTCAACCGCGGATTTCCCGCATTTTATTACGAGCTTTTTATCGGTCGCGATAACCTCGCCCGTTTTCGCCGCGGAATCGCCTTCAAACGCCTTCGCCCTATAAAATTTATACTTTTTTCCGTTGCAGAACGAATATGCAAGCGGATACATTCCGTTGATGAAATTTGCGGTTTCTTCTCCGGATTTGGCAAAATCAACGGCCGTATTGTCCTTTTTTATTGTTTTCACGACGTTTGCAAGACTATCGTCCTGTTTTGTATAAACGGCTGTGCCGTTTTCGATGCTGCTTAAAACCTCGTTGACGTGCGCCGCGCCGATTTCGGAAAGCCTTTCGGCAAGTTCGGCGGAGGTTTCGCATTCCTTTACGTCAGTTTTGAAAACGGAAATTATATCTCCCGTATCAAGCCCCTCTTCCGTCTTCATAAAAGTGACGCCCGTTTCCTTTTCTCCGCAAACTATGGCGTATTGAATAGGCGCAGCACCGCGATATTTTGGCAAAATCGAAGCGTGAACGTTTATAACTCCGTATTTGCAAACTTCGAGAACGTCTTTTGATAAAATTTGTCCGTATGCGCAAGTCACCATTACGTCGGCGTTAAAATTTTTAAGTTCCTCCGCTCCGCCGTTGCGTATTTTTTCAAACTGTAAAACGGGAATTCCGTGTTTTTGCGCAACGACTTTCGTCGGCGGCGGAGTTATAATCGCTTTTCTTCCGACGGGCCTGTCCGGCTGACATACCACCGCGACGACTTTATGCTTTCCGCCCTCTATTAAACTTTCGAGCGGTTTAACCGCAAATTCGGGCGTACCGAGAAAAATTACGTTCATCTTAAACTTCTTCCCTCAAATTATTAGCTTTATCGACGTATAAAATGCCGTCGAGATGGTCGTTTTCGTGGCAAATAGCGCGAGCCGTGAACTCCCGTGCGACGAGCTTAAACTTTTTACCGTACCTGTCCAAAGCCTCTACGGTAACCTTGTTCGGGCGTTTTACATCGCCCCATTTCCCCTTAACCGAAAGGCAACCTTCCACTCCGTACTGCGAACCGGAAACGCCGAGAATCTTCGGGTTTATAAATTCAAAATAACCGTCGTCGGTTTGAACGATAAAAACCCTGATATTTTTACCGACCTGCGGAGCTGCAAGCCCCGCGCCCTGCGCGTCTTCGAGGGTTTCTTTCATATCGTCGAGCAGTTTAATCAAGTTAAGGTCGATATTTTCAACCTTTTCGCATTTTTTTCTTAAAATCGGATTGCCTATTTGCAAAATATCGAGTTTAGCCATTTCCCATCTCCGAGTAATTATTAGTATAAATTTGACGGATTTTCTTCAACGTAACAAAGCGAGGACGACGATTTCGATTCCTCCGCAGCTTCGTAAATTCCGTCTTTGATTTTTTCGTAATCGCCCGTAAGGCGCATTAAAAGTTGATACCTGAATTTGTTCTTTATTCTCTTCACAGGGCTTTTCATCTTATTGAAAAATAAGAAATTATCCCTGTTTTCATCGTAAATTTTTGAAACTTTTACGTAAACGTCTTTAAGGGTTTGAAGCGCGGCGTCGTCCGATTCCGATTCCACCATAACGCGGATTATCAACGCGTAAGGCGGAAAACCCGTGGACTTTCTAATCGCTTTTTCCCTTTCAAAAAAACTTCCGTAATCGTAATTTATCGCGGATAACAAAACGTCGTTATCGGGGTTGTAAGTTTGCAAAACGACCTTCCCATTTTTATCCGCTCTTCCGCTCCTGCCCGCAACTTGCGTTATGAGCTGAAAAGTCCTCTCTCCGCTTCTGTAATCGGAAAAATAAAGGCTCATATCCGCGTCGAGAATCCCGACGAGCGTCACGTCGGGGAAATCGTGCCCTTTGGCAACCATTTGCGTGCCGACCAAAAAATCGGCTTTTTTATCTGAAAACTCTTTTAAAATCTTATAATGTCCGTCCTTGTTTTGCGTCGTATCGTTATCCATTCGCAAAATTCTCGCCGACGGAAAAAGAGATTGAAGTTCCGAAACGATTTTTTGCGTGCCTGCCCCGCTGTAACTCAAATTTACCGAACCGCACTCCGGACAAGCCGAAAGCATTTTGTAGCTTGCTCCGCAATAGTGGCATTTCAATATTCCGTAATCCTTGTGATAATTTAAGGAAATATCGCAATTTTCGCACTTTGCGACGTAACCGCAATCGCGGCAGATAACCTGGCGGGAATAACCTCGCCTGTTATAAAAAACGATTGCCTGTTCGCCCTTTGAAAGACATTCTTTAAGCCCTTCCCTCAAATCCGCGGAAAAAATACTCGCGTTTCCTCGGCGAATTTCCTTTCGCATATCGGCAACGATAAACTCGGGAAGTTGCTTTCCGTTTATTCGTTTCTTCATTTCGGCAAGCTCGTATTCGCCGCTTAAAGCTTTATCGTAGCTTTCGATTGACGGCGTTGCGCTGCCCAAAACGACTTTTGCGCCGCAAATTTCGGCGCGTTTAACGGCTATTTCAACGGTTTTATATCTGGGACTCGTTTCGGCGTCGTAACTCGAATCGTGTTCCTCGTCTACGATAATCAACCCGACGTTGTCGAGCGGGGCGAAAATCGCGCTTCTCGCGCCTATCGCAATTTTGGATTCTCCCGTTTTAAGTTTTAACCATTCGTCGTATCTCTCGCCCGCGGAAAGTCCGCTGTGAAGAATGGACACACTGCTTTGAAACCTTGCGCGAAGCTGACCGAGCATTTGCGGAGTTAACGCGATTTCAGGAACGAGCATTATAGCGGTTCTTCCGCTTTTAAGAGTTTCGTCGATTAAACGAAGGTAAACCTCGGTTTTTCCGCTACCCGTAACTCCGAACAAAAGCGTAACCGTCTTTTTCGTTTCGTTTACCTTTTCAATAGCTTTGGTCTGTTCGTCGGAAAGCGTTACGTTTTTTGAAACCGCGCCAAGTTCTTTATAAGGCGTCCGTCCGGCTTTTTCCTTGTATTCGACGAAAAATCCTTTTTGAACGAGAGCGTTTACGGCAGACGCGCCGAATTTATCGCTCAATTCGGCTTTTAAGCAAGTTTTAAACGCAAAGAGGTATTTTATCGCGTTTTCCTGCGCAGAAGAGCCTTTACGAAGAGACGATAACGCCTCCGCTTCGGTGAATTTATCGGAAACGGTGATGACGTTTACGAATTTTTCTTTCACTCTTCCGCCGCGAAGTTCTGCCGGAATGAAAAGACGAAGCGCAACGGCAAACGGAACGTGATAAGAATCCTTAACGTATCTTGCAAGCGCAAGACAATCGGCGTTAATCGCCGGAAAATCGTCCAAAACGCGCGACACGCTTTTTATTTTACCGTCCGGAACGCCGGTTTTTTCTTTAAGATTTATAACGAAGCCCTCTTTTTTTTGATACCCGAAAGGAACTTCCACTCTGCAACCGATTTTTACGTTCTCATCAGTAAAAGCGTAATCGAAAACCCTGTCGGTTTCGCTATGCGCAACGTCTACGATAACTTCGGCAAACATATTTCCTCCTTTCGTAAAATATCGCAAATATAAGGCTCGTTTAAAAACCTCGCTTAACAAAAAAATCGTCGGTTTAACGTTTTTCGCTTAAAAAAGAATAAAACGGAACAACCCGTTAATCGCGAGCTATTCCGTCTTTTTATCAATATTTGGAAACGGTTACTTTATCTTCGTAAATTTCTTCGGCAGCCTCCGAAAGAGGTTTCTCTTTGCTCGGAAGTTCCGTTAAGCCCTGATTGTGAGCGTGGTCGATAAGCTGCCTCGCTCTCTTGCTTGCCACAACGCAAAGCGCGTATTTAGAACCTGTTTTTTCGGCCAATTCGTCTATCGGTGGATAATTTATCATAATTACACTCCTTTGATTTATTCGATATTTTGTACTTGCTCTCTGATTTTTTCGATTTCGTTTTTAAGAGCAAGTGCGTATTTCGTTATTTCTATATCGTTCGATTTCGAGCATACGGTGTTTGCCTCGCGGTTAAACTCCTGCATCAGAAAATCGAGCTTTTTGCCGACGTCTATATCGTCGCGGCAAATATTGCGAAGTTGAGAAATGTGGCTTTTAAGCCTCGTAAGTTCCTCGTCTATATTCGTCCTGTCGGCAAACAAAGCCACTTCTTGAAGCATACGCGAACGGTCGTAATCGGCCGTGCCGAGAATCTCCGTCATTCTTTCCGTAATTCTCTGTTCGTATTCGGCCTTTATCTTCGGCGCGCGAACGGAAATTTCGCCAACGAGCCTTTCAACTTCGTCGTTTCTTGCCAAAACGTCCTTTTTAAGCTTTTCGCCTTCGATTTTACGCATTTTTATGAGTTCGTCCAAAGCGGCGACAAGCGTTTTGTTAAGTATTTCGCCGATGAGTTCCGAATTTTCGTCGGATACCTCTTCCGTCACGCAATCGGGGGTTTTAAAAAGCGAAGTAACCGTAAAGTCGTCGGTAAGCCCAAACCTTTCGCCGAGAAATTTCGCCGCGTTGACGTACTGACCGCACAAAGCTTCGTCGATAACGATTTTCTTCGAGCCCTCGCTCGTATCCGAAAACGTTATGAAAAGTTCCGCTCTTCCGCGGTTGATTTTGGATTGCACGGTTTTTCTTATCGAATCGTCCAAAGCGATAAAAGCCCTCGGGTATTTCGGAATAATATCGAGAAACCTGTTGTTGACGGTTTTTATTTCAACGGTGAGGGAAATGCCGTTTTCGGCGTATTCCGCTTTCCCGTAACCTGTCATACTTTGCATAAAACACCAACCTGAATTGTAATTTTATTTCTATACCTGATTATACTACCACATTTTTTAAAAAATATCAACTATATATTATGTTTTTAAACTCATCTTCGTCAATTATTTTTATTCCGAGTTTTTTGGCTTTATCAAGTTTGCTTCCCGCCGCTTCGCCCGCAATCACGAGCGTCGTGGTTTTCGTAACCGAACTTTGAGCTTCTCCGCCCTCATTTTCGATTAGTTTTTGAGCCTCGCTTCTCGTAAAATCCGTTAGCGAACCTGTTAAAACGACCTTTTCGCCTTTAAACTTCCCCTCGGAATTCTTTGCTTCGACAACCGGCGTAACCCCGCAAGCGAGAAGTTCGTTGATTTCGTCGATATTTCCCTCGTCAAGAAAATAATCGGAAATATCCTTCGCCATAATAGCGCCGACGTCCGGAATTTCAAGAAGCCTTTCTTCGGTTGCCGCGGCAAGTTCTTTAACGCTTCCGAAAGTTTTTGCAAGGTCCTTAGCCGTCTTTTTGCCGACTCCCTCTATGCCGAGCGCGAAAATAAAATTAGCCAAAGGCGTTTTTTTGCTTTTTTGTATTGCGGCAATTAAATTTTCGGCTTTTCTATCCTGAAAACCTTCGAGATTAACGAGTCGTTCTTTGGTTAATTTATACAAATCGGAAAATTTGTCGATTTGCATATCGTCGAAAAGTTGCCCCGCGGTTTTTTCAGAAAACCCGTCTATATTCATACCCTCTTTTGACGCAAAATTGGAAAGCTTTGCGATAACGCGCGGCCTGCAATCCTTGTTGGGGCAAAATATATTCGCGCCTTCTTCGATAAGTTCGGAATGACAATACGGACATTCCACGGGCTTTTCGATTTCTTTTCCTTCGTCGAAATTGCCGACTGCGCCAAGAATTTCCGGAATAACTTCGTTAGACCTTCTTATAAGCACCGTCGAGCCTATTTTAACTCTTTTTCTCAAAATATCGCCGTAATTGTTAAGCGTTGCCTTTCTGACGGTCGCCCCGCCTATATCCACGGGTGTTACCATACCGAGCGGCGTAAGCTTGCCGGTTCTCCCGACCTGCCACACGACCTTTTTGAGCGTAGTTTCAACTTCTTCGGCTTCAAACTTATAAGCCATAGCCCATCTCGGAAATTTATCGGTGTAACCGAGTTCTTCGCGCAAAACCAAATCGTTTACTTTCACCACTGCTCCGTCGGTTAAAACGTCTATTTTTTTTCTGCCTCGTTCTATCTCATCAATAGCCGCTTTAACCTCGTCCAAAGTTTTGCAAACTTTAAGAAAATCAAACACCTTAAATCCGTTTTCTCTTAAAAAATCGAATATTTCAACCTGCGAAGAAAAACTTCCCTCGCTCATATAATTGACGTTGTAAAAAATTATTTCGGGGCGGCGTTTCTCGGTAATTTTCGGGTCGAGATTTCTTATTGCTCCGGCCGCGGCGTTTCTCGCGTTTTTAAGCTGTTCCGTTGCCGTTTTATTATATTCTTCAAGCACGGAAAGCCTAATCACCGCCTCGCCCTGAACTTCAATCGTTCCGCCGCGATTTATCCTTAAAGGAAAGGTTTTTATCGTTAAAGCCTGCGCCGTAACGTCTTCGCCGACTATTCCGTTACCCCTCGTCGTCGCTCTCGTGAAAACGCCGTTTTCGTAAGTTAAACACATCGTAAGGCCGTCGAACTTATATTCGACGGTATAGGTAGGCTCGCCGACCTTTCTCACCCTTTCGTCGAAAGCGGCAAGTTCTTCGGGCGTCACAGCCTTATCGAGCGAATAAAGCCTGTTGATATGTTCGTGCTTTTTAAACGCGCTTACCGGCTCGCCGCCGACTCTTCTCGTCGGCGAATCGACGAGAACCTGCCCCGTTTTTTCTTCGAGTTGTTTCAGTTCGTCGTAAATCCTGTCGTAAACCTTATCGTCTACGGAAGGCGCGTCCAAAACGTAATATTCGGTTGCGTATTTATTGAGAATATCGACGAGTTCTCTCATCTTTTCAATATCGTTCATCAATCAATCACCTCTATTGGAGCAAGCCTTAACACGAGAGATTTTATGCCGACGTTTTTAAACGCAACGTCCGCAACGAGCTCGCCGCCGTTGTTTTTTGTGGCTATAATAACTCCGTCGCCGAACTTTTTATGCCGCACGTTAGTTCCCGTGTGGAATTTTCCGAGTTCTTGCGCCTGAACCTTTTCCGTAGGTTTGGAAGTTCCGGCTTTATAGCCCGACGCATAAGACTTCGTTTTAAATCCGCCGTAATTACCGTCGTCCGAATAGCCGTAATCGGGTTCGTAACCGTAATTTTTATTCTCTTCCTTGCGTCCTCCGCCGTAAGAACCGTATGAGCCGTAAGAGTTGTATGAACTTCCGCGCGAATTATACCTGTCTCCGTATTTTTCCCCGTAAGAATAACCGGAATAATCTCTGCCTTCCGCGGAATATTTTTCACCGCGTTTTTTAACGACGCCTAATTTTTCGGACAATTCCTCCAAAAATACGGACGGCTCGGTAGCCCTTCTCGCACCGTATAAAAACCTGCTGCGGGCTCTCGTTAAAAACAACCTTTCTCTCGCACGGGTAATCGCAACGTACATAAGACGGCGTTCTTCCTCTTCGTTATCCGGCTCGTTAAGCCTATGCATAGGAAATATTTCGTTATCGAGTCCGCAGACGAACACGCATCTGTACTCCAAACCTTTAACGGAGTGAACCGTTGCCAAAGTGACGAATTCGCCCTCGTTTATCTCGTCGGTATCGGAACTCAACGTGATAGAATTGAGATACTCCGACAACGGCGATTCCGGATTTAATCTCGCAAACTCTTCCACGGAACTCAAAAATTCGTTGACGTTCTTCTTTTTATCTTCGTTCTCCGAGTTTTCCTCCTCGAAACAACTCATAAAATCGGTTTTTGAAATGACTTCTTTAACGAGGTCGAGAAGAGGCATACTCTCTTTTGCTATGATAAGCTTTGAAATTATATCCCTGAAACCGCGGATTTTGGCTTTTGCGCCGGAATTGAGTTCGAGATTTTCGCAATCGAAAACCCCGTCGAAAATCGACAAGCCGTTTACGTCGGAATATCTCACGAGCTGTTCTATCGACTTATCGCCTATTCCTCTTTTAGGAACGTTGATAACCCTTAAAACAGCCTCGTTATCCAAAGGATTGCACAAAATGCGAAGATACGCCGTTATATCCTTAATTTCCTTTCTTTCAAAGAACCTAAAACCGCCGTACACCTTGCAGGAAATTCCGTATTTCATAAACTCCTGCTCGTAAGAACGGGAAAGCGCGTTTATACGCATCAAAACGGCAAAATCCGAATATTTATACCCTCTTTCGCGAACGAAAGTCTTTATTTGCAAAGCCGTGTATTGCGCCTCGCCGGACTCTTCGTCCGCAACGAACAATTCGGGTTTTACCCCGGCGTCGTTTTCCGTCCACAAAACTTTTTCTTTCCTTTTCGTGTTATTCGCGATGACCGTGTTTGCAAAATCGAGAATATGCTTCGTCGAGCGGTAATTTCTTTCGAGTTTATAGGTCTTTGCACCTTTAAAATCAAGCTCGAAATCGAGAATATTGTTAATATCCGCGCCGCGCCAGCCGTAAATACTCTGGTCGTCGTCGCCGACGGCGAACAAATTGCCGTTGACGTACGACAAAAGTTTGACGATATTATACTGAACGACGTTCGTATCCTGAAACTCGTCGACGTGTATGTAACGGAACCTCCTTGAAAGAGCAAGCAAAACGTCCCTGTGTTCGGCAAGCAAATGATACGTTTTAATAAGCAAATCGTCAAAATCCATCGCGTTTGAGCGGAAAAGTTCGGCGTTGTATTCGTCGATTATCTTAACGTAATTCGCAACGTCCCTCATACGCGGGTTTTCCCTCGCGAACTGTTCGGTGGACATATCCTTGTTTTTCAACGTCGATATAAGCGTTTTCGACGTTTTCATAAACTTATCCGATTCAAGCGAAAGCCCGACGATAATACGTTTTAAAACCTTTTCCTTGTCGGTTTCGGAATAAATGGAGAAATCCTGCTTATAATCGAGCCTTTCGGCATACTTTCTCAATATTCTGACGCACATCGAATGAATCGTGCAAACCCACATTTGAGAAATATCCCCCACGATTGCTTCGAGCCTCGTTTTCATTTCGTCGGCGGCTTTATTCGTAAACGTAATGGCAAGTATGTTATAAGGGTCTACGTCCAAATCCTTTACGAGATGAGCGATTCTGCTCGTCAAAACCCTCGTTTTTCCGCTTCCTGCGCCGGCGATTACGAGCACCGCCCCTTCCGTGTCCATAACGGGCTTTATTTGTTCTTCGTTAAGTTGTTTCAATATTTCAAGCATTTTATTCTCCGCTCTCCGGTTTTCTCTTCGCTCTCCGATTGCCATAAAAAACAGCGATAGAAACATTTTAACACGAACGCGCCGATTTATCAAGTTTTTAATATAAGTAAACTAATTATATTTACTTTTGTTTTTTCTCTTTAAGACCGTTTAAGTTCTTACAAAAAAACTTCCGCATCGCTGCGGAAGAAAAATTAAACTAAAATCCCTGTGAGGTAAAGAAAATAATAAACTATGCCGACGGAAACCCCGCCGATTATCCCGAAAACGATTATAGGCCCTGCCACTACGAACATTTTGGCGGCCAAACCGTAGATAAATCCTTCGGTTTTAAATTCCATTGCCGGCGAAACGACCGAGTTTGCAAACCCCGTTATCGGAACGATAGAACCTCCGCCCGCATATTTTCCTATTCTGTCGTAAACGCCCAATCCCGTTAAAAACGCGCCGAGAAAAATCAAGACGATAGAAGTCGTTCCGGCAAGCTCGTCGCCGTATAAACCGAACGCGAACTCTAATAAAAATCTTATCAACTGACCGATGACGCAAATAGTTCCGCCAACCCAGAATGCGTGAAAAAGACTTCTTTTTTCGTTCGTTTTCGGGGCTATTCTCGAAACGTAATCGAGATAATTAGCGTTATAAAACTGTTTCTGTTCCTTCATTTTTCACCCTTTCCTTCGGTTTTTTGAAGATACACTCTTCTCTATCCCTTATGTTTTTCCACGGCTCGATATTTTTCATACCGAATGTATGGGCAAAAAACGAAAATAATATACGGAAAAAACAAAAATACGGCGAAATTTTTCGGATATAAAAAAAACGCGGCGATAACGCCGCGCCTTAAACTAAACCGAACGCAAAAAAAACGTGGCGATAACGCCGCACCTTAAACCAAACCGAGCTCAAAAAAAACGCGGCGATAACGCCGCGCTTTAAAAATCAATTCGATTGAGATTCGTACATAAAAATATTATACGAATTCTTTTTGAGCTTTTTCCCGAAAAGCTCCTTGGCCTTGTTCAACGCTTCCGCGATACACTCCGCAATGACGTTTACTCTAACCACTCTTTCCTTTTTTTCGTTATCAAGCTTTTGAATACAATAAACTCTGTAAAGCATACCCTGCCTCCTTTTTACGCCGTCATTATAGCATTAAGGCGTTTTTTTGTCAATGCAAAAGCGTTCGTTTCTTATCGTTTCGGTGAAAATCCGGAGATTGTTTGATAGAATTTTGTCGATTGAGTTTTTGTCATAACCGATTTTCAGCAATTCTTTTTCAACGTTTTTGTAAAGTTCGGCGTATGAAAGAGCGTTTTCCACGATAAAATCACAGCCGTGAAAATCCGTTCCGATTGCCAGATTATCAACTCCGAATTTTTGAACAAAGTAATCAATTTGCCTTATAAAATCGAATATTTTGCAATGTTTTACGCCTGTCATAAAATATCCGCAGCAGGTTACGCCTATTAGTCCGCCTTTTGAAACAAGTTCTTTTATCTGCCAATCTTCGATATTTCTTTTATGCTCGTAAATTCCGGAAAAACAAGTGTGAGAATCAACGACAACATCTGCAAGTTCTATTATATCTTTAAAGCCGCCTTTTGAAATATGCGCGCAATCGACGGGAATACCG
>CALDMH010000111.1 GCA_937915565.1 uncultured Clostridia bacterium | reverse complement strand
CCGGCGCAACAGGGCCGACCGGTCCGACAGGCGCAACGGGTGAAACGGGAGCTACGGGCGCGACAGGCCCTACCGGTCCGACAGGGGCAACGGGTGAAACGGGAGCTACCGGTGCAACAGGCCCGACAGGACCAACAGGCGAAACGGGAGCTACCGGCGCAACAGGCCCTACCGGCCCGACGGGTGCAACAGGCGAAACGGGCGCTACCGGCGCAACAGGCCCGACAGGGCCGACAGGGCCGACAGGACCAACCGGCCCGACGGGTCCTGCGGGAACAGCCGTTCAAAATGCGGAATTTACTTCGACTACGGAAACTTTGGCCTCTTCGGGCATTGCAAACCTCACCGCAGGAACGACAACCTATACCGACACGCCGTTAACTCTTACAGGCGACGGCCAAACGATAACGCTTCAACCGGGAACTTACCTCATCGGCTACAACGCAAACGTTACCGACGCTACGGGTACTGCCGAACTGGCGTTTTATCTTGACGGCACGCAAATCGACGCCACTCTTTCTCAACAAAGCGTGGGGGCGACGAGCGACATAGTCAACCTTTCCAGCAACCATATAATAACCGTGGAAAGCGATTCGGCTTTAACGTTGAGAAATCCGAGCGCAAATTCCGAAACGGTAAACAATCTTGTCACCATCATCACTAAATTAGCATAAATTTAAGGGTTGTCGATTTTCGACAACCCTTTTTCTGAAATTTTAAGTTAAATTTTGGTATTTCCGCCTTTAAGAATAACGTCGTGATAACCGCCTTCAACGATACTCGTCTGCGAAACGAGAGTAAGTTTCGCGTTCTTTTGCAAATCGGGAATATTCACAACGCCGCAGTTGCACATAGTCGACTTAACCTTGTATAAAGTCTTTTCGACGTTATCGTGCAAAGAGCCTGCGTAAGTAACGTAAGAATCGACGCCCTCTTCAAACGCGAGTTTATTCTTTCCTCCGAGGTCGTATCTTTGCCAGTTTCTCGCCCTGTTGCTTCCCTCGCCCCAATATTCCTTAACGTAAGTTCCGTTGATATTGAGCTTCGGCGTGGGACTTTCGTCAAATCGAGCGAAATATCTGCCGAGCATAACGAAATCCGCGCCCATAGCAAGAGCAAGAGTGATGTGATGGTCGTGAACGATTCCGCCGTCCGAACAAATGGGGATATAAACGCCCGTCTTTTCGTAATATTCGTCTCTCGCTTTGGCAACCTCGATTACAGCCGTGGCCTGACCTCTTCCTATACCTTTCGTTTCGCGCGTGATGCAAATAGAGCCACCGCCTATTCCGATTTTAATGAAGTCCGCACCGGCCTCGGCAAGGAATAAAAATCCGTCCTTATCGACGACGTTACCCGCGCCGACTTTAACCTTATCGCCGTATTTTGCCCTGATAAATTCTATCGTTTTCTTTTGCCAGCAGGTGTAACCCTCGGACGAATCGATGCAAAGCACGTCCGCGCCCGCTTCAACCAAAGCGGGAACTCTTTGTTCGTAATCGAGCGTGTTTATTCCTGCGCCGACCATATATCTCTTCTCTTCGTCGAGAATTTCTCTGGGATTGGTTTTATGCTCCGCATAGTCTTTTCTGAAAACGAAATACATAAGGTTGCCCTTATCGTCTACGATAGGAAGGGAATTAAGTTTATGCTCCCAAATTATATCGTTAGCCTCTTTAAGCGAGGTTTTTGCGGGAGCGGTGACGAGTTTTTCAAGCGGAGTCATAAAGTTCTTGACTTTATCGTCGAGGCTCATTCTGCTCACTCTGTAATCTCTGCTCGTAACGATACCTAAAAGTTTTCCGTTGCAAGTTCCGTCGTCGGTTATGGCGATTGTGGAAAAACCGTTTCTTTCCTTTAAATCGATTACGTCGGCAAGAGTATTCTCCGGCGTGAGATTAGACGCGCTTACCACGAAGCCCGCCTTGTAATTTTTAACTCTCGCAACCATTCTCGCTTCGTCTTCAATCGACTGCGAGCCGTAAATAAAGCTCATTCCGCCTTCTTTTGCAAGAGCGATTGCCAAAGTGTCGTTCGATACCGACTGCATTATTGCCGAAATCATAGGAATGTTGAGTTTTATCGGCTTTTCGCCTTTTTTGAATTTGCAAAGAGGCGTTGAAAGGTCTACGTTCGCCGGAACGCACTCGGGAGAGGTGTAACCGGGAATAAGCAAATATTCGTTGAACGTGTGACAAGGTTCGTTATAAAATTTGGCCATTTTTTCTCCGTTTTTCGGTTAAAAGGAACTAAAAAGTCACCCTTCGCCGAGGTAAATTTTTTCTATTATATATTAAAATTTCACAATAAGCAAGCGAAATTCGCAATCTTTTCAAAAATTTTTCAGATACTCGTCGATAGCCCTCGCCGCTCGTTTTCCCGCGCTCATCGCCAGAATCACCGTTGCCGCACCGGTAACCGCGTCGCCGCCGGCAAAAACGCCCGCGCGAGACGTTGCGCAAGCCTCGTTTGCGACTATGCACTTCCGAGCATTCGTTTCAAGCCCTTTCGTCGACGCCGCAATTAACGGATTCGGCGAAGTTCCGAGCGACATAATCACGCAATCGGCCTCGATTATTTTTTCCGAACCTTTTATTTCAACGGGTTTTCTTCTTCCGCTTTGGTCTGGCTCGCCAAGGGTCATTCCGATAACTTCCACACCCGTTACGAAATCGTTTTCATCGGTTAAAATCCTTACGGGATTGCGCAAAAACTCGAACTTAACGCCCTCTTCCTTTGCGTGGCAAACCTCTTCTTTTCTTGCGGGAAGCTCCTCTTCTCCGCGCCTGTAAACGACGGTTACGTCGCTGCCGAGCCTTAACGCCGTGCGCGCGGCGTCCATTGCGACGTTTCCCCCGCCGACGACGATTACTTCTTTCGCCTTGAAAATCGGCGTATCGGAATTCTCGTCGAAGGCGCGCATTAAATTGTTCCTCGTGAGAAATTCGTTAGCGGAAAAAACGCCTTTCGCGCTCTCGCCCTCGATTCCCATAAAACGCGGTAAGCCCGCGCCGCTGCCGATAAACACCGCGGCAAAGCCGTCGTTTTGCATTAACTCGTCAATCGTTACGGATTTGCCTATAAGGACGTTCTTTTCAAAAACGACTCCGTATTTTTTTAATTTTTCGATTTCTTTTAAAACGACTTTTTCCTTTGGCAAGCGGAATTCGGGTATACCGTAAGTAAGCACGCCGCCAAACTCGTGCAAAGCCTCGAAAACCGTTACGTCGTAACCGGCTTTTGCAAGTTCGCCCGCACAGGAAAGGCCTGACGGTCCCGAACCTATAACGGCGACTTTTTTGCCGTTTTTCTTTACGTTTAACGCCGGCGCAAATCCGCTTTCCGTCGCTTTATCCGCAACGAATCTTTCGAGCTTGCCGATAGAAATCGCGTCGCCTTTTAAGCCTCGCACGCATTTACCCTCACACTGCGTTTCCTGCGGACAAACTCTTCCGCACACTGCCGGTAAGCTTGAATTTTCCGAAATAATCTCGTAAGCCTTATTAAAATTCTTTTCTTTAATCTCTTTAATAAAAGACGGTATATCGATTCCGACGGGGCAACCCGAAACGCACGGCTTATTTTTGCAATTCAGGCATCTTTCGGATTCCGCCACCGCCTCCTCGTCCGTATAACCAAGGCAAACCTCTTCAAAATTTTTCGCTCTTTTTTCGGCAGGCTGTTCGTTTATCGGTACTCTTTTCGTTTTATCAATCATTTTCGCCTCCGCATAGTCCGCACCCGCCGTGATGCGACAAGCCTTCTTTTTCTTTTAAATACGCCCTGCCTTCATCGGTTTTATATAACGTCAAACGTTTTAAACACTCGTCGAAGTCGACTTTATGCCCGTCGAATTCGGGGCCGTCTACGCACGCGAATTTAACCTCTTCTCCGACGGTAAGCCTGCAAGCCCCGCACATTCCCGTTCCGTCAACCATAATCGGATTCATACTTACGATTTGGGTTATGCCGAGTTTTTCTGTGAGTTCGGATACGAATTTCATCATTATCACCGGCCCTATGGCAACGCAAATATCGTAGTTTTTCCCGTTATTCACAAGCTCTGAAATTTTGTTTGTGACAAGACCTTTAAATCCGTAACTTCCGTCGTCGGTACAAACGTAAACGTTTTCGGCGTATTTTTTCATTTCCGATTCCAAAATAACGAGGTTCTTCGTCTTTGCGCCGATGATAACGTCCGAACGAACTCCCTTTTCCGAAAGATGTTTTACCTGCGGAAAAACAGGCGCTGCGCCGACGCCGCCGGCAACGAAAACGATTTTCTTGTCGTTTGCGGCCGCGACGTTTGAGATAAGTTCGGAAGGATTACCCAAAGGTCCGGCTATATCTTCAAGACAATCCCCGACGGAAAGTTTGCTCATTTTTAACGTCGTTGCGCCGATTATCTGAACGACGAGAGTAACCGTTCCGTTCGTTTTTGAATAATCGCATATCGTGAGAGGAATTCTCTCTCCTTTTTTATCGACTCTTACGATGACGAATTGCCCCGGAAGGCATTTATTGGTCACCCACGGAGCTTCTACGTCTATCAGGAATATATTTTCCGATAAATCCCTTTTGTTAATTATCCTATACATTTGCTACCTCAAATTGTATTTATTATACAATTTAAAAATAATAAAGTCAACGAGAAAATTAAAACGTGCGCTTACGGCGATTTTTGCCGTAAGCGCACACAAATAAAAACTATCTTTCTTCCCTGAAATACGGGATTCCCAGCGCAGCCGGCGGTTGCGCGTTCTTGCTGTCAAAAATACTCGTCACAATCAAAACGATAACGGTAACGATATACGGAACCATTTTTATCAATTCTATCTGAGCAAGTGAAATACCCGTTACATATGATGAAACAATGTACAAACCGCCAAATATAATCGAACCGAATATTGCGAGAACGGGACGCCATAGCGTGAAAATAACGAGTGCGAAAGATACCCACCGGAGAGCTTCAATCATATATCCCCATTTTCCACCCATATAATCCATTATGGTAAATAACCCGCCGATAGCGGAAATACCGCATCCCACCATCGTGGCAACGTATCTATATAGCGTCACGTTTACCCCGACAGCGTCTGCGGTTGCGGGATTCTCGCCCACAGCCCTGAGGTTAAGACCTATTCTCGTTTTATTCAAAATTATTTGGGCAAAGATTGCTATTACGATTGCAAGATATACCAGAATACCGTGAGAAAAGAATATTTTACCAAAATCTCCCAGAGAATTTGTAAACGGTAACAATTTTCTATAATACTTACTTGCCTTAGAAATTGTGAAAAGTTGCAGCCTTATGCCGTTTATTATATGCCCGGAAAGTCCGACGCCAAAAGTTGTCATTGCTAACCCCGTGATATTTTGATTAGCCTTTAATGTAACGGTCATAAAACTGAATAACGCGCCCATAGCCACACCGGCCAAAACGGTTGCCAAAAGCGGAATAAGAACAAGTAAAATCGGAGAGGATACCGAAGCTTTGAGCAATCCTAATTCTACAACGCAACCGACAGCCGCGCCGACGCTCATAACACCCGGAATTCCAAGATTCAAATGTCCGGATTTTTGCGTTATAATTTCACCCGTAGAGCCATATAAAAACGCTGCGCTAAACCTTATTGATGAAGTTAAAAATGCGGCGAACATCAGTCTTTCTTCCTCCTTTTCCAAAATTTAAGTTTTTCTAAATCAAATTTTTTGATTTTTACGCGATAAACAATAAAGAACTCACCCGCAATAATCATAAAAAACATTAACCCGATTACGACGTTTGAAAAGAAATCGTTCGCAACTCTTAAATTCATCATTATTTGCGACGTTCCTCTTGTGAGAAAGACAACAAGAAACGACGATAAAATCATAATAAACGGATTAAGTTTTGCAAGCCACGCGACAAGAATAGCCGTAAAGCCTCTTCCGCCTACGGTTTCTGCGCTGACGGTATAATCTATACCCCCCACAAGGATAAATCCAACCAAGCCGCAAATCGCACCGGAAAGAATCAACGTTCTGATAACGACTTTTTTAACGTTAACTCCGATGTATCTCGCCGTATTTTCGCTTTCGCCTACGATGCTCATCTCATAGCCGTGCTTCGTAAATTTCGTATATATCCATACGATAAAAGTAACGAGCAACGCCGAGATTACGCATAACCACGCTTTTTCACCGCCTATTAAAGGTATTCTTCCAAAATCTTGCGGCGGTAAATTTCCGGCCTTTATGGTATCGACGACTTTAATATAGTATAAAACGATTTGCGTTGCAATATAGTTCATCATCAGCGTAAATAACGTTTCGTTAGTTTTCCAAATAGCTTTAAAAATTGCCGGAATAACGGCCCACAAAGCACCCCCGACAACGGAAGCAACGAACATTATCACAATAAGAAGAGGTTCCGGTATCTTACCGCCCAAACTCATCATACAAACGACGCACGCAAATCCGCCGAAAAGAACTTGCCCCTCTGCTCCGATATTCCAGTACTTCATTTTAAAAGCAGGGGTCAATGCCAAGGCTATCATAAGTAATATGGACGTGTCTTTCATCATATCAAAGAAATCGCCTCTCGATTTAAACGACCCGTCGAAAATGTATATTATTGCTTTCCACGGCGAAATGCCCAACACTGCCCATATAACTATCAAAATCACAACAAACGCGGATAATACTAATCCTGCGTAAGCCAACAACATCTTCCACCACGGCAAGGTGTCGCGCTTTGAAATACGGAATAACGGTTCGTGAAAAGATTTTTCTTTATTCATTACCGTCTACCTCCTGCTCTTCGTGAAGCTTTTTCCATTGTTCCTCCGTCAAATTGCTGTCTTTTGCTATTCCGTATTGCTTTTCTTTTTTCAATTCGGTTAAATCAAGCGAACCGGTCATCATAAGCCCCAACTGTTCCTTAGTTACTTTGTCGGCGTGTACTATACCCATATTTTTACCGTGACACAAAACCATTATCTTATCGCAAAGCGACAACATAACGTCAAGGTCTTCGCCGATAAAAAGAATTCCGACACCCTTTCTTTTTTGGTCGTTTAAAATATTGTAAATTGCATATGAAGAGTTTATATCTAATCCCCTCACCGGATACGCCGTTATGATAACGTTAGGACACGTTTCGATTTCTCTTCCGACGAGAACTTTTTGAACGTTTCCGCCGGACAATCTTCTTACGGGCGTTTCGGTGGACGGTGTTACGATATTTAGTTTTTTTATAATTTCTCTCGTCTTTTCCCTTGCCGTCTTCCTATCGACAAACGGACCTTTTTTTTCCGTATAGGTTTTTAGCATTACGTTATCCGTTAAAGAAAACGACGGAGCAAGCCCCATTCCGAGTCTGTCCTCAGGAATAAAACTCATTGAAATTCCTTTATTTATTATTTCTTTGGCCGGAAGCCCGACTATACTTTCTCCCTTGTGCATAATCGCGCCTTTAAGAGGTCTTAAACCGGCAATCGCTTCGCAAAGTTCTTTTTGCCCACATCCCGCAATGCCTGCAACTCCAAGGATTTCTCCGCCTCTTATATAAAAACTAACGTCGTCAATCGCTTTACTTCCATCGTCGGAATTTACTTCGAGATTACGAATTTCAAGAAGAGGATTAAGTCGTTCGGATTTTATTCTGTCAATTTTTAAATCAACTTTTTTACCCACCATCATTTCCGTTAGTTCGCTTTCCGTAGTTTCGGAAGTTTTTACGGTTCCGATATATTCCCCTTTTCGCATAACGGAAACCTTATCGGAAATTTCCATAACCTCATTCAATTTATGCGTAATAATGATAATGGATTTACCGTCTGCTTTCATTGCTTTTAAGACGGCGAATAATTTTTTTATCTCTTGCGGCGTTAAAACAGCCGTAGGCTCATCCAAAATAAGTATATTTGCGCCGCGATAAAGAACTTTAATGATTTCTACCGTTTGTTTTTCCGAAACGGACATATCATAAATCTTTTTATCCGGTTCAAGATTAAATCCATATTTAACCGCTATATCGTAAGCTTTTGCACTTATTTCGCGCATTTTAAATTTTTCGTCTTTTAAACCTAAAACGATATTCTGAGCCGCAGTGAAAACGTCCACCAACTTGAAATGCTGATGAATCATTCCTATTTTATGCTTGAAAGCATCGTGCGGCGAACTGATTGAAACCTCTTCGTTATTAACGAAAATTTGTCCCTCGTCAGGATAGTATATCCCTGCTATAATGTTCATAAGCGTCGTTTTTCCGCTTCCGTTTTCGCCGAGAAGAGCAAGTATTTCCCCCTTCTCAACTTTAATGCTTACGTTTTTATTCGCAACTACACTGCCGAATCTTTTCGTTATATTTCTCAACTCTATCGCCGTATTGTTTTCCAAGCCAAACTCCCTCCGTGTAATGAATTAACGGTTTTTATAAGCATATTCGGGTAAAGCCTAAATCGATAAAAATTTAGACTTTACCCGAATATCCGATTCGAATATCGTCATAAGCGTATCCGAATCGGAGTTTATATCGTTTAAAAATTATACTTCTTCGTTAAGAAGAGTTATTCCGTCGATTTTAAGATCGAAATAAGGAGCGGAACGAAGCTTTGATTCTTCAAAAATTCCGTTTATAACGGCTTCACCCAATCCCGCAACATTGTGAGTGGTGACTTTCTGACCGTTTACGGTGAAGTTTGCCGTGTCAAAAACGTGAAGAGTACCGTTAACGAGTTTATCTCTGACTTCTACGAGTTTGGCAACCGTTCCCTCGGCAGCGACGTCTCCGTTAAGTTTGGAAAGAATAACCGAACCGGTTTTTAAAGTTCCGACGTAGTTTTGAGTAATCCTTTCGCCCTTTACGGTTTGCGTGATAATATGTTTGAAATAAGGCGTCCAGTTAATTGCGGAAGAAATAAGGAACGTTTCGCTGCAAGACTCATACGTGCTTACGTTGTAAGAAATATTTGGAACTCCCTTTTCTTCACATTCCGAAGGAGCGCCCATCGAATCCGCGTGCTGAGAAATAATTTTGCAGCCGCCTTCGATAAGAGACTGAGCAGTGCTCTTTTCGCGCGAAATATCGAACCACGAACCCGTAAATTTAACGTCCATCTTTACGTTGGGAACGATAGATTTAACTCCAAGGTAGTATGAAGTGTATCCGGAAATAACCTCCGCGTAAGTGTAAGCTCCTACGTAACCGATTTTAGCATTCGCGTCGGACACGTTACCGTCTTTATCCCCGTACATTTCTTTAAGTTTAAGACCTGCGGCTACACCGGCAAGGTATCTGCCCTCGTAAATAGAAGCAAAGGCATTATAGAAATTATCAAGACCGTAAGATACGGCGTTAGTTCCCGTTGCGTGACAGAAAACGACGTTGGGATTTTTTTCAGCAGTTTCTTTTAAGAATTTCTCGTGTCCGAAAGAATCTGCGAAAATAAGATTACAGCCCTCGGTAACAAGCTTATTTGCCGCTTCCGTACAATCTGCGTTTTCTTTAACGTTAACTTTAAGAAGAAGTTGTGTATCTGCATTCATTTTAAGGTCAACCAACGCTCTCTTTACTGCATCGATAAAGTTTTTATCGTACGTAGAAGTTTCGTCGTGCAAGCAGATAACGCCAATCTTGAACGTTTCGGGAATGGTGATTCCTGAATAATCCGGTTCTTCCAAAGTAAGTGCGGGAAGAATTTCAACTTCGCCGACTTTCTCTTTCTTCGATTCGCCGTCGCCGCAGGAAACGCAAGCAAAAATTGCAAGCATAAGTGCAAATACGATTGTTAAGAGTTTTTTCATTTACATTATCTCCTTTTTTCGCAGTATCTGCGATTATTACCTAATAAAAACAAATAAAAAATCCCAAAGAAAATATTTTGAAATATTATCTTCGGAATTTAACCGAGTCGTCGGTCATCTCGTCGATTATAGCGAGAGATTCCACTCTGACTCCACTCTTTCTTAATCTATCCCCCGCACCCTGAAAACCTTTTTCGATAGCTATCGCGCATCCTGCCACTTCCGCGCCTGCCTGCCCGACTATATCGATAAGCCCTTCCAAAGCTTTTCCGTTCGCAAGAAAATCGTCGACGATAAGAACCTTATCCGCCGAAGACAAAACCTCTTTGCTCACGATAACGTCGTAAGTTTTCTTGTGCGTAAAACTGTCTATTTTCGTAACGTACACGTCGCCGCGAATATTCTTCGTTTCGCCTTTCTTCGCAAAAACGACGGGAACGCCCATTTTGAAGCCCGCAAAAACGGCTATGGCTATTCCGGAAGATTCGACGGTTAAAATTTTATTTACGCCGACCCCATCAAAAAGGCGCGCGATTTCTTCGCCCATCTGCATCAAAAGTTCCGTGTCGAGCTGATGATTGAGGAACGTACCTACTTTCACGATGTTTCCGGGATAAATTTTCCCTTCTTTTTCGATTCTCTCTTCCAAAATCTTCATAGGTTTCCTCTTTGGCTAAACGCTTTTAAAAAAAATAAAAAACAGGTTAAAAAAACCTGTTTGCCAATATATAAAGTTTCCGTCGAATAATAAACAACGACGAAAAAATATTCCCAATAGTCGCGACTTTTCCGGCGCGCGGTAGAAACATTTGAACCTTCATTTTCAAATCTATATTGGCAACGGATATTCATTTTTTATATTTGCATTATAACCTACGCAAATAACTTTGTCAAACGTTTTCAACGTGTTTTTTAAATTATTTTTTTGTGTTTTACATTATATAATAGAGGACGAATTATTTAAGGAATTGCCTTGAAAAATTTGACAAAAACGGCTTTAAGGTGATAACATAGACGTATGATTGCTATTATTGCGGAAAAGCCGAGTTTGGCGCGCAACATCGTTGCCGGCATCGGCGAAATGAAGAAAAAAAACGGATACTTCGAGAACTCCGAATATATCGTCACCTGGGCATTCGGGCACTTGTTTTCTCTTTGCGACGTCGAAGACTACTCGCCATCGCAAAGCGGCTCTAAAAAATGGACGCTCGATAATTTGCCTTGTTTTCCGCAACGGTTTCGTTTCAGGCTTAAAAAAGACGATAACGGCAAAACGGACGAGGGCGTTAAAAAGCAATTCGAGATAATAAAGCAACTGTTAAACAGAAACGACGTGGACAAAATCGTAAATGCAGGCGACTCGGACAGAGAGGGCGAAATTATCGTTCGGCTTTGCGTTGCAAACGCTTTGGATAAAAACAAGCCGTTTTACAGGCTGTGGCTTCCCGACCAAACTCCGCAAACCGTTGCAAAAGCCCTTTCCGAAATGAAGGACGAAAAAGAATACGAGAGCCTTGCGAACGAAGGTTTTTCACGAACTTATATCGATTGGCTTTACGGCGTTAATCTTACGAGATACGCAAGCATTAAATCGGGAACTCTGCTTCGGGTAGGCAGGGTTATCGTTCCTATCGTGAAAGCCGTTTACGACAGAGATACGGAAATCGAAAACTTTAAAACCGAGATATATTACGCTCTCGTTTCCAAAGCCAAAACGAACGGCGAAGTTATCGAACTCGTTTCAAAATACAAGTTTTCCGCCGATGAAAAAGCAAAGGCCGAACGATGCTGCGAAAGAATGAACGTTCTCGACGCAATCGTTACCGATAAAAAATTCCTCTTCCCCGGAAAGCTCTATTCGCTTACGAAACTTCAAAATTTTCTCGGCAAAAAATATAAAATGCCGATGGAAAAGAGCCTTTCCGTCGTTCAAAAGCTATACGAAAACGGCTACGTCAGCTATCCGAGAACCAACTCCGAATATCTTGCGACGAATGAAAAGGACAAAGTTAAGCAAATTATCGCAGGAGTTAAAAAATTAGGTTATCCGATAGTTTTCAAAGATAAAAAAACGATTTTCGACGACTCGAAAATCGAATCCCACTCCGCTCTTACGCCAACCTATAAAATTCCCGCGAAAAACGCTTTGACCGAAGAAGAATTTACGGTTTACTCCGCAATTTTGAGAAGATTCGTTGCGGTTTTTTGCGAAGAAGAATGTTACGTCGAAAAATCCGAACTGACAATATCGCTCGGCGGAAAAGAAGATTACTCTATTAAAGGTTCAATGATAATCACCGAGGGCTGGACGAAATACGACGGCGGCGAAAGAAAAGACAAAATCTTGCCGAAACTTGAAAAAGGCGATAAAGTCAACGTCGATTTCCACCCCGAGGAAAAACAAACTCAACCTCCGAAGCACTACACCATCGAAACGCTTAACAATTATTTGAAGAACCCTTTCAGGGACGAAAAATCTACCGACGAAAACGACGACGAAGATTATAAAGCGATTTTCAAAGGCCTGGAACTCGGCACGGAAGCAACCCGCACCGGCATTATCGACAACGCGAAAAAAAGCGGATATATATCTCTCAAAAAAGACGTTTACTACATAGAGAACGGCGGCAAGTTTTTAATCGAACAACTTATCGATATGAACATTTCGATGGATAAATATAAAACCAGCCAGTTAGGTCAAGCGCTTAAAAAAGTTTATCACGGAGAAATGACCGTTGACGAAAGCGTGAAAATGGCGGAAACCGAGATAAAGGAAGTTTTCGATAACGACAGAAATTCCGGCTCGGGATTTTTCGGCGACGAAATAGGCGTTTGCCCGAAATGCGGAAAACGAGTTCTGCGAGGCAGGTTCGCTTACGTTTGCGAGGGCGCGGAAAAGAAAGATACCAACGATAAGAAAAATAACGGAAAAAATTCGGGCGGGTGCGATTTCAAAATCAATATGCGTATTCTCGGTTGCCCGATTTCAAAAGAACAAGCGGCTAAAATCCTTACCGAGAAAAGGACGGATAAACTCGATTTCGTTTCCAAAACGGGAAAAACTTTCAGCGCGAGATTAAAGCTCGACGACGATAAAAAAATAATTTTCGACTTCACGTAAAACCTTTAAAAAACACCGATAACGAAAGGAAATTTTCGTTATCGGTGTTTTTGTTTTACGGCTTATAAACTCGCCTTGTATTTCTCTATTTCGTTAGCGTTTTTATCCTCGTATTCCGCCACCTTTACGCCGTCCCACATAAGCTTATCTTTATACTTATCCGTTTGTTCGTCAATCGTAAGTTCTCCGTTAGAATTGACGGTTACGAGTATCGTTCCTTGCAAATCCGTTCTGTAAATTTCCGTATTGCAGGTCCTCAAATTGTCCAGGGTACTTTTAAGCGGATGCTTATAATCGTTGCCTAACCCGCACGAAATAATAGAATATTCCGGCTTGACGAGGCTTAAAAACTCGGACGAAGTTGAGGAATCGCTACCGTGATGCGCAACCTTCAAAACGTCGCAATCGATTGATTCGGAGTATTTTGAAAAGCCTTTTATAAACCTTTGCTCCGCGCCCTTTTCACCCGTTTCGTATTCTATATCGCCGGTGAACAAAATCTTCTTTCCGGCGTATTCCAACATAATCACCGCCGAAAAATCGTTTGAAGATTTAAAGTAAGAATAATCGTTCAGGCTGTCTGCATAAGGCATAACGAAGTTTATCGTATATTCGTAATCCGCGCCGCTCTTATCTTCAAAGGAATTTGTAAAATCGGAATCGTCCTTGAAAAATTCCCAAGGCGTTTGTTCGTCGTTTACGCTCGTTACGTATTCGTAGTAAATCTTACTCGAATTTTTGATTTTAACGCCTGCATTCAAGGAATAAGGCAACGAAGATGCGGAAGCGTTTTCCGAGCAAACGTAAGGGCGGTACGATTTAAGCACGTTATACTCTTTGTAAACGTACGGCATAAGTCCGATATGGTCCTCGTCGGGGTGCGTTGCGACGCAATAATCTATCGTAACTTTATTTCCTTTCTCGTCTTGAAGATATTTATCTATCTTTTTCTTGCCCTCGTTTCTCTTCTTACCCGTGTCGATAAGCATATTTCTGCCGTCCGGGAGTTCGATAAAAATACAGTCGCCTTGCCCTATGTCGATGAAATACACCTTCAAATCTCTCACGGAATCGACGACGCTATGGTCGCGCGTGACGCTCTCGCTTTCCTTATCGAGAAAACCGAAATCGAATTTATAACCGTTGGAAACGTAAAACACCGCCACGACGATTGCCGCGATTATTATCACCGCAACCAGAAAAGCTACGAATTTTTGGTTCTCTTTTTGTTTGTTGGTTTTCTTTTTAGCCATAAGTTAAATCACCTTTACGACGGCTACTTTAAGATATAAACTCTCGTCGTAACCGATGAACGTGGAATGGTCTTTACCCTGCATTCTTATCTCGACGAGTTTTGCTTTTACTCCGCTTTCCAGAACGCTTTCCTTAATCATTTGCAAAAACAAATTTAACGTTAAATGCTGCGAGCAACTGCAAGTGACGAGATAACCCCCTTTTTCTACAAGTTTCAAGCCGTTTATATTTACGTCCTTATAACCTTTATAACCTTCTTTAACCGTGTCCGCCGACTTCGTAAAAGCCGGAGGGTCTAAAACGACGACGCCGAATTTTCGTTTTTCCCTGCGATATTCGCGAAGTTTTTCAAAAACGTCGGCCGTTTCGGTTTTTATATCGAATCCGTTAAGTTCGGCGTTTTCTTTAACGAGCGCAATCGCTTTCTCGCTTATATCCACCGCGGTGACCTCGGTTGCGCCGTATTTCTTCGCACAAAGAGAAAATCCGCCTTCGTTGCAAAAACAATCGAGAACCGTTTTCCCTTTTGCGTAACACTTCAAATCGTCGCGATTTTCCTTTTGGTCGAGAAAATAA
>CALDMH010000110.1 GCA_937915565.1 uncultured Clostridia bacterium | reverse complement strand
CCGCGCAAAAAGAGATATTCGATATGTATTCCGGAATGGATTTGTCTTTGGGCGAAATAGCCGAGATAAAGGGCATTTCCCGCCAGAGCGTGTCGGACGCGGTTACGAAAGCTAAAAAACAACTTCTCGTTTTTGAGAAAAAACTGGGGATTTTATCGAAAAAGAAAGCCGTGTTGAAACTCGTTGAGGGCTTAAACGGCGAAAACGAGAAGATAAAAAAAGAAATCGAGAAAATTTTGGGAGATAACTGATGGCGGTATTCCAAGGCTTATCCGAAAAACTTAATCATATATTTTCCAAGATGACCAAACGCGGCAGGCTGACGGAACTTGAAATAAAGCAGGCTATGCGCGAGGTGAGAATAGCTCTCCTCGAAGCCGACGTTAATTTGACTGTCGCCAAGGATTTCATCGCAAAAGTCAGCGAAAAAGCCGTGGGGCAGGAGATTTTAAAAAGTCTTTCGCCCGCGCAGCAGGTTATAAAAATCGTAAACGAAGAGCTTACCGAGCTTATGGGTTCTACGAACAGCAAGCTCATCGTAAGCCCCACGCCGCCCACGGTTATAATGATGTGCGGTTTGCAAGGCGCGGGAAAAACTACTCTTTGCGGAAAGCTTGCCGTTTATCTTAAAAAACAGGGCAAGAAACCTCTTCTCGCGGCGTGCGACGTATATCGTCCCGCGGCGATAAACCAACTTAAAATCGTAGGCGAAAAAGCGGGAGCGGACGTTTTTGAAAAAGGTCAGGGTAACCCCGTAAAAATAGCGGCGGAAGCCGTGGAACACGCGAAAAAGTTCGGGTACGACACCGTTATCGTTGATACGGCAGGGCGTCTTCATATCGACGAAGCCCTTATGGAAGAGCTTGAAAATATCACGAAAGCCGTTAAGGTGGACGAAATTTTGCTCACGGTCGATTCGATGACCGGTCAGGACGCGGTGAACGTTGCCAAAACGTTTAACGACAGGCTCGAACTCACCGGCGTCGTTCTCACCAAGCTCGACGGCGATACTCGCGGCGGCGCGTGCCTCTCGATAAAAGCGGTTACGGGCAAGCCGATAAAATTCGCTTCCGTCGGCGAAAAACTCACCGATTTAGAGCCGTTTTATCCCGACCGTATGGCGAACCGAATTCTCGGAATGGGCGACGTTTTGTCGCTTATCGAAAAGGCGCAGGAAGCCGTTACGGAAGAGCAAATGGAGAAGATGGAGCGTAAGTTCAAGGCGAACAGCTTCACTTTGGAAGATTATCTCGAACAATTCGCAATGCTCAAAAAAATGGGCGGGGCGAAGAGCCTTATCGGTATGCTCCCTGGAATGGGCGCAAAGGTTAAAATCAACGATGGGGACATCGACGAAAGAAAAATCGAAAGAACCAAAGCGATTATTCTTTCAATGACTAAAAAGGAAAGAAACGACCCTTCGATAATCAATTTTTCGAGAAAAACGAGAATAGCGAAGGGCAGCGGAACTTCGATTCAGGAAATAAATCAGCTTCTCAAACAGTTCGAGCAAACCAAGCAAATGATGAAGATGATGAAAAACAAGCGCGGCTTTAAAATGCCGTTCTGAAATAATAAAAAAGCAACGTAAGATTTTTACGAGCGATAAAAAGCAAATTTTAAACGGAGGATATAAATATGGCAGTAAAAATGAGATTGACAAGACTCGGTGATAAGAAATCTCCCACTTACCGTATAGTCGTTATCGACAGCAGAAAAGCAAGAGACGGCGAATATATCGATAAAGTCGGACATTACAATCCCACCGCAAATCCCGCGGAAGTAGTCATCGACAAAGAGAAGGCTGCGGATTGGCTTTCCAAGGGCGTTCAGCCCACCGAAACCGTCAGAGCTCTTCTTTTGAACGCCGGAGTTATCGAGAAGTCGGAAAAATTGTCGCCTTCAAAGACTAACCCCAAGAAGAAAAAGAAGTAATTTTCGGGAAGTGAAGTGAATGTTGGATTTAATTAAATACATCGTCAATCATTTTGCCGAAGAACCGGATAACGTCGAATACGAAGTCGTCGAAAAAGGCAACGCCGTGGACGTTACCATTCTTTTAAACGAAAGCGATATGGGCAAGGTGATAGGTCGTCAGGGCAAAATCGCCAAGGCGCTTCGCACCATCGTCAATTCCGCTTCCAAAAAGACCGGCAAAAGATACAACATCGAAATCAAAGGAAAGAACTAAACGCTTTTTTCCGATATTTCAGCAATAATCGGCTGCGTTTTAAATTTTTAAAACGCAGCCTTTTAAAAAAAATGGATAAAATAGAAATCGGCGCGGTTGCAAAACCGCAGGGAATTAAAGGCGAACTTAAAATACGGCTTTTTTGCGACGGATTCGATTCCGTAAAAGCCGTCACCGAAGCGGAAATCGGCGGCAAGGTTTACGCCGTCGAGAGTTTTCGTTCGTCGGGCGCGGAAGAAGCGATTTTAAAACTTAAAGGGCTTGACGACAGAAATCAGGCCGAACTCCTCCGCGGAAAAGAAGTGTTCGCAAAAAGAAACGAAATTAAAGTCGAAGAGGGAAGGTATTTCGTCTCCGACGTTTTAGGTTGCAAACTTTATCTCACGAGCGGCAAAGAACTCGGCGAGATTTTCGATATAGTAAGCGGCAACGTGGATTATTATTACGTTAAAACGAGCGAGGGCACGGCTGTGTTTCCGCTTGTGGAAGGCGTTTTGGAAAGTATCGACGTCGCCGAAAAGAAAGTTACGGTAAACGCGAAAAGATTTACGGAGGTCGTGATGTATGAGGATTGATATTTTAACCCTTTTCCCCGAAATGTTCACTCCGCTTACCGAAAGCATCATCGGCAGAGCCATAAAAACCGGTAAAGTGGAAATCGTGGTCACGGACATTCGCGATTACACCGAAAATAAGCATAGAAAATGCGACGATTATCCTTTTGGCGGCGGCGCGGGAATGGTTATGACGCCTCAACCCGTTTATTCCGCCATTCAGGCCGTTGACCCGAACCACGAGGCGAGAAGAATTTTTATGTCGCCGAAAGGCAGGAGATTTTGCCAGGGAATGGTGAGCGAACTTTTGGCTTACGACAGGATTTTGTTGCTTTGCGGGCATTACGAAGGCGTTGACCAACGCGTGCTCGACCTTTGTATGGACGAGGAAATGTCGCTCGGTGATTTCGTTTTAACCGGCGGAGAAATTCCGGCAATGGCGATAACCGATTGCGTTTGCAGGTACGTCGACGGGGTTATTTCGGGCGAAAGTTTATCCGAGGAGAGCTTCACGGATAATCTTCTCGAATATCCGCAGTTCACCCGCCCGCAGGTTTTTATGGGGCTTTCCGTACCCGAAGTACTCGTATCGGGCAATCACAAGGAAGTCGATAAATGGCGCAGAACCGAAGCGGTTAAAATTACCGAAAAACTTCGTCCCGACCTTATCGATAAAGAGAAATAAATGGAAAACGAAAGAAAGATAAACTGGTTTCCCGGGCATATGGCGAAGGCTTTAAGACAAATGGAAGCCGACGCGAAACTGTGTGACGGCGTGATTCTCGTTATGGACGCGCGCGCCGTTTTCGCGTGCTTTAACAAGAGGCTCGATAAGGTTTTCGGCAACAAACCTATCGTTTATTGCATTAACAAACGCGACCTTATTTCGCCCGCGCAGGCAAAAAAAATCGAGAGTTATTTCAAGCAAAATAACCTCGTTTATGAACTTATAGAGGGACTTTCCAAGCGTGATGGGCAAAATCTCCGTGCGAAATGCGACGTGGCGTTGAAGGAAAAAATCGAGAGAAACGCGGCTAAGGGTGTAAACAGAACTATGCGATTTATGGTTGCGGGGCTTCCGAACACGGGCAAGTCCACGATAATAAATACGATAAGCGGAGCGAAGAAAGCCGAAACCGGAAACAAGGCGGGGATAACGAGAAGCAACAAATGGATTCGCCTCGGAAACTTCGACCTTCTCGACACTCCCGGGACGATGCCTCCGAATATCGAAAACCAGACTTACGCCAAGCATCTTGCTTTTATCGGCGCGATAAACGACGACATTTTGCACGTCGAGGACCTTGCTCTCGACCTTATCGCCGAACTTACGAAGGTTGCTTCGAACGAGTTCAAAGAGAAATATAAACTCGAAACGCTTGAAAAAACGCCGCTCGAACTGTTCGACGAAATATGCAAAAAACGCGGGTATTTGCTTCGCGGCGGCGAAAGCGATTACGAACGCGCGGCAAAAGCCGTAATAGACGATTTCAGAAAGGGCAGAATAGGCAAAATAGCCCTCGAAACCGAACCTTTGAAAAATAACTGAAATGACTGATAAAACGAGAGAAAAAATCGAAAACGACAGAGCGTTTTTAAGCGAAAAAATTAAATATATCGCGGGTGTGGACGAGGTTGGCAGAGGCCCTTTGGCGGGGCCCGTGGTTTGCTGCGCGGTGATTATGCCTTTGGACGAAGAAAATGCCGTGGACGGCGTTGACGACAGCAAAAAAGTGTCCGCAAAAAAGCGCGAATCGCTTTACGAAACGCTTAAAGAAAAGGCCGTGGCGTATAAAATTTGCAGGGTAGAAGCGGAAGAAATCGACGAAATAAACGTTCTCGAAGCAACGAAAAAGTGTATGAAGGAATGTATTGAGGGGCTTTCCGTAAAGCCCGACCTCGTTCTGGTGGACGCGGTCAAACTTGACGTGTCCGTTAAAACGCAAGCGATAATTAAGGGCGACGCGAAGAGTTATAATATCGGCGCGGCTTCGATTATCGCCAAAGTTTTCAGGGATAACCTGATGGACGGATACGACGAGTTATATCCCGAATACGGCTTTAAAAAGAACAAGGGTTACGGCACGAAAACGCATATCGACGCGATTAAGGAGAATGGATTATGCCCGATTCACAGAAGGACTTTTACAAAAAATTTCTCGGTAAAAAAGGGGAACGATTAGCCGCCGAAGAAATCAAAAAGTCGGGCTATAAGTTGATTAAACGCAATTACGTCACTCCGTATGGCGAGGCCGACCTCGTTTTTCAAAGGGGCGACGAGTTCGTTTTTGCGGAAGTGAAAACGAGAACTAACAACGCTTTCGGAGAGCCGCGCGAGGCCGTAGGCTTTAAGAAACAGGAAAAATACAGGAGGATAGCCGAGTTCTATTTTGCCGACAAGGGCGGCGCGGACGAGGCTCGCGTAAGTTTTGCCGTGGCGGAAGTTACGCCCGACGGCGTGAACGTTATATATAACGCGTTTTGACAAGCTATTTACGGCGCGAACGTTATATCGTAAACGGTTTTATATACAAACCGTGAACGGATATACGACGCATTTACAATCAAAAGGCAAGCGCGAAGTTTGAGTTTTAAATGAAAATTTGTGTGACGACGGCTTCGGGAATCGAGGCCGTTACGAAAAGAGAATTATATAAAATCACGGGTGAGAAGGAACTTTCCGCCATCGACGGAAGGATTTGTTTCGAGGGCGATTGGGAAACGGTTGCCGCGTGCAATCTTTATCTTCGCACGGCAAACCGAGTGGAGATAATTTTGGGCGAGTTCAGGGCGGAAACTTTCGACGAGCTTTTCGACGGAATTAAAGCCGTGGAATGGGAAAAATACGTGGAAAAAGACGGGCAAATAATCGTTTCGGCGAAGAGCGTTATGAGCAAATTATTCGCTTATTCCGCAATTCAATCCATAACGAAAAAAGCCGTGTGCGAAAGGCTTAAATCCGCCTATAAGTCGATTAACTTAACGGAAAGCGGCGCAAGATACAAAATCGAAACGTCGATAAGAAAGGATTACGCCGTCGTTTCGCTCGATGCTTCCGGCGACGGATTGCATAGGCGTGGCTATCGCGGGCTCGTGGGCGAAGCTCCGTTAAAAGAAACTCTTGCCGCCGCGCTCATAGAGG
>CALDMH010000109.1 GCA_937915565.1 uncultured Clostridia bacterium | reverse complement strand
AAAAAGCCTCGATAAACGACTTATAGGCGCACTTATTTAAAAAATCAGTTTTATATTCAACGTCTATTCCGCAAGGTTTGTTTGATACGATAACGGCGTAAACTCCGTGCGAATGACTTATGGAAAACCACAATTTATTGCACACGGGCTTCCCGTTTTCGGTTCTTGAAAACGTAAGTTTCGCAGGCTCTAATCCGAATGATTTTTCTATCGCAAAGCTTAAAAGTTTCCACGCGTCGAGCTTTTCGTTTTTAACCTTTTCGCTTTTCGCGGTTTCGATTTCTTTCATTCTTTCATCGGTAACGCTTTGCACGGAAAAATTCTCCGAAGTGTCGTAAATTTCCGCAGCCGAAATCTCTTTCGGCACTTCTCCCTTGAAGGCAATATAAACGTCGGCAACGCCTTCGCCGAAAGCTTTTTTTTCGCTTTCTGTTTTATTTTGAACGTATTCTTTCGTTTTCATTCGGCTTATCCCGAACTTATTTTAACACACCCCGACGAAAAAAACAACTATCCGCAGGCTATTGCGTTAGCCGAGTGAATTTGAAACGCAAAGGCTTGACGGCGTACCGATTTTACTCGATTAACCGAGCGAAACGTCCATAATCATCATAACGATAAACCCGAAAATTGCTCCGACGGCAAGTTTTATTCCGTCGCCGTCTTTTTTAACGTTCAGCTCGGAAAACACTACGAAAAGCATTGCGCCTGCCGAAAAAGCCGTGAGATAAGGCATAAGAACGGCAATAAATTTCACCGCAAGAAAACCGAAAATTCCGCTTATCGGCTCAACCGCGCCGCTTATCACGCCTTTTAAAAACGCTTTTTTTCTGCTGTAAATTTCTCTTGCGGGAAGAACCAGCGCAGCACCTTCGGGAAGGTTTTGTATGCCGATTCCGAGCGCAACGGACACCCCCGCAATCGCGCCCGCGCCCCCGACGACTCCGCTTCCGAGCGCGAACCCGACGGCTATCCCCTCGGGAACGTTATGCGCCGTCATCGCAACGAAAAGCCTGTTAAACCCCGCGTTCTCGTCCTCGGGAAACAACGCGCTTATAAGCAGGATAAAAATTCCGCCGACCGCCACCCCTCCGCCGACCTTAAACGCCGCAAAACTTCCCGCAGATTTTAAAGCGGGCAAAATCAACGACCAAACCGAAGCGGCAGTCATAACCCCGCCCGAAAAACCGTTAAGATAAGGAAACCACTTTCCGAATTTGCTTTCCGGAATAAAACAAGCGCACAACGAGCCCGAAACGGTCATTATGAAAATGAACGACAGGCTGAAAACCACCGCAAAAACGTTTTCCATCTTTCTCCTTTTCTTTCGTGAATCCGCCGATACGACCTCACTTTTGTCGCCGACGCAAATTCTCCTTAATATCAATGTATGCCGCAGTGGTTTTTTCGGGTTACATCGGGTTGATTGTGGTTTTTATAATTCAGCCCGCTTCGGATTTATTCTATTTTCTTATTTTCGCGCTGTCGAGATTCAATATATCGCTGGAATAGGTGTAAACGTTGTTTTCCCTGTCCGTTTCCTCTTCAATCGCAAGTTCCACGGTGCGAACGAGCAACTCGCAAAATTTCTCCGTCGAATCGACGAAAAGGTAGTATGCCAACGAGCCCGGGACGGAATTTATTTCGTTTACGATAATTTTATCGCCGTCGAGAAGATAATCGATTCTTACAGCCCCGTTAAATTCGAGTTTTCGGTAAATATACGAGGTTTCGTCCCTGATTCTGTCGCGAATTTTTTGGGTGAGTTTTGCGGGAAAATCCGCTCTCTTTTCTCCCGAATATTTATCGGAAAATCCGAGAATATCGCCGTTGAAATGAGGCTCTTCGCATTCGGAAACGAGATATTTATCCCCTATCTTTATGCAGGCGCAATTTATCTCCCTGAAATTTACGAGAGCCTTTTCCACGATGACCTTCTCGTCGTAACGAAAAGCGTTGTCGAGCGCGGCGGAAAGTTCGTCGTCGTTTGTCGCCACGCTTATACCGATACTGCTTCCGAGATTTGCGGGTTTGACGATTACGGGATAATTTAATCTGCTCAAAACGTATTTCGAGGCAAAATCGCGTTTTTTAACGTAATTTATCCTGTTCATTTTTATATACGGCAAGGTCTCCGCGCCGATGCCCTTCAATGCGAGTTTCGTGAAATATTTATCCATCGAAACGCTTGAAGAGAAAAGTCCTGGCGACGCAAAGGCAATTTTTGAAAGCCGCATAACTCCGGCAAGAGTGCCGTCCTCGCCGTTTAAACCGTGAGTGCAGTTTATCGCCGCGTCGACTTTGCATATCTCCTTCAATTTGCCTTTTTTTACGGCGTAAAGTCTGTTGTCCCCTGCGTTTACCGTAACGCTCGTTACGGACGAAAAATCACGGGTTTTATACCAAGAAAGGTCTTTGAGCTTTTCGCCCGTGTGCCACGCGCCCGCCGTATCGATATAAATCGGATAAACGTTGAGTTTTGCCGAAAGACAATTTGCCGTCATAACCCCCGTGATAATCGAAACCTCGTGTTCACAGGATACTCCGCCGAAAAATACAAGAACGTTCTTCATAAAATCCCTCCTTAAAAACGCTTTTAGCCGAATTTCGGATAATCAAGTTTCGGATAGCCTAGTTTTGAGTAGCCGAGTTTTGGGTAACCGAGCTTCGGGCAGCCGAGTTTCGGATAACCGAGTTGCGGATAATCAAGTTTCGGATAACCGAGTTTTTAGCAGTTGAACTTCGGATAGCCGAACGCTCGGACGAGCGAACAAAATTTCGCCGACCAAACCCGAAACCCATTCAGGCTCGGCTACGAGCCGTATCTGTCTGGAATATCGTTCAAAAACAAAACGACGTCGCCCGCCTTTACTTTTTTAGCCAAAATTTCTTTTGCTTCTTCGAGATTTTTAACTTCCGTTACGCAGCAACGCCTTTCCGCGCCCGAAACAATCGCCTCGTAATTTGCCCCGACGGCGACAATTTCATCGGCGGCGAACGATAAAATTTTGCCCGCCTCGACGTTGGTTTTTTGCGACGATTCGCCGGCTTCAACAATCCCCGGGGTAACCGTAAACTTCCTTCCGCCAAAACATTTCAAAACCTCTGCCGCCGCTTTCACGCTTTCGATATTCGCGTTGTAACTGTCGTCGATGACGATAATTCCGTTCGCCCTTAAAACTTCGAGCCTGTGCGGAGAGGGCTTCAACCTTTCCGCCGCAACGACGATTCTTTCCGGCGTAATTCCCATTTTTAAAGCGACTGCCGCCGCGAGGCAAATATTCGACGCATTAGCCCTGCCCCTCAATTCCGTCCTGAAAGAATAGGTTTTGCCACCCGTTTGTATTTCGAGAAAAGCCCCGCTCTCTTCTTCGCGAAACGACTTCAAACTCACCTCTCCGCCGCTTGCGCCTGCGAGAAATTTAGTTACGGAGCACTTCTCGAAAAGCTCCTCGCTGCCTTTGCTATCCGACGAAAAAAAAGCATAACCGTCGATAGGAAGTGCCTCTATAAGTTCGTTTTTCGCCCTTTTTACGTTTTCAACGGAAAGAAAAGTTTCAAGATGTTGCCCGCAAATTCCCGTTATTATCCCGACGTCCGGTTTAACGATTTCGCAAAGTTCCTTTATATCACCGATATTCCTCGCCCCCACTTCCGCAATGAATATTTCGGTGGTTTTATCAACGTCTTTCGCCGCCTTGCAAATGCCGAGCGGCGTGTTATACGAAAGCGGCGTGGCAACTACCTTATACTTTGTCGAAAGCATTTTTTCGAGTATGTTTTTCACCGACGTTTTGCCGTAACTACCCGTTATTCCGATTTTTATGAGGCTCGGAAACTCCGCAAGCCTCTTTTTGCACGCTTTTATCGATTTTCCGTATAAAAACCTGTCGTAAGGCAATAAAATAAGGCTACCTATCCCGATATATGCGGGGAGCATAAGGCACGCCGCGGAAATTATTGCGGAAACTACGAGGCATATCCGCAAATCGAATCCGACGAATTCGCCCCACGAAAACGTCACCGCCGCAATCGTTCCGACAAAAATCAAAACCGAAACAACCGTCATTCTCACAAATCTTGCCGTAAGCCGAACCTCTTTTATCGGCTTGTTTTTAATAAAAACGACGAAGAAAAAAGCGAGCGCGCCTAAAAACAGCACTACGACGTAAAGTGCGGAAAAATATGCGAAAAGCGGCGAAAATACGAGCGAATAGATAAAGAAAGTGAGGCTATAAGTCGATAAACGCTCAATTTCGGGTTTACACTCGTTCCCCAACGATTTAAAAAAAGTCCGCGGAGAATAACCGCATTGCTGAAAAATCGCAAAAAGTTTTCGCCCGAAACAAAAATACGCAAAAGCCGAAAGCAAGCTCACGCCCGAAATCAAAAAGACCATTTACCCCTCCGATAAAAACGAAAATACTATTGCGTTAAACTCCGACGAATTTTCGATAAAACAAAAATGCCCGCCGTTTAAAAAAACGAGTTTCGATTTGCTTATTAACCGCCGAAGTTTTTTTTGCGACGACGGCGGAGTTTCCTTGTCCTTTTTTCCGCTTATTATCAACGCTTTGCAAGTTATTTTTTCGGCGTATTTTTCCAAATTTTCGGCAACGATAAGCTTAAAACTTTCTTTCATAACGGGCGAAAGTCCGCGATAATCGGGCGAATAAAACACGCCGAGTTTTTCCCTCGGGACAAGCTTTTTAAGCAACAAAAAAGACGCCCTTTTAAAGAAGTATTTCAAACTTCTTTTCGGCTTTAAGCCGGCAGCGCCCGTGAAAACTATTTTATTTATCCTTTTATCCTCGGCGGCGAGCTTTATCGCCACTCTTGCCCCGAACGAATGAGCGAGCAAGTTATACTTTTCCGCTCCGATTTCGTCGGCAACTCTTTTTATTTCCTCTTTGTAATCGTCAACCGAAAAAGGTTTTTTCATCTCCTCGGCTTCGCCGAATCCCGTCATATCGACGGCAATCACCCTGTAAAACCTCGAAAAAAAACCTATTTGTTTTAAAAAACTTTCCTTTTTCGACAGGTAACCGTGAAGCATCAAAAGCACTTCTCCGCGCCCCTCATCGATAGCGGGAAGTCCGCCTATAAGTCGTTTAATAGCCTTTTCTCCATTATATAAGCGTCTTTTCCCTCGCCGTAATAATTCCTTCTTTCCGCAATTTTTTTAAACCCGAATTTAAGATAGCACGAAACTGCGGATTCGTTTTTTACGTCAACTTCGAGCATCGCCCTTTCCGCCCCGCATTTCAAGGAATCTTCCGTTGCCGCGGAAAGCAACGCCGTTGCAACCCCGCGCTTACGAAATTCCTTTGAAACTGCGATAAGGAGAACGTCAACCGTATCGAACACCGCAGATACTCCGACGTAGCCTATAATTTCTCCGCCGACTTCCGCAACGAAACCCGAAAAGTGTTCTTCGCAAAAAGAGCCCTCAATCATTTCAAGCGTCCAAGGCTCGGAAAAACATTCCTTTTCCATTTCGGCGATACGGCGGCAATCGCTCTCGCACCACTTGCGAATATCGAAAAAACCGCCCTCTTTCACGCCTCTTCCTCCGCCTGACTTTTTTTGACGTAAAGCGGAACGAGAGTTTCTACGTCTAACGACGCGTTTTCGAGGTTTGCTTCCACCGATTTGACAAATCCGTCCTTGACGTCGGCAACGACGCAATCGGCAAATCCGTCAATCGGCACGTCCGAAACCACTTCGTACTCTTTTGAAAGCGCTTTCAATTCGTTCGTATCGATAAATTTCGCAGTCAAATCGATTTTTCCGTCCGCAGAATATCCGCAAGCGTAAAAATTACCGTGCCTTGCGTCTATTACGGCGAGCTTTTTGCGCCCGTCTGTTACATTATACGCAAGCGAATCGAAAG
>CALDMH010000108.1 GCA_937915565.1 uncultured Clostridia bacterium | reverse complement strand
AACCTAATAAAAAGAAGCCAAGCCTGAATGGTACGGCTTCTTTTCTTATTTAATAAGTTTCTTGACTTTTGCGTAGATAAATATAGATAAATGTTGACTTGTTAAACGGCGGGTATTGACTTTTAGACTATTCTTTGCTAAAATTTCATCGGAATGATGCGTACGAATTCCATTAACTGTTGCCGCGGCTCGATTTTCACTCCGCCAAACGCAGGCGATTACGATAAAAATATGGCGATAATCGACTTATAGGCGGCTTTTTAAAAAAAGACGCGGCAAACGCAAAGGAGTTTTATGAACGAAACCGAACAAAGAATAATCGACGTTTTAGACGAGCAATCCTTTAAACTCACCGCAAAGGAAAACGGAAAACTGCGTTACCCGTTTTTACAACCGGGGATTCCGTATAAAAACACTCTTTGGGATTGGGACAGTTTTTTCACCGTTGAAGGAATGAGTGCGGTTTTAAAACTTAAACCGAACGCCGAAAAAAAGAAAAGCCTTGCAAAGGCGGCAATGGGAAACGTTCTCAACTTTCTGGATATGCAGGAGGACGACGGATTTATTCCGTGTATGATTCGTTCCGACGTTGAAAACGACGACTATGCAACCCGCCCTCGTGCAAACAACGCTCATAAACCCGTCCTTTCAAGACACGCCCTCAAAGCCTTCGAACTTTACGACGAGTGCGGCTTTAAGGATTATTTGAACGTTTTCCCCATAGAAAAACTCGAAAAATATCTTGAATATTACTATAAAGAACAATTTAACGAGCAAAGCGGTTTGTTCGTTTATGCGGACGACGTGTTTCTCGGCACGGACAACAACCCCACCGTTTTCGGAAGGTTGCCTTACTCCTCGGCGGACGTATTTTTGAATTCGCTTATGGTTGCCGAACTTGAAGCGATGACGGAACTTGCGAAAATCTTCAACCGCGACGAAAAACTTTGGAAAAACAGGCATAACGCGTTAAAAAATGCGATAAACGAGCTTATGTGGGACGAAAAAGACTGTTTTTATTATTCGCAGGACGTGAACGTAAAAACTCATATAACCGAATATTTCAACCACGGTTTGCCCGCGTTCTGGAAAACCACGCCGCTGAAAATCAAGATGTTTTCCTGCTATATGCCGCTTTGCTTCGGCGTTGCGGACGAAAAAAGAGCCGCTGCCGCGCTCGACGCTTTTTCGGAAAGCGGACTTAACTGCCCTTACGGCGTGAGAACGGTTTCAAAATACGAAAGAGCCTACAATTTAGAGCCGTCCGGCAACCCCTCTAACTGGCTCGGCGCGGTGTGGACGATTGCCAATTATTTCGTTTTCGAGGCGTTTTTCTCTAACGGAAGAATTGAGGATGCGCGCAGAATTAAAGAGCAAACCGAAGCTTATCTTATCAAGGATTTAGAAAAAACGAGGTCTTTAAGCGAATCTTATCACCCCGATACGGGAGAAAAATTCCTGAATAACGACTTTTTCAGTTTTAACACGCTTTACGCCTGTATGGCTTTAAAATTGCAGAATTTATGACTTCAAAGAGGGCAAAAATATGATTTTGTGCGTTGGAGAAATACTCGCCGATATGCTCGGCGAGAAGAAAAGAAACGGCTATTTTTACGAAAGAAAAGCGGGCGGAGCTCCGTTCAACGTTGCCTGCGCCGTTAAAAAACTCGGCGGGAGCGTTGCATTCGCGGGGGCGGTCGGGAACGATTCCATAGGCGACTTTTTAAAAAATTACGCCGAAAAACAAAAATTCGACGAACTTTTAATCTCCGTCAGGAAAAATAAAAACACTACGCTTGCGTTTGTGGAAATATCGGACGACGGCGAAAGGTCGTTCGGCTTTTACAGGAAAAACACCGCCGATTCCGACTTGCCGCAAATTTCGGACGAACTTTTAAGCAAGGCGAATATCGTTCACTTCGGTTCGCTTATGCTCTCCGAAAAATCGGGGCTCGATTATGCGATGAAACTTGCCAAACGCGCCAAAGAGGCGGGGAAACTCGTCAGTTTTGACGTGAATCACCGCAGCGACGTTTTCGGCGACGAAAATAATGCGATGAAAGCTTATCTTTCCTTTCTTCCGCTTTGCGATATAATCAAGTTTTCCGAGGACGAAACGGAACTTTTCGGAGAGGACTATATCGAGCGTAAGCTTAAAAATTCGCTCGTTTTGATAACGCGCGGCGCAAAGGGTTGCGAATGGCGGCATAACGGCAGGACGGAAAGGGTGAGAACGATAAAAATAAAACCCGTTGACGCGACGGGCGCGGGCGACGCTTTTTTAGGCGGCGCGCTGTTCGGACTGTACAAAGAAAAAACCGTCGACCTTTCTGCCGAAAAGCTTGAAAAAATCTTGCTTTTCGCGAACGTATGCGGCTCGCTGAACACGCTCGGACGCGGCGCGACGGATTCGCTCCCGACAAGGCAAAAAGTGGCGAAATATTTATAAAAGCGAAATATTTATTATTTATAAAGGCAAAAAATTTATAAAAGGAATTTCGTTTCTTATCACCGCATTTAAAAATTAAAATACGGGCGGCGAGCCATCGGCTCGCCGCCCGTTCGTTTATTTGAATTTAAGGCAATATTTAGTTTATGCCCGGTTTTTTGCATTTTTCCTTGATATAATTCACCGCGTAAAGAATATCCGCCGTCGGATCTGCTCCCGCTTCGCGCTCGATAGTCAAAAATCCGTCGTAACCTATCTCTTTGAGCGCGGCAAGATAATTATCCCAGTCGACGTCGCCTTGCCCCACGGGTAATTCCGCAAAACCCGAGCAAGCGTTCAACGCCTCCACTCCCCCGATTGCAAACGCGTGATATACGTCCTCGGGTTTTTGGTTTTTATCAAGCATCTTTCCGTCCTTTAAATGCGTGTGAACGATATAATCCCGCAAAATATAAACCGCTTCGACGGCGTCCTGACCGGTAACCATTGTGAAATTCGCAGGGTCGAGATTAACGCCCACGCCGCCTTTCGTGTCCTCGATGAAGGCTTTGAGCGTAACCGCCTTTTCGGGGCCCGTTTCGATTGCGAGCGTAACGCCTTTGCTCTTTGCGTATAAGCCGCATTCGGTAAGCGCATCAAGCATAACCTTATATCTCGGATTCGATTTATCCGCGGGAATAACGCCGATATGCGTGGTGACCGCCTTTGCGCCGAATTCCACGGCAAGGTCTATTATCCTCTTGGTTTTTTCAACTCTTTCGGCATTGTCCTTTTCGATTTCAAAGCCGTAACCGCCCATATCTCCGCAAAGCGCGGAAACCACAAGCCCGTTGTCCTTCAAAAGCTTTTTATATTCCGCTTTTTTCTCTTCGGTGAGCGTTTCGCAGGAAAATTCGCCGGTGGTGGCGTAAATCTGCACGCCGTCGAGCCCGACCTTTCCGCAAAGTTTCAGAGCGTTTGCCAAATCGGTTTTAAAACAATCGGTTATCGCGCCTATTTTCATAAATTTTTACCTTCCTTTTTTTCAAGAAATTCGCGGCTTGCGTTTTCAAAGCCGTTTTTATAAATTTCGCAAATAAGCTTTTGAATTTTGAGAGCTTCTCGTCCGCTTATTTCAAGCGGCTCTTTGCCTAAAACGGCGTTGTAAAACTGATTTATCTGGCGAATGTGCTGAAATCCCCAGTAATCCTTTCCGCCCTCGTATTCCACGTTCGGCTTTTTGAGATGCGCTTCCTCGTGAGTTCCGTCGTTATAATCGATATACGCGTCGTCGTAAGTCATAACGACCTTGCCCTTTTCGCAGAATAATCTTATTTCTATCGGCTCGTCACAACCGTAGTTGTTCATACAGTAAAAACCGTATTTAGCCCCGTTTTTGTAGGTTATCAAACCCTCGGCGCTGTCCTCCACGCGAACGATTTTATGTCCGCGGTTGGCAATCGAACAACTGACGCTCTCGATTTCGCTGTTTATAAACCAGTTCACGAGGTCCATAGAGTGGATTGCTTGGTCGATGATAACGCCACCGCCTTCCTTATCCCAAGTACCTTTCCAATCGGACTGCGAATAATAGTCGTCGGAACGCGTCCAGGTGAGCGTGGAGCGGGCGGTGATTATCTTGCCGAGTTTGCCGCTATCGAGCGCGGATTTAACGAGTTTCGAGCTGTCGTTATACCGGCACTGAAAAATAACGCCGTAAAGCTTTCCGTTTTCCTCCGCAACGCGGCAACATTCTTCGCCGTCGGCGTAATTTATCGCCATAGGCTTTTCCGAAAGAACGTTTACCCCGTGAGATAACGCGTATTTCGACACGACGGGATGAAGATAATGAGGCAAACAAACGTGGATTGCGGCGAGATTTTCCTTTTCAATCATCTCTTTATAATCCGCGTAAGGCTTTGCGCCGTATTTTTCGGCGGCGGCCTGCGCCCTGTCCCATTTTATATCGCACACTGCGACGAGTTCCGATTGTTCGAGCGTAACCGCCGAAACCGCGTGCATAGGAAGTATCCTGCCGCAACCGACAATTCCCACTCTGATTTTGTTTTTCATAACGTTTATAAACTTATTTCCTTTTTCTTTTCGGCAGATTCGTATAACGCGTCGAGAAGTTTTGCCGATTCGAGAACGTTATCGATATACGTCTTGGTATGCTCGCCCGTTCTCGTCGCGCTTAAAAACGCTCTGTCCTCGCACTCTATCTGGCTCGGTATGTTGTAATTATATTTGATTTCGCAAAGCTCGCCGTTTTCGTCGGTCGTCCAGAAGCGGAAATTACCGCCGTAAGAAAGACGCGCTCCGCCTTTATCGCCCATAAAATCGATATACATATCGTCCTCGCCGACGTTCTGCGCCCACGCGCCGTTAAAACTTATCGAAGCTTTGTCCGTGCGGATATGTCCGCTTATGAAATCGTCGACGTCGTTCGTTCCGTTTAAGTCCTTCGTATCCTCCGCCCACATTCCGAGATACTTATAATCTTTCATATTCTTCGCCATTTCGGAATAAGCGTCGCAAGTGACCGTTTTAAGTTTCGCCCCGCCGAGAATATACAAAATCAAATCGAGGAAATGCACGCCCCAATCGATAAGCACTCCGCCGCCGGACTGCTCCTTCGTGGTGAAAGCTCCGCCGAGCCCCGGGATACAACGATAACTCCTGAACGAGCAATAAACGTGATAGATTTTTCCGAATCTTCCCGCTTTATTCATCTCTTCGAGAAGCTCAACCGACTTGTTATAACGGTTGCAAACGCCGATATTGAGAATTTTGCCCTGTTTTTTGGCTTCCTCCGCCATTTCGCAGGAAAGTTTGTAATTTACCGTTATCGGTTTTTCGCAAAAAACGTGTTTGCCCGCTTTAAGCGCGTCCATAGCTATCGTGTAATGAGCGAAATTGGGCGTGAGAACGTAAACAACTTCCACCTCAGGGTCGGCAAGAGCGATTTTGTAATCGGTTATCGCGTTTTCAACGAAATCGTACTCGTTCTTTTTTGCCTGCGCCTTGCTTTCGATAATATCGCAGGCGTACTTAACCCTTACGTTTCCGAGAGCTTTAAAAGCAGGAAAATGCGCGTTGCTGGCTATTCTGCCGCATCCGACCACGGCTATGCAATATTTTTTATCCATATTTTTCTCCACGTTACTATTATAAATTTATTTTTTATTTTAACAATACAAATTTTAACGATTTATTGCTCTTTGTTTAGCATTATTTGACTTATATTCGGTTTTCCGCGTCGCACTTCCGTTTTAAACGGCAAAAACGAATAATTATCGTTAAAAAACGAAAACAATCTGCCCTGATAAAGCCCTTCTACGACGTAACCGTCGAATAAAACGAAAAAATCCTGCGTTTCGTTTACGCGCGGAATGAAAATATCCTCCGTAAACCCGAAACTGCCTTTCAGCCCGATTTTAAGCCCGTTTTCGTCGGCAACGAAAGGGATTTCTTTATCGCCGTAACCGACGACGAAAGAAAAATTTTCGTCTTTTGAAGTTATTTCAAGAAAATTTCCGCCGCGATAATCCTCTCTTATGAGTTCCGAATATTCGCGCGTGGTTTTAAACCTGATTTCGCCGCAACGAGAATAAACTTCATAAGGAAGCGACAAACAGCCGTTGAAAGGTTTGTTTTGCTCCCGAGGCAAATCTCGCAACCAAAACAAGGCGACGGGACTTTTTAAACCTCGGAAAGTTTGCATCGCGTAAGCTTCACCTTTCCCCGAAAAGAAATCCGCCGAATAAACCGACTTCGTTCTTTCGCCTTTCGGCTCGAATCGGTAAACGCCGTCCTTTTTCGTCATCATTCCGGAAACGAAGAACACGCCGCCCGCCGAAAGGAAAAATTCGTTATCCTCGCCGCCTTTCAAGCGGAAAACGTCGGGACATTCGCCTGCCATTTTCTCGCTTTCGGGGTCGTTAAGCGGAAGATACTTCCTTATTTCGTTCATATCGCCGATAATCGCATTATCGCTCGCCGCAACGTTTTCCACAAACGACTCGAATTTCCAGTTTTTTAAATCGTCCGAAGAAAACAACCTTAACTCGCAACCGCCGGTCATCATAAAAAACCTGCCGTCAAACCTGAATAAGGAAGGGTCTCTGAACGTGTTCGGCGCAAAGCGCAGAGCGTCGTTTTCAACGATTGTTCCGCCCTTTTTTATCCTGAATCCGTCCTCCGAATAAGCGCAATTCTGTTTCTCCGCGCGAGTTTCCAGATTACACTCGGTGAACGCGAAAAACGCGCGCGAGCAAGGCTTTGAAACCTTTGAAAACAGCCCCGAGGCGTTTCCCTCGTCGATTATCGCGCCGCCGGAGAATGCGCCTACGCCGGGTTTTATCCCGACGGCGTAAGGATATTCGTTAAGCGAAAACAAGGTTTTCCCCGCGGCGTGTCCCCATTTTACGAAGCCGTCGCCGAAAATTCCGAGTTGATATTGATAAAAAACGTGATATAATCCCGAGGCGGAATCGTAATATAACCCGTTAGGGTCGTTGAGCATTCCGCTTTGCGGCGCGTAATGCAGCCGAGGCTTTTGGTTTAACCCGTTCATAAGTTATTATTTGCAATTATTTGCGAATTTTCTTTCCGCAAATTATTCCGGCAACGGCCAACGCCGCCATTAAGCCGAAGAAGCCCGCTCCGTTCACTCCGCCGCCGCATCCGCCGCCGGAAGTCGTGCCGCCGGAAGCCGAGCCCGAATCGTTCGAGCCGCCTTCGACACTTTCGCCCGCGTCGGATTGATTTCCGCTTCCGGAAGAGGATTCCTTTCCGCCGCTTTCAACGCTTTCCACGTCGCTTTCGTTGGCGTCTTCTTCCCTGATACTTAAATAAACGGGCGAGGAATAAACCGTATAATTGCCGTCGTTATAAGAAATTATAGCGTTTATGCCGTCCGCCGTTTCCTCGTAAAACGCGATTTTCCCCGTTACGGCATTGCGTTCGCCGTCGTAAGAAACGGCTTCGACGATAACGTTTTTGCCTTTATAATCGTTGCTCCTGACGATTTCTCCTCCGCTTCTCGCCTCTATTTTGCGGGTGAATTTGCCCACTTGGTCCGCGGCGTTGTTGGTTATGCCGAGGCAACCCTTAACGGCGACTCCCGCGGCGGCAACCTTCGTGTCGAACGTCCAGGAAAACGCCATATATCCGCGACTTTTAAGGTTTCTGTTGGCAAGAGTGTCGTAATCGAAAGCATTTGAGAAAACCATATTGTTTTGCGCAAGGTCGCCCAGCGCGCCGTTGCCCATATCGTCGTAAGCCACGGCGTTGAGCGAAACGAGCGGAAGTTCGGGCAAAATCGCTCTCATATTTTTCAGTTGCTTCGTGCTGAACGTTATTACGGCGATTCTTCCGCGAAGCTTATTGCGTTTTTCAAGTTTGCTTTTAAGAAGTCCGCAGAAATTGTCCTTTTCGGTTTTTATTTCGAGGAACAAACGCGCGTCGTTGGTTTCAAGAAAATCGAACACCTCGTCCAAAGTAGGAATATTTACGGGCGCGACGTCGTTTCCGTCATAAGTTTTTGTGATTTTTATATTGCGGAGTTGCTCCGTGGTCATCGATTCGATATTTCCGCTTCCGTTCGTCGTGCGGGAAAGTTCGTTGTCGTGCATTATGACGAGTTCGTTATCCGCGGTGACCTTAACGTCGATTTCTATGTGCGTAGCGCCCGCCTCCACTGCGGCAACGAAGCCCTCCAAAGAGTTCTCCGCCTCGGTGTGGGGCAAGCCCCTGTGCGCAATGTTATAAAACGACCTGCCGAGCGAACCTTTTTCGTAAAGAGAATAAGCCGAATAACACAATCCGTAATTATCGGCGATTATTCCGTAAGTTTCGGTTGAAACGAGCTTCGCAACGTCGTAAGCGGTTTTTAATTCGCCGCCGTAAGTCCACACCGTGGTCACGACCGACTGGAAATACGAAACCGTTTCCCTCGTCGATTGCTCCGCGCTTAAAACGATGACGTTCGCGCCCGCCTTGTGCGATTCTTCAACTTCGTCCGCAAGGCTGTTTCCGAGTTCTCTTTCCGAAAAATCGGCAACGCCTCTCACTCTCGGCATAAGATTTCTCGCATAGGTAAGCACCGAAATATCCTTGCTCATAACGGAAATATCTTCGATTTTCTTCGTCGTTATAAACTCTTTAAGCTTGTCGGCCTGAACCGTGGAAGTGAGGTTTACCACGGCGACCGTTTTTTTGCGCATTTTCGTAAACATATCCGCAAAAGCGTAAGAATTTTCGCCGTCGACGATTTGCAGTTCGTCGTTCACCCTGTAAATAAGCGTGGACGGAGCGAAGGGCGCGGCGAGCATTTCGTCGAGATGCGCCGCGTTTTTAACTTCCGTTATAACCGCAGGCGATATTGAAAGATTGCTTGCGTGTTTTTGCGTGTTGGCGATTTGTTCCGCATTTGCGCGGGAAGCCCCGAGCGGCGCGCCGACGGCAAGAGCCGCCGCCGCGACCAACGAAGCCGCCGTCAATATAACTTTCCCTCTTTTCATAACGTTCTCCTTTTTATCTCGTCGAAACGACCGTTAAACTCATCGGCGAAGCTTTTAAGTAAACGACTCCGTCCGAGCCGTCCTCTTCGCCGTATTTATCGGGAGTTTCGCAAACTCTGTTTTCGGGAATCGCGCTCTCGGTTAAGCGATAGAGATTAACCTTGCCCGGCTTGTTACCGTTTTTGTTCACAAACGCGACTTTTTCCGTTTCGTCGCCGAAATTAACGGCAAGATACGTCCAGCCACCGTCCGGCAAGAGGAAAGCCGCAGTCATCACGTCTTCATCTCTGTCGAAATCGACGTTGTAAACCTTTGCGCCGACGTCGGTGTATTTGCAAATCATAGCCCAGACGTAATACGCGGGGTGAGCCTTCCAGCCGTTATCGCGATACGTCCAAAGTCCCATCGTGTGAACGTAAGAATTCGTGAAGAACGTGTCGCCGATAATATAGTGATTGAGCGTGGTGAAACCGTACTTCGCGGCGTCGATAACGAGCGTCGCGTGCCACAAGGCGGCGTCGTAATCCTCAACGTCGTCCCAAGTGGTGGCGTTGAGCGCGTGCCTGTTGTGCGTGCAGAATTCCGGAACGGCAAAACCGTCGTAACCGAGGCGGTCGCACACGGCTTTGAGGTTCTCAAAATAATCCGCTTGCGTGTAACGATTCGTCTTTAAATCCGAAAGGTCCCAGTGATACAACCCGAATCCGCCTATATCGAAAATATCTTTGAGCGGCGTTTGCAACTCCTCGAATATCTTCATATTTTTGGATTCGTTGGAGGTGCCGATAAAAATCACTTTATCTTTCAGGCCGTCCTTTATGAGCCTTTTGTTTATCACGTCGCAGCATTTGACGTATTCGTCCCAAACGATTCCTTTGGGAGAATAAAAGCCCTCCGCAATAAAACTGAAACCGTAAATGCAGGTGTATTTTTTCTTATTGATGAGATAATCGAGGCAAACCGCAATGTTTTCGGCTTGCTCGGCGTAACCGTCGAAATCGTCGGTCATTCTCGGCGCGGTGCACCAGGTGTTCACTTCGTCGAACGAATATCCCATCCACGTTCCCTGATAAAGCTTGCCGTTCTCGTCGGTCTGGTCGTACGCCTTGAACGTGGAATTGCAGTTATACCAGCTTAAATCGACCTTTATTCCGTTTTCTTCGCAAAGATCGAGAACTTCGTATAACGCCTTCATTTCGGTGGAATCGAAGAACACGCCAGCGGCGTCGTAATCGAACACGTTCGGGTCGTCGTTGTCGTTCGCCATCTCGAAATATTCGCCGAACATCTTTATACGGGTGTACTGAACGTTCATTTCGCTTATACGGGTTTTGAGCATCGTTCTCTCTTCGTCCGTAAGGTTGTTGAACGGCATAAACTGGTCGGTGTCGATTTGCGCGCCGTAGCCGCCCACTTCGTAACCGCTTTCTTCTTTGATTTCGTGAACGGTGTAACCGCCGGTTACGGTGATTTCGGAAGACGATTCGCCGTTACCCGACGAACTTCCGCCGCCGGAGTTTGAATTATCCGCCGGATTATTGCCGCAGGCGCACGCCAGAACGAGCATAAACGCCGCCGTTAAAATACATAATAATTTTTTCATCATTTCTTATCCGATATAACCACGAACGACCTTGCGGGAAGAGTGACGTAAACGACTCCGTTTTCGGCGTTTACGGTTTCGCTCTTCGCAATGGTTTTAAGTTCTCTGTTTTCCGGCATTCTCGCCTCGGTGAGTTTATAGACGTTCATATCGCCCGGCCTGTCGGCACGCTTGTTCACAACGGCGATTTTAACGTTTTCCTCTCCGTTGTTGGCCATCATATAACTCCAACTTCCGTCCGGCATCTTAAACGCAACCATATTCACGTCGTCGCCTTCGGTTTCGACGGGGAAAATTTCGCTTTCTCTTTCCGTGTACTTCATTATGAGCGACCAGGAATAGAACACCGGTTTTGCCGCCCAGTTTTCGTGGCTGAAACAGAACAACCCGAGTTTATTGAGCGCGCCGTCGTAATAACAATCGGAGAACACGAAATATTTGATGCCCGTGCAACCGCCGTTCATCATATTTATCATAAAACGAGCCATATAAAGCGCTCTGTCGTAAGTTTCGCTGTCCTTGTTGTGAACGGGGTCTATGAAGTTTTTCGTTCCGCTTTCGGCTATGCTCCAAGGAATTCCGTATTTATCCGTAACGGCGGAATAGCCCTTTGCAAATTCGAGCATATCCTCGTTGTAGCCTTCTATATCCCATTTGTAAACGGACGAAGTGGCTTTATCGAACTTGGTTTTCGATAAATACATCTCGTCGAATCTCGACGGGTTGTTGCCGTAATCCGCAGGGCCGGAGAACACGATTTTATCGCGTATGCCGTCCTTTTCGAGCCTTTTCAAAACCTTGGAAGCTATCCTTGCGAACTGCCCTTCTTCGGTGGTCATTCCGTCGGGTTCGGGGAATATGCTGAACTCCTTGATACAGGTGTATTTCTTCACCTCGAAAAGATATTTAAGGCAAGCCGAAACGGATTCCGCAAATTCGTCCTCCGGATTTGCGCCGAGCCTCGGCATAACACTCCAAGCGTTCACGCCGTCCTGCCCGTAAACTCCGCCGAGCCAGCTGCCGTTAATCTTGCCGTCCTGTGATTTGAACGTGGTTCTGCAACCGTACCAGCTTAAATCAACCGCGACGTCGTTCTCCTCGAAAGCGTCGAAAAGTTTGTAATACTGCTTCATCTCTGCGCTTTCAAAATCCACGTTCGGACTCGAATAATCGAAAACGTCGGGGTCGTCGTTATCGTTTCCTCTCTCGTAACATTCGGGGAAAAACCTTACCCTTACGCATTGAAGGTTCGTTTCTTTTATAACGTTTACCTGATATTTCACCCAGTCCTCGTCCGAAAGAGAGTTTTGCGGTTCGACGATGAGCGTGTCGAACTGCGCACCGAAGCCCGTGGTTTTTTTACCGTTCGAGGCCGAAACCTCGTATGCTTTATATCCCTTTTTCACTTCTACGCTCTCCAATTCTTCCCCGCTTTTGGAAGAAGATTCGCTTTGCAGGGAATTGCTTCCCTGTTCCACAGAGCCGGAGGCCGTTCCGCACCCCGCCGCCGCGAGCATAAACGCGGCGAACACCGCGCACAATATTTTCTTTTTCATTTATTCCTCCCGAGACCAACGAAAAAACCGTTGATTTTTCATTGTTCTCCCTACGGAAGTTGCGTTCGTTCATCAAAACGGACGCAACTTCTCACACGTTATTTCTTAAATTTTTTCGCAACCGCGCCCGCCGCGACGATAAGCGGCAAAAACGCGAAATTCAACGCAAGCGAACCGTTGCAGCCGCCGCCTGTCAAACCTGCCTGAGAATCGCTGCCACTGCCGTCCGCAGGCTTACCGCTCTCCTGCGCAGGGGGTTGTTCGCCCTGCGAAACGCGAAGCGTTCTGTAAGCGATTTTGGTTTTCGAGCCGGCTATCGCCTTAAAGTCAATATCGAACTCGCCCGCCTTATCGGGGGTGTAAACCCAGAATCCGTTGCGGATTTCGCCTATCGGCTCGCCGTTGCAGGTGATTTCGTAAGCAAGCGTTTCGTCGCCTTCGTAAGCGAAAAGCTTGGAAAGTTTAAGCTCTATTTCGTCGCCGACTTCGCATTCGGAGGGCGACCAGTCGAGCTCCTCGATTTCAAATTCGGGAGCGGCGCATTTTTTGAAAGACACGCCCGTTGAGAGGTCTACGATTTTAACCTTCTGAATTTCCACGAAGCAATCGGTTTTATCTTTAAGCGCGCCTACGGGGAAATCCGTATCCGTCCAATAGCCGAGATAACCGTCCAAAGCGGTGAAGTTTACGTACCTTCTGTCGCCGCCGGCGGATGCGGTTGCCCTTTCGCCGTCAACGAGGTCGTAACTCATCTTCTCTTCGCCGTCGAAGAAGAATTTAATTCTCTTTCCCGTAACGGTAGTAGCAGAGCCGTTCGGCATAGTTTTCGTATCTTTAAAGTTTTTAACTTCGAGTTCGTACCAGTGGAATTTTCCGTCGTTGAAATCGACGTCTCTCACGTCTTTTACGATAGCTCTCTCGTCGCCGTGCCTGTTCCAGCACTCGTTGACGTAAAACGAGGTTATGTCGTTCTCGGTTCCGGTGGCCGCGTCGTATCTTTCCTCAAAAGAAAGACAAACGTAAGCGGCGTTGCCGCTCCACGGGCAGGAATTCGAGGGAACGACGGGGTCGGCGTCTATCAAAAACGAAAGATAGAAGTTGGAGTAATCGAAGTTGTACCCCGAAAACCCTTTCGCCGAAGGATAGGTGAGGTTGAGATTTGCGTACATCGAGTATTTAAACTCGTTTAAACGATTGGTTTTATAAACGCCGAACGCTCCGCCGCCGCGGTTGAAATCCTGAACGGTGAAGCCTTTGCCGGCAGTGAAATAAGTGTTCGCCGCGCCGACCTTATCGGTTGCCCAGTCCCACTTGTTTTCCGCAAGGTTTTCGTCCTCGGTCATCTCCACCGAATAACCCTCCTGCTCTTCCGCAAAGGCCTGCTTTGCGGGAACTGCGAGCGAGGAAACGGCAACCGTGAGAGCCGCTGCGGCAAATATCCATTTCAATCCTTTTTTCATTTTTTTACCCCTTTATTTTAAACTCTCTTCGCCACGTAAAGTTTATACTGCGTGGTGAGCCAATCGATATATTCGCTTGCGGTGTTTCTGTAAGACGTAACTCCCGCGGGATAAGACGTGGCGGGGTCTACGCTTCCGTCCCAAGCCTTTAACGCTACGTTGGGATAGAAATCGTTTTCGGCCGTCTGGAAAGCGTTTGCCATTGCGGCGGACATATTGTAGAACAACATTCCGTCAGTTTCGTTCTTCATCGTCTTTGCGTTTTCAACGACGTTAATCCACCCTTTCTCTTCGGCGGTGTAATCGTCGTAAATTCTATAAGAGAATTCGTCGTTGTGAAGAAGCATAAATACGCCCGAATACGGCGGTTTGGACAAATATCTGTCGGCTTTTCCTTCCGGATAAGCGTAGAATTTATCGCCCGCTTCAACCCAGTGAGTGCCTTTTATTCCGTAAGCGCAAAGTTCGTAGTTTTCAACCGAAGAATACATCCAGTTAAGATAAGCCACGACTATTTTCGCGTTTTGCGATTTTTTGTTTATGATAAGGCAGTCGGTCGTTCTCGACGTTTCGGCAAACGCGCCGCTTCCTTCGATGCGGTTTCCGTTTTCGTCAACGCCGTCCAAAGGTCCGATAACGGCGAATTTCGCCTCGGGCTTTGCGGAACTAACTCTGCGGGCAACGTCTATAAGAGAAATTACGTTGGGGTCTACGCAGTAAACGCAGGATTTACCGTTAGTAAGGTCGGTTATTCTCTGCTCGGTGGTCTTTACGGTGTTGTTGGCTTCCCAAAGACCTCTGCTCTGCCAGTAATAAAGAGTTTCCAGAACGTCGCCGTAATTTTCCGAAAGCCAGCCGGGAACTACTTCCTTAACCGAACCGTCGGTGTTGTAAATAACGTCTTTGCACTGATAACCGAGGCAATTAAGCGCGCCGGCGGTTATGGTGTACTCTATGTCGTAAGCGTTGCCGGAAAGCGGATTGGCGCATACGTTTTGAACTTTAAGGCGTTCGAGCATATCCGTGAAATCGTCGAGCGTTACGAGAGTTTTTTTCTTGTCGCCCGCTTTGTCGGTAGTCTTACCGAGGTCGTCGTTATGGCCGGGTTCAACGGTGTAACCCACTTTTTCCATCAAATCGGTTCTTAAAAGGATACCTTTCGTTTTCGTGTTACAAACGGAAGGAATGCCTACGACCGTTCCGTCGAGAAGCGTCGTGGCGTACATAGCCTCTTCGTCAATCGCTTCGTAAATATGCTCGCCGTCGGAATCGAGAAGGTCGCTCAAATCGAGAGCTATATCCTGATTGAGCGCGGTTTCGTCAAGTCCTGCCTGACCGAGGTAAGAAACGGCGGCGTCCCATCTTCCCGTCGTCATAACGCCCGAAAACTGCGTGTTGAACGTGGCGTGGGTGCAAATCTGAATATTGAAGTCCACGGCGTAACCGGTATCTTCGTAAAATTTCTTCTCTATCGTCTTTTTAACGAAGGCTTCGTCCGAACCCGCAACGTAACTTCCGTAAACGTTGGATTCGTCGACGTAAATGGTAATTTTCGTTTTATCCGCGTCTTCAAAAGAAACCCTCGAACTTTCGCCGCCCGTAGAACCGCCGGTCGATTCCGGAGTTTGCGAGTTGTTGCCTGCTCCGCACGCGGCAAGGCCGAAACACATTGCAAAGCAAAGTAAAATGCTTAATAATTTTTTCATATTCTCCTCCTACAAACGATTTGCCGTTTGTTAATTTTCGTTTTTTATTTTTTGCCGTATTTCGGTGCGGAATCGCTATGCGTTTCGTCCGCCGAAAAGGCTGAAACCGATTTATTCCTTAACTCCGCCGACCAACATTCCCGAAATGAAAAATCTTTGCAGGAAGGGGTAAAGGATAACTATGGGAAGTGTGGAAACCACAACCGCCGCCGCTTTTATTCCCTCGGAATTCAAGCCGAGGCTCGTGCCGCCGCCGATGGAACTGACAATCGACTTAAAGTCGGTTTCGAGCTGCCTTACGAGAGCTTGTATCGGCCAGAGATGCTCGTGCGCTCTGTCGATGAAAAGCTGCGCGCCTATCCAGTTGTTCCAGAGGTCTACCGAAGAAAACAGGATTATCGTGGCGATTATCGGGAAGGACAACGGTATGATGATTTTAAAAAGTATCGTCACGTTGCCCGCGCCTTCGAGTTGAGCCGATTCGCAAAGCCCCGCAGGAATGTTCTCGAAGAAATTACGCATAAGAATGATGTACCAGGCGTTCACCGCCGAAGGCAGGATTATCGCCAAGCGGGTGTTCATAAGCCCCAACGAATCGATGTTCATATAATGCGAAATCGTTCCGCCAGAAAAAAGAAGCGTTATAACGAGATACATCACGAAGAATTTTTTGAACAAAAGCTGCTTGCGCGAAATTGCGTAAGCAAACAGCGCGCCCGTAACCACAACGGAAGCCGTTCCGCTTGCGGCGATGATTACCGAGTTTTTAAGCGAGGTGAAAAACAACCCCTGCGTTTGAAAAATGAAGTGATACGACGAGAGCGAAAACTCCCGTATCAGAACGGAATAACCGTACTTCGTTATCGCGTCCGCCGAAGTGAACGAGGCGCACACTATGAGCAATGCGGGATAAACGAATATCACCGCGAGAATTACCATAAAAACGACGTTGAAAGCGTCGAACGTTTTTTCGCCTTTTGACCTTATCATTTCCGACGCCTCCTTAAAACAACGATTGCATTCCCATTTTTTTGATGACTACGTTTGAGCCGAGAACAAGCCCGAGCGACGCCAGACTTTGCATAAGGTTCATAGCCATAGCCGAAGAATAACTCGCAACGTTTCCGGTTGCTTTGAACACGACCGCGCCGATAACTTCCGTCGTTTCGAGAAGATAGGAATTTCCTCCGCCCGTCATCGTGTAAATCTGGTCGAAATCGTCCCTGACGAGGTTGCCCAAGCTGAAAATCATCTGAACGCCGATGATAGGCGTAAGCCCCGGGAGAACTATGTACAAAAACTGCTTCCATCTGCCCGCCCCGTCGATAACCGCGGCTTCGTAAAGCGCAGGGTCTATGGAGGTTATTCCCGCAAGGTAAACGATAGTTCCGTAACCCGTGGTTTTCCACATAGCCGTGAACGTTAAGATTGCGTACCAATAATCGGGCGTTTCATACCATTTTATCGGTTTTCCGCCGAAAAAGCCCACTATTTTATTCAAAATTCCCGTATCGGTTGCAAGGAAAAGCCAAGCGATACCGGAGATGACTACCCAGCTTATGAAGTAAGGGAAATAGCTTATCGTCTGAACGGTTTTTTTGAACCAGCCGTTTTTGAGATAGCTGAACAAAAGCGCAAGCCCTATCGTGCAGATAAAGCCGAACACGAATTTCAACAGCGCGAGAATAACGGTGTTTTTGGCGAGCATCCAGAACGACGAACCCGGGAGCGTAAGCACGTCTATGAAATTTTTCAATCCCACGGTTTCGCTTCCGAAAATTCCGTCCTCGGCCTTGTAATTTTTAAAAGCTATGGTTATGCCGAGCATCGGCTTGTAAACGAAAACCAAAAGCAGGATAAACGCGGGCAACATCATAAGGTATAAATCGTAATTCCTTATAAACTGCCTGAATTTCGGGCCTTTAACGACTTTTTTGAAATATCCCGTGAAAATCCCGGCAAGAATTCCGCCTATAAGCACCGCGCCGCAGATTATTCCGAGAATAAGCGGCAAATTGTTCTTTTGACGAATGAAATAAGCGTAACCGAAAAAGCACGTCGTTTCCTCTCCTTGAACGACGACCGGCTCGCCGTTTTCCATTCTCGTTACGTTTTCGGTTTTGATTTTCAAGGGTTTTACGACTATGGTATTCTCACCCTGAACTTCCGCGCCGTCGCCGGCAATAACGGTGATTTTTCCGTTAAGCTTAAAAGTTACGCTTTCAAGCCCCTCGAAACCCGCTATAAAGAACGAGAAGAAAACTCCGTCGTTTTCAAGAGTGTACGCGTTGTCCTTTCCGTCCTCGCCGATAAATTCGTCAACGGTAAGTTCTTTGCCGTCAATCGTTTTCGGCAAAACGGCAAGCTCCTTTTTGGGGCGAGTGCTTCTGCCGACGAAATCGTAAAAACTATCGTCGTAATTGTGAATTTGCGGATATTTTCCGTTGGAAAGTTTTTTAATATACCCGCGAAGTTCCTGGTCGGCTTTAAGCTCGGAAGCGTTTTTATAATAAAACTTTCCCAAGCCGCCCACCGTTCCGATTCTTTTGAAAGAAACCGTTACTATCAAAGCGTTTTCGGTTTCGGTTATTTTATCAAGCGTTATTCTGTTTTCCTCGCCCGATACCAGCTCGACTCCGTTATAAATCTCCTTTTCGATTTTTTCCTTAACGGAATCGGCGGTTACTCCCTCGGATTTGGCTACGGTAATCGTGGCTACGCCCGTTCCGTCGCTCTTGACGTTTACGTCCGCGGAATAACAACCGGAAAAGAGAAACAGCATTCCGACGATAAGCAAAACGCCGAGCGCCGAAACGAAAACACGCCTGATATTCAGTTTTTGTCCGTTTGCTCTTATCATACCTATATTTTATATTATAAAACCCGCTCGGTAAATACCATACGCTGACTTTGTGTTTAACAATATTTGACCTGTTTTGCCCTTTTACGGTTTATTTAACGCCGTTTTTTATATTTTTTTGTATTTTTTGTCTATTGCCGCAATGAGATTCTCGGCGTAAAAATCGTGTCCCTCGGAGGTTGGGTGTATCGCAAAAATCGGGTCGGAAAAATATCCGTAGTCCTTGGGAACGAAATCGTGACAATTTATTATTCTCACGTTTAAACGGGAATATACCGAACGCAACGCGCGCGACGTGTCTTTAAGCGAAAAATTAACGCCGTCCTCGTCCGAACGCCAAATAGGCAAAAGCCCGTATATCCGACAATCCGGAAATTTCTCCTTAATCCTTTTCACAAGTTTTTCGGCTTGCTCCGCCACGGTTTTCAGCGTTTTCGCCTTATCGCCCGTTCCGCCGCAAAAACTGTTCGTTCCGAGGGCTATAAAGGCGACGTCGAAAGGCTCGGGATAATTCCCCGAAGCGCAATAATCGCCGAAAGACATTCCGCCGAGCGACTGGTTGAGCGCGTCAAGCCCGTAATGCAAAGCGAGCGCGTTGGGATAAGCCCTCGAAGCATCGAAACACTCGCTGCCCTCGGTAATGCTGTCGCCGATAAAAATAGCGCGGACGTCCTTTTTCACTCTTTCGGCAAAGGTTGCGTTCAAAAACTCGGCGCGCGTTAAGGCAAGGCCGCAGGACGTGGGGAAAAACACCGTTAAACGATGTCTTTTGCCATCCTTAAAAGGATTGTTCATCGTTACGGAAGCGTATTCTCCCCTGTTTACGAGTTTTATAGGCTGCGTGATTCTTCTGCCGTCCGCGGCAAATCCGAACTGCATATTCCAGTTGCCGACGGGAATATCCACAACCTTAAAATCGAGCTTAATCCCGCTCGCGTCGGTTTCGGCGTCGAGCGTAAGCCCCGAATCGTACGCGTAAAAATTCCGCGTGGTACACTCGAAACAACTTTTCACGTCAAGCCGATTGAAAGTAAGACCTTCGCGGGTTTTATCATAAGACAAATAACCGCCGAAAAGACCTTTTTCGACGCAATACGTAAGCTTTTCGGAGGTGGGATACTCCTCTTCGTCGCGCGAAGTAAAACCGACGTCGCTTATATCGATATTCTCGCCGTTGCGAACGAAAAACGCGTAACCGTCTACGGTTTCCCTTGCGTTTCCGTAAGATTCGACGAGCGCGCCGTTAAGGTAAATATAAACTCTGCGCTTAGTTAAAACGACTTTAAACGAGTATTTTTCGCTCGTTTTTAACTTTTTCCCGCCCGGAAGAACCACGGCGTTGCCCGTTCTGTTAAAATCGGGGGCGTAACCGTGAAGAGATAATTCCTCGCCGACAGCCCTTATCGTGAGTTTGTTCTGATAAAAGTTCTCCGCCGAAAATTTGCCTTTTTCGCCGACGGTAAGCATAAAAATCTCGTTTTCTTCGAGAAAATCGTCGTCCTTTTCGCGATTTTCCGCAAGCGAATTTATTTGCAGAGCGAAGCTTATAATCGCCTCGCTTTTCGACGTGTTTTCAGAAAATGTAAATCTTTTCATAACGATATGAAAGGTTGCCGCAAATAAACTATTCCGTTTATTTGCGGCAACCCCCTTATTTTTTATTTAAGTTAGGGATTCCATTCGCCATCACTAATTACCGAAAAGGCGTCTTTTTCGCCATTTCCCGCGACCGTTCGGGCGCAGTACGCCCGGTACAGCAACCCTCACGTTCGCAAAAAATCATCAAAAAATGCGCTCTTTTCGGTGCGAAGCATTTTTGCGGATGAGAAACCGACCGCAATGCGGCTCGTTTAGGCAAGGCAAACGCCCGAAGTTGTACTTGCTGTACTACGAGCGGCGTTTAACGCCGCATAAATCGGTTTATCGCCGCAAAAATAGTTAGTGATGACAAATGAAATCCCTAGGGTTTCCTTCGCCCGTTAATTCTCTTTCTTTTTGAAAATCGCAACCGCGCCTGCGGCAAGAAGAACCATAAGGCCTAATCCGCTTGCGCCTACGGCCGAGCCGCAACCAAGTCCGCCGCCCGAGCTTCCGCTATCGGTGGAGTCGTTCTGCGATTCGTTCGGCTTTTCGGAGGTGGGTTTATTGGATTCCTCCGCTTTTGCGTCCTCGTAAGCATTGATTTTGCTTTCCGCCGAGGCGATAATTTCATAGTTATCAACCCTTGCCTTGGAGGCTTCCGAAAGAGCTTCGTAAGCGGCTTTGGCTGCGACGACGTCGGCTTTCACGGTTTCGTAATTATCGTCGGTGACGGTTATTTTTTCAAGAGCCGCGATTTTTGCGATAACTTCGTCGGCGGCAGATTTAACGTCCTCGTAAGCTTTAACCTTCGCTTCGGCGGCTTTGAGCGCGTCGAGGTTGGTAACCATCGCTTTACCGGCGTCGGAAAGGTCTTCGTAATCCTGTCTTGCGGAAACTACGGTAGCCTTTGCCGCGGCGTAATTTTCGTCGTTTACTTCGGCGATATTTATTGCCGCTATCTTCGCCGTAACGTCTGCGGCGGCTTCTTTATCAGTGAGATACGCTTCGAGCTTTTTGTTAAGTTCGGCAAGAGCCGCGGCGTTGAACTTATCGACTTGAAGAACGTTCATTTCCGCGCGTTTTGCGGCAGCTGCCTCGTAAGTTGCCTTCGCCGCTTCGTAGTTTTCGGCGGTAATCGCTTTATAGGAGGCGATTGAGGCGTTGAGAGCCTCAACGTCTATTTCGGGAATAACCACGTCGTCAAGTCCCATATAGGAAAGCTTTTCAAGGCAAACGAAATCGAAATCGCTTTCCATATTTCCGCCCGTGGAGAGGAAATAAGAAACTTGAAGATATTTCGCGCCCATAAGAGCCTCTTCGTAAACGTTGAAGGATTTTGCGGTAAGTTTGCCGGAGCTGCCCATAAGCGTGAAGTTTACTTCGATATGAGCGTCGTCCTCTTCGGTTTCCGCAATATCCGTGGCGGTGAGCATAATGCTCGGAGCTTGTTTATACCAATACCAGACGTCGAGGTTATCCGCGCCGTCGCCGAGATTGGTTTTTTCAATGATACCGTCGATACAAACGTATCTTTGAAGTCCGTCCGCGCCGAACATAACCAAAATCCAGTTGTCGCCCTTCGCTGCGGCAGGGTCGGCTTCGCTCTTGGCGTTATATTCGTTTATTTCTCTGTCGTTCGGGTTGGGAACTTCAACGTAACGGTCGTTGGCTTTCAAAAGAAGATAGGTGTTGCCGTAAGACGCGCTCGTTAAAGTGTTGTTGTATTTCAACGTGACGCTCTGCGCGGAAGCAACCTTGTGATACATCGTGAAGCCGGCCTTCGTAACCTGTTCGAGAGCAAGACCGTTTCCGTCGTAATATCTGAACGCTTTGTAATTAAAGCCGTTTCTCATATACTTCAAGTCGGTTGCCATATTCGCGCCGCTTCTGTCGGTTTTTTCAACGGTTTCGGTCACGCCGAATTTACGGATAACAATCGATTCGCCTGCGTTGAGTCCGACGTAAGTTCCGACGTTTACGGCGTAATCGCCTTTCAATTTAACGTTATCGGAAACGTACTCTTTCGTGAGAGTGTGGCCGGTGGTAAGATTCTGGAATTCGATATTGAATTTAACGCCCGAATCCGAATCCTCGGTGGTGATGACGACGCGTACTCTCTGCTTGAAGAAAGCCGTGAAATCGCTTTGAGCCCACTCCGTGATAATGGTTTCGGTGAACTGTCCGTCCTTAACTTCGTTTATTCCGGCAAGATAACTGTTGCCGAAACGGAAAGCGACGTAATTCATTCCTCTCGTGAGGCTTCTGAAAGACGACTTTTCGTCCTGTCTTGCGTCGATAACCTGCGGATAAGAAACGTCTTTGAGGATTATCCAGGCTTCGCCCCAACCGGTGGTTTCGCCCTTTCCTTCGAGGTCGAGAACTATTTTCGAGCCGGCCTTAACGTCTTTAACGAGGGAAGCCGAGAAAGTAGTCTGGCTTATCGTTATTCCGTTTTCGCCGAAAACTCCGCTGTGGTTGCCGAGGCCGCCGTTGAAATTATCCGCCGAAACGGCAAGGTTTGCAATTTCGGGTTCGAGTTCTTCGGGTTCTTCCGGCTGCGGTTCGGGTTCTTCCGGCTCGGGCTTTTCGGGCTCGCTCTTATCGTTGTTTTTAACGGTAACGTTATCGATTACGAGGTTTCCGCCGGCTAAATCGACGAAACAGCCTATACCGAGCGTCCATTCGCCTTTAAGAACTTCGTTATCGGATTCGATAACCTCTTCGTATTCGCAATTTTCGCCTTTGACGTGAACGGTAACCTTAACGCCCGTTTCCGTATCTTCGGTGGTGAACGTAAATTCGGTTACTTGTTTACGAACGTACCAACTATCCGCGTTACTCGCCCCTTCGATACTGTGATTCAAAGGCAAAAGAGTGCCGTCTTTTACCTCGGCGATTGTTCCCTGACCGACGTTAAAATCTCCGCCGAGACGATATAAAATATAGCTTCCCGCAGTTGCGTTCGAGGAGGACGCGTCGGGAGTTTCTCTCGTATCTTTAAGGGTAAACCAAACGTTTCCCCACGTTCCCGCGGCAGTTCCGGTAATCTTAGCGGTTACGGTGGAGTTTGCGGGAAGTTTATGCTTCAACAAAGCGTTTCCGTTTGCCGTTGCGGTTATTCCGTTTTCTCCGCCGACAATCGACCCGGTGGACGTCGTCCAGTTGGCCGCGCTGTGAGAAAGGTCGTTATCGACTGCGATTTCCTCAACGGTGGCTTTGGTTATAACGTAATTGTGAGTTTCGTCCACGGTTCCGCCACCTAAATAACCGAATCCGTAATAACCTTCTCCCGAGAAATCGTTCTCGCAGGTGTAGGAATAAGTTTTGGTTTCGTTCGTCACTCCGCCTTTGAAAACCAAATCGAGCGTAGTTCCGAACGGGCCGTCCGTCATAGTGATAGTAATTTCACTGTTTACGGCGTATTGCGACCAAGAGTCAAATCCGCTGACGAACTTCGTATCCGTCATCTTAACGCTTTGTCCGTCTATTACTTCGTTGACGGATTCCGAGCCGTGCGACGCTCCCCAACTGAAAATCAATCCGTTTCCGGAAGAAAGCGTGGCGTTTTTACCGTTGCAGGTAACCGTGGCGTTCGGGTCGGACTGTTTTAAAACAATCCAGGCGTAACACCAAGTGGTATCCTTTTCAGCCAAAGTTCCGCTGATTGCGGTGGTTACGGTTGCGCTTGCGGGGATTTTATCCTTCGTCGTCGCGCTTACGTTCGTGCCTTTCGCATAAAGGCCGTCCGCCTTCGCTTCAAAAGTCGTCGTGTTCCATTTAGTCTGGTCAAGCGCGAGATTCAACGTTTCTTCCGTTTCCGCGCCTTCGGCAGGCTCTTCCGCATAAGCGGTTAAGGACGCAAAGCAAAGCGCCGTTGCCGCAACGATGCAAAGAAGAACAATCCAAAGTTTCTTTTTTCTCATTTTTCCTCCTGCGTCGGGTTTTCCCCGACAAATTTTCGAGCCGTTTTTTCGCCCCCGCCGAAAATTCTTTCATTCCGACAAGCGCAAATCGCTCATTGACGTTAAAATTATATACGATTGCAATCGCCCTGTCTACACGGTTTCTTGCACAATCGTTTAATAAATTTTGACTTTATTGCGCCCCGTCAGGCTTTCAAAATCCTTTCGGTTTTCCCCGCTTTAAGCCGTTCGTTAGTCGTTTTATATTCCAAAATCGCGGTTAATCCGCAGGGAACGTCTGTTTTTATTTCCAGTTCGTCGCCGCTTCGGAAAATTTCGGCTTTAAAATCGCCGAAAGCCGTTTCCACGCAAAACTTCGCCTTTTTAACCTTTTCGGGAAGGTTCGGCTTTAACGTAACGCTCCTTTTTCCCTCGCCGAGCCTCAAACCCGCCATATAACGGAGCATATACTCCGCAATGGGGCTGAACATATGGTGATTGAGCGAATTCGTAAGCTCGAAATCCTCGCAAAGCGCGGTTTGTCCGTGCTCGCGCCAATAGCCGAACGAGGGGTAATCCGTTCTCGAAAGAATTTTATAAGCCGCCTCGCTCAAACCCTTTTCGCCGAGCAACGCAAACAGGAATTTAACGCCCAAAATGCCTGCGTGAAGAGAATATCCGTTATTTTCAAGATATTCTTTCACCTCTTTTTCGGTGTCCTTTATCCCGAAATACCAAAGCGCGCAAAGCCCCGTGAGCGTTTTGTCGCCCGAAAAACGCTTGTAAATCGCATCGCCGAGTTTCTTCGCCTTAACGCGATATTCCTCGGCCTCGTCGGCGTTTTCCGAAAGTTCGACGTAAATTTCGCACATCAACTTATAATATCCGCTCGAAACGAGCGCGAGAGGACAAACCTCGAACTTGATATTTTTCGGAAAATTCCAGTCGCCGAGCCCCACGCTTACAAGCCCGTCCGCATCCTCGTAAGCCGAAAGATAAGCGAGATATTTTTTCATAACCGGCAAAGCTTTTTTCACCGCGTCGGAATTTTCGTAATAAAACTTCTCCGCTTTTGCCGCGCGGAATAAAGCGACGTCCCACGCAGGGCCGCTGCCCCAGTTATATCCCCAGCCGCACGTCGGAACTATGCAGGGAATCTGCCCCGACGGACGCTGCGCGTCCTTTACGTCGTCGATAAACTTTTCGTAAGCTCCGCGCATATCGAAGTTATAAACGCAGGGCTCTACGGAAAGCTGCGCGTCGCCCGTCCAACCGTTTTTCTCGCGGTGCGGACAATCGGTTTGTATGCCGACGTAGTTTGAAAGTATCGCCTGCATCGACATTTTGTAAAGGTCGTTCAAAAGTTCGTCGGAAATCTCGAATTCCGTTTGCTTCCTTAAATCCGTATGCGTAAAATATGCCGTAATATTCTCTATTTCCGCCTTTTCGGCAAGAGAAATCTTAACGTATCTGAACCCGTTGAACGCAAATTTCGGCTTGTAAAAATCGTTCCCGCCCGAAAGAATAAGCTCGTCCGTCTGATAAGGCATATCCTTGCGGAAAACGTACATCGAATTGCTCTCGTTATCGAGGTCGTCGCCGTTTATCCTGTCGGAATATTCAACGGTAACTTCCGTTCCCCTCGCGCCCTTCGCGTTAAAAGAAACGTAACCCGTCATATTTTTGCCGAAATCGCAAATTATCGAATTATCCGCCGTCGTTCTCAAAGCAATCGGCTTGATTTTTTCGCACTCGCGCATCGGCGGAATCGTCGAATATGCAAGTTCCCCGCCCGGCGGCGTTGTGAGAACGGCTTTGCGATAAACTTTTTCCGTTCCGAAATCTATTCTCGCGCCCGAACGCAGTGAATTTTTCGCGGTTTCGTTGAACGACCACTCGAAATTTTCGTCGGAGCAAACGGTTTCTTCGCCGCTTGTAAGTTTGCAAATCGCCTTAACGTCGTCGCGCCAAGGAGCGCGGAAAAAACCCCAGGTGTCGAGGTCGGTGTGCGAATACCAGCCGTCGCCGAGAATAATTTCCAGTTCGTTTTCGCCCGTTTTAAGCTTATCCGCAACGGGAAAACTCCTTAAAATCACTCGTTTGCAGTAATCGGTGAAAGGCGGCTCGAACACGCCGTCGCCAACCCTCTCGCCGTTGATATACGCCTCGAAAAAGCCCAGCCCGCAAACGGTTAAAATGGCGGACGGCTCTATTTTACCGAAAGAAAATTTCCTTCGGAGCGTGATTGAAGGCCGCCCCGTTACGTTATCCTCCGCAACGAAATGATTGCCGTTTGAAATCCACTTCGCGCCCGAAACTCCGCCCTCCGCGATTATAAAATACGCCTTTTCCGAAATTTCTTTTGCGCCGCTCGTTTCGTCCGTTTCGCCGCCGTTTTCGCCGTCGGTTTCGTAGGGCGCTCCGCCCTCGACCGTATAAAAATATTTGCCTTTTTTAAAGCCGAATAAATCAACCTCGACAAACCTTTCGCCGTCGGTATAAAACGTTTTAGCCTGCTCTTCGTTTCCTATCGTAAGCGCGAAACGACGGTGCAAGGAATCGCACCGCCATTCAAAAATCGCTTTATTCGCCGTTACGACGGGGAAAACCTCGCCCTGACATCTAAGCTCGCTTATCATATCTCACTCAATATCTATCCATTTAAACGGGTTTGCCATTGCCTTTTTCGCAACGTCGAGCATACCCATAAGGTCAATCGTTTCTCTGTAATCCACCTGCGGAACGCCCGTTGCGAAGAACTCTATCATCGCCTCAACGAAGCGTTTCTGGTAACCTTCCTTTATCTCGTAATAATGCGCCGATCCGTCCTCCATTTCGGCGGAAACGATAAACGGAACGCCGTAAGGGTCGTCGGTATCCATCTGAATGAAGGAAGCGAGCCTGCCGTTGCCGTAATCCACGACGATATTGCGGTTCCTCGTGCCTTCCGTCGCCATCATTCTCTTTGCCCCGCTCTTCATAACGGTGCACATCATCTCGAAAACGTGAATCGCGTAAATCTCGAATTTGTAGCACCCCACGCACATACAGGACTTCGCCGGCTCATCGCCTTTTCTATAAGGCGCAAGTTCGTCCGCAAAACGAAGGGCGGACGTGGAATAAACGGGCGTGCCGTATTTTTGCGCAAGGTCGAATATCTCAATCGCCGTTTTTTTGTCCGGCGCAAAGGTTTTGTCGATATAAGTCAACTTTCCGCTCTTTAAGGCGTACTCCGAAAGCTCTTTGTGAAGTTCGGGATTGTCGGGGGAAAGAATCACGATATAATCGGACAAATCGACGAGCTCTTCAACGGAATTCACCCTTTTGACGTTGTGAATTTTGCACCACTCGTCCGTCGTAACCCCGTCGTAAGGCGAAACTTCCGTTTTCGCGTAAGCGTAACAAACGTCCAGCCCGAGTTTTTTGGCTCTTTCGTCGTTTCTTATCATATCGGGATAATTGTTGGCGTGCCATTCGCTCAAAAAGTTATCAATAAAACCTATTTTTTTCATTATTTCAACTCCGCCGCCGCGCGGTTTATCCCGCTTGGCGTTTTTGCCGCGTCGTTAAATTTCAACGCGGTTTTATATCTAAAAAAAATATAACATTCCGCGCCCGTCTTTGTAAATATCACCGCTTTACTTTATATTTAGCTTTTTTTGACTTTTCTCCATAATTCGACTTTATCTTTTTTTTACCATACGTTTTGCAAAATCATTTCAAATCGATTTTTCGCAATATTTTTTTTAATATCGCTTGACTTTTATTTTTTTACGATATTAAAATATTTCCGAGAAGTTTTAGCCGAAGCAAACCGTTTCGGCACGCTTCGGGAGGGAAAATTGAAGTACCATTACGACAATAATTTTGCGTGCAATCCGAGAATTTTCAACGATTTGCTTCTTTATCAGGTAGGCGAAATGATGTGCGACGACCAGACCGAAATGACGAGCCATATCCATCTCGACTGGTATGAATTCACCTACGTTCTTTCCGGCTCGGGGACGATTTTCACGAACAACAAGCCCGCGCACGTCGAAAAACACGATTTGTATTTTTCGCACCCGAAGGAGATTCACAGAATCTTTTCGGACGCCGATAATCCTCTTCGGTTCTTCTTCTGCGCGTTCAACTTCACGAGCGATTCGCCTTTTACGCCGATTCTGGACGAATACGCGGCGATTACCAAGCCCGAAAACAACCGAAAATTCCACACCGACGACCTCGGCGACCACTTCACGCATCTTCTTTCCGAAATAAAGGCCGACACCGATATGGGCAGGAGTATTTTCGAATACGAACTGAAACTCGCCATTTTAAAGGTTATGCAACGCATAAAGCAGGAGAAAATTCCGTACTATCGCGCGCCGCAAACGAACAGCACGCAACTGCTTTGCTTCAACATCATAAACTACGTCGACACGCATATCTACACGCTTGAAAATATGGCGGAACTTTCGGACGTTTTCGGATATAATTACTCGTATTTGTCGAGATGTTTCAAAAAGACCATAGGCGAATCGATTTCCTCTTACATAATCAACAAAAAACTTGCCATTGCCAAAGAAATTTTGAGCGAGGGCGACGTTACCGTAACCGAAACCGCAAACAAACTGCGCTATTCCTCGATTTACGTTTTTTCAAGGGCTTTCAAGGATAAATATCACGTTTCCCCGGGAGCTTTCAAGCAAGCCGCTTTGGAAAAGAAAAACGAAAAAACCGAAAAAACTTAAAATTCGCCGTAAATTTTCGCGGCGTTTCATAAAAATCTAATAAAAATATAACCCCCGCGTTGCCTTGCGCAACGCGGGGGTTTTTAAAAAATTATAGCAGTTTTTAAGCGATTTACAACAGTTTTTAAGCGCGAAAATCGGATTTCCCCGCATTAAAGCAACTCGGGGAAATTTCCGCCGTTTTCAATCGAAGTAAGAAGTTTTTCAACGAGAATAAGGCATCTCGGGAGGTGATAAGGTCCTTTCCAGAGCGAGCCTTTCTGCGTGTGCGAAACAGTTCCGTCGCGGTGCAAATATCCGTACCATTCGCCGTTTTCCTTGTCGGCAAAATGCGAAAAAGCGTACTCGTGAATTTCCTCGAACTTTTTGAAATACTTCTCGTCGCCGGTGAGTTTATAAGCGGCGAGCGTTGCGATTAAACACTCGTTGTGAACCCACCAGAGTTTCATATCGTATTCGAGCTGTTCGCAGGGGCGCGAGAACAAATCTCTGAAATAATAAACTCCGCCGTATTCCTTATCCCAACCGAGTTCGAGCGACCAATCGAGAACGTTCAAAGCCTTTTTCAAAAGCTCTTTATCTCCCGTTTTCGCGGCGTAATTCATCAAAAACCACGAGTTTTCAATGGAATGTCCCGGGTTTATCGTCCTTCCGGTGGGGTTATCGAGAATACTTCCGTCCGTAAACACGTTTTCGAGGACGCATTTGTATTCTTCCTTATAATGCAAGCCTATCATATCCGCGACGAGCGCGTTTATTATCCCCTCGTAATACTCTTTCTTTTCGGGGTCGGCCCTCAAAAGTTCCTGCGCCGTGCTTACGAGAACCATAGGGTTGGCGTTGGAATGGAGATTTCTGACCGCAGCGTTTTCCTTGGGCGTGATTTTGAACGGGTCGCAAGAGGGATTGCGATAAATCGAATACATCAAATCGAAATATTTTTCGGCAAGACGCAAATCCTCGACGTTTTTGGTGAAGAAATAATATTCGGCAAATCCCGCAACGAGGAAACTTTCCGAAAAATAATATCTTCTCTTCCTGAGCGGCTTTCCGTCGCGCGTGACGACGAAAAACATTCTTCCGTCCTCGTCTATGCAATGCTCTTTGATGAACTCCGCGCCGCTTTTCGCCGCGTTTGCCCACTCTTCCTTATAGCCGTATTCGTTGAGAAGTTTGGAAAACGTCCAAAGGCATCTTCCCTGAAACCACACGCTTTTATCGTCGTTATAACTCTTGCCCTCTTTATCCACGCTCGTGATAAATCCCCCGTAGGTCTTGTCGATAAGGTCGGATTTCTCCCAGAACGGGACTACGTTATTCAAAAGAAAATCGTTGTAAAACTTCTTGTATTCCGCTATTTTCATTTTTTTTACTCCTTTTATTTTTCGTCATTTTTTCGTTTTTGTCGGTTTTCGATTTTCGGCTAAACTCGAAAATCTTTTTCCGTTTTCAGTCAAACTCGAAAACTTTTTTCGGCTCGCGGGGGGTTCTTTCGGTCAACGGCTTCATAGATTCCTCCCAACGCCTTACGACGGGATTTTCCGCCTGAAATTTCAAAGCGTACTCCACGCCCTTTTCACATTCGTAATAGCCGAAAAGCTCGTCTCCGTCCAGCCAAATCGTATAATTGCAAATTCCCGCCGCCTTTAACGCCTCAACCATTTCCGGCCAGATTTCATCGTGGCGGCGAAGATATTCCTCTTTCATTCCCTGCCTGATTTTTGCCCGCCAAGTAAATTTCTCCATTTTTTTCCTCCTATGCCGGCCGCTCATATTTAAACCTTGAAAGGCGCGCCGTCGACCGTCATATTAGCACGTTTTTAACGGCTCGTCAATAGGAAAACCGAACTTACCCGAAAAAAACCGAAAAAACGGGGGCTATTCTATTCGATTTTACTCTACGGCAACGAAAACGAAACTAAATTTTCTTCGCTGAATTTTCTTCGGTTTTGCTTTTACGGCAAAAAACCGAGGACGAAAACTCCTCGGTTTGGCGTTATTTCTTTTTAAGTTCTATGCCGACGACGTAAGTCGCCCCTTTGAAGGAATACGGCGATTCTCCGTCGCCGGAAGCGCAATAGAGATAAATCGGTTCGCCGTTTTCGTCGAACAAAATCGACGGGCGTTCCAGATTGCACTGCGTGGTTTTTCTTCCGTCCGCCCATTCGAGATTTCTCGAATAAACCTTCGGATTTTCGGGCAACTCGAAGTTGACGCAATCGTCGCTTTCGGCGTAAAATCCCGCGCCCCATTCGCCCGTTATGCCGCTATCGCCGTTTTTGGAATCGTCCTTTGCAAGCATACAAAACTTCTTGCGCTTTGCGTCGTACCACAAAAACGGGTCTTCCATATGCTTATCGTCGTTCGCGAATTCGAGAATGGGGTTTTCGGTGAGCCGCTCGAACTTTCCGTCGGGCGCGTCGGCCACGGCAATGCCGAGTTGCAATGGCTTGCCGAACGCTCTTCTCGATTTGTAAATCATATACGTTTTGCCGCTCGGAAGAATTACCACGGAAGGGTTCGTGGTTATCGTGCAATCCCAATGCGAACAGTCGCGCGGCTCTAAAAGCGGCTCGTCTTTTCTCACGAACTCGCCGTTTATATCGTCCGCAACTGCCACGCCGATTCTTTTCCTGTTCCAGGTTTCCAAAGCGTAATTGTTGTCTATAAGCCGACAATCGCCGGGAACGTCGCCGCCGTAGGTCGTGCCCATATAGTAAAGATAATATTTGCCGTTCCAGAACTTTATGCAGGTGTTGTGCGTGTTCATACCGTCGAAATACTGCCTGCCTCTTCGCGGCAACACGACGTTTTTAAACTCGAACCTGCCGTCCGGCGCGTCGGCGACGAAATGGCATATTTCGCTGTTGAAAACCCAGTTCCAGCCGAAGCCTATATCCTCCTTCCAGCGCGAAGCGAACATATGATATTTCCCTTCCGCTTTGATAACCGAGGAATCCCAGACGTAATACCCGTCCTCTTTGAGCGCGATATGCGCTTTTCCCTGAACGTAATTGAACTCGTTTTTGCTCATTTTTTCTCCTTTCTTTTATAAAAAGTGCGGCTATAAGTCGATTAACTCAACTTTTTAGCGTCTATTGGCAATCACTCGAAATAAACGCTGACCGAGCCCGTCGTCGTTTTTACGGTAAGCTTTTTGTCGGTCGTGCCGGTTTGGTTTGCAAGGTTTTTGTCGCCCGTGGTGGTTGAACAATCTATGCCGTATTCTTCTTTTATCCCTTTGATTTTACCGTTCACCGAGCCCGTCGTGCATTTTACGAAAATCACGGACGCGTTTTTAAGGTTGAAGCGGATTTCGCCCGTGGAGCTTTTCAGTTTTACGTCCTTGGCGTCCGCATTACATTCCACTTTGCCCGTGCTTACCTCAACGCCGAGTTCTGCGCCTGCTTTAACCTCGTCCACGACGACTTTGCCCGTGCTTGCCTTAACTTTTACGTCGCCGCTCGCTTCCGAATTTTTAAGCTTTATCGCGCCGGTGCTCGATTTAAGCGAAATGCTTTCGGCTTTCACGCCGTCCACGTTTATAACTCCCGTGGAAATTTCCGCGTCGAATTCCTTTACGCCCGCTATATCCGAAACTTTTATATCTCCCGTGGAAGCGTCGAGTTCGAGGTCGCCCGCAAAAGCGCGCGGAACGCCGACTTTTATCGTTAAGGATTCCTTGTTAAAGCCCCACCAGAACCAGAACGCCCACATTTTGTTCTCGGTTTCAAAAACGAGTTTTCCGTTTTCAACCGTCAGATTGTGGTGAAGTTTATCGCCTTCGTAATAAGAAAAAGTGATTTCGTCGCCGTCTACGGGCGTCACTTCGATGCTCTCTACGGTGCATTTAATCTTGATTGAATTCACGCCGTCGAGCGCGGTTTTGTTTGCAGTTTCCGTGTATTTACTCATATCGTTACTCCCGTTAGCCGCATAAATTATCGCGCCCGTGATGCCGAGCGTGATTCCCGCGGCTAAAATTATACATAATACTATAATAAATTTTTTCATCGTTTACTCTCCTTTTTTCTTGTCAACGAGCGGATATAACCGAATCCGCGTTTTAAAAGCAACCAAACTCCGACGGAGCAAAGCACGCCGAGCGCAAACACCGTAAGTCCGCCGCCGATGCACATAAGCCCCGAGCCGAAATCAAAAAACAACGTGTAAATTCCGAAGCCGACCGAAGCCGCGCCGCCCGCAACCATACCGACGCACGCGCCGACTATCCCGGCAATAAGCCCGAGCGCTCCGCAAAAAAGCCCCAGCGCAAGCCCGAACAATCCGCACGCAAGCCCAAACCATAACGGCGCGCCGACGATTAAGACAACCACCCAGCCCGTTTTGACGTTGCCCTTGTCGTCTTTGAAAAACGAGCCGCTTTTATCCGCGTCGATTCCCGCTTCCCTCAACGTTTTTTCGACGACGGATTCCGGCGAACCGAGTTCGTCCACGGCCTCCTCCTCGGTTTTGCCGCTTTCGATTCTGTCGTCAATCATTTCGTCGTAATAATCGAGAGCCTGCTGACGCTCGTAACCGCCCATCGGCGCAAGCCCCCTTTTCAACTTTTTAAGAAATTCCTTTTTCGTCATTACATTCTCCTTCGATAAAATCGTATATCTTCACAATATCCGACCAATCCGCCAAAAAATCTTTTATTTTCTGCCGCCCGTCGGCGGTTATGGAATAGTACTTCCTCAATCTCCCGTTATGCTCCGCGCTTCTCACCCGAACGAATCCGCCCGTTTCGAGCCTGCGCAAAATGGGATATAAGGTCGATTCGGAAACGTCGATATACGGAGAAATCTTCTTTATGAGTTCGTATCCGTAAGTTTCTTCCGATAACATCGCGGATAAAACGCATATTTCCAACACTCCTTTCTTTAATTGCACGTCCATATCTCTCAATACCTCTTTACACACAATACTATATCACGCATAGTATTGCCTGTCAAGCGTTTTTTTAAAGTTTTTTAATATTTTTTTTGGCGCGTCGGCGATAAAGAATAAAAGGAAAAGAAGTTTGCATATCATTATTATATATGAGAAACGACAAAGATTTTTTTTCCGCGGACAGAGTGATTGCGGTTATAATTCTCGTTTTGCTTTCCGCAACGTACGTAGGCTGCGTTTGCGCGCGCGTTAAAGCGGCGACTTCGCCGAAACCCGAATTCACCGTGGTTATCGACGCGGGGCACGGCGGAATCGACGGCGGCGTTTCGGGAAAGAAAAGCAACGTTAAGGAAAGCGAACTTAATCTCGATATTTCGAGAAAGCTCAAATCGGAATTCGACGATTCGGGCGCGAAAACCGTTATGACGAGAAAGACGGAGGCGGGACTTTACGGGGTTTTTTCAAAAGGTTTTAAAAGGCGGGATATGAAAAAACGAATGGAAATCGCCGAAAAAGCCTCTCCCGACGTTTTCGTTTCGGTGCATCTGAATTATTTTTCATCGTCCTCGCGCCGCGGAGCGCAGGTGTTTTATAAAATCGGCGACGAACAAAGCAAAAAACTTGCGCAAAGCGTTCAAAAACAACTCAACGAACTTTGCGGAAAGGATTATTCGCCTTTGGTGGGAGATTATTACGTTTTAAACGAATCGAAAAGCCGAGCTATTCTTTGCGAATGCGGGTTTTTATCCAACGAAGAGGACGAAAATTTGCTTTTGACCGACGATTATAGGAAGAAAATCGCGGAAAAGATTTTCGCAGGAGTGGAAGCCTATCGCTACGGATTGACAAACGCCGAATAGAACCAAAATAATTTTTCGAGTAAATTTGCCGATATTCTACGATATTTTTTATATTTTTAAGTTTCGCCGCGATATGAATTCAATTAAAATTTAAAATGCGCCGCGAGGTTTTTTTGAAAAAACCTCGCGGCGCAACCTTTTACTTTTGCGCAACGTTTTCCATAATATAAAACTTGCCGAAACGCCGTTATTTTCTTTTTTTGTAAGTTACGGTAAATTCCGTGCCTTTTCCCAAAGAAGATTCCGCTTCGATTTTCAAATCGAGAAGTTCCGCAATTCGTTTAACCGTAGCAAGCCCGAGCCCGTTTCCGTGCGTGGTTCGGGATTTTTCCGCGCGGAAATATTTATCGAACATTCTTCGGCAGGTTTCTTCGTCCATTCCCACGCCGCTGTCCTTAATCGAAATAACGACTTCTTTGCCGCTTTCGGTTAAACTCACTTCAACTCTGCCGCCCTCGGGCGTAAATTTAACGGCGTTATCGAGAATATTTATAAACAACTGACTTATAAGTTCTTCGTTGGAAATTATCCTGCAATCTCCCACGTCGGCTTCCATTTCGATATTCTTCTTTTCCCACGCCGATTGAAGCACCAAAATGCACTTTCTCAACGTTTCGGAAACGTCGAATTCGGCAAAACTTACGTCCAGCCGACCGTTTGAAAGCCTGTCCAGCATAAGCGTGCTTGCAGTTAAATCGATAAGCCTGTCCGATTCCGAAACGATAACGTCGAGATATTCTTTCTCCTCTTCCTTCGTGAGCTTGCCTTTTGCGATGAGCTTCGCAAAACCTCGAATGGAAACTATCGGAGTTTTTAGTTCGTGCGAGAAATCGTTGATGAAATCGTTTTTGGTTTCGTCCGCCCGTTTAAGCGCGAGCGCAACCGCTTCGAGAGCCTGCGCGGCGCGTTTGAATTCCGCCGAAACGTCGCCGAGATTTATCTCGTAATCCCCCGAAGAAATTTTTTCCACGGCTTCGTAAATGCTTTTAAGCGATTCCCGACGCTTTTTAAACCGAAGATAAAACAAAAAGAACGCGAGCGCGAACACGCATACGAACAAAAACGCCGCAAAAATCGTTCCGCTCGGCATATTGACGGTTATCGCGCCCGATTTTTCAAAAATAACGAATAATAAAAACCCGAAAAGGCTCGCCGCCCCGCAGGCGATTCCGGCAAAAACGAGCTCCGAATATTCGCCGTTCTTCCCTTTACGCATCGGTTTTTACCGCCTTATATCCAAGCCCTCTTATCGACTTTATCTCAATCGACTTCACGCCCGAAAGCTTTTCTCTTACCCTGTTTATATGCACGTTCAAAGTGTGGTCGTCCTTTTCGGAACTGCCCCAAACGGCCTCCATAAGTTCGTTCCTCGTGAAGATTTTCCCCTCGGAGGAAAGAAGCTTGAAAAGAAGCAAAAATTCCTTTTGAGTGAGCTCCACGGGAACGCCGTTCACGGTTGCCATCATCTTTGAAAAGTCCAGCGATAAGTCGTTAAACTGCAACTTTTGCTCTGACGGAGACTTACATCTGCGAAGCAACGCTTTGATGCGCAGCAGCAATTCTTCCTCGTCCACGGGCTTCGTCATATAGTCGTCCGCGCCGACCATAAACCCGTAATGTTTGTCCGACGGCGACTGCTTTGCCGTTACGATGATAACCGGCACTTCCGCGTCCGCCCGCCTTATCGCTTCCGTAAGACGGAAGCCGCTCACGTCCGGAAGCATAACGTCGGCAAGAACGAGGTCGGGCTTTTCCGAATCGAAAAGCCGCAAAGCCTCCGCCGAAGAAAAGGCGGGTATCGGTTTGTATCCGCCGTTTTTCAGGACTATCGTCATCAATTTGTTCGTTGGTATATCGTCCTCGACGACAAGTACGGAAAACATTCGTCCGCCTCCTTTTTTTATGGTTTTATTATACCACACGAGCCGTTTTTTGCAAACGGTTTTTGTGAAAATAAAATTAAAATGATGAAATACGCATAAAAAAGAACTATTTTGCTCGTTTTTGGTTTACTATTATATAATTTAGTGATAAAATTTTAACGTCAACCGAACGGAGGTTAACGATATGTTGGAACTCAGTAACATCGTAAAGGAATACTACACGCAGGACGAAACGGTCAGGGCTTTGAAAGGAATCAGTTTAAGATTCAGGAAAAGCGAATTCGTATCCGTGCTCGGCCCTTCCGGCTGCGGAAAAACCACTCTTTTGAATATTATCGGCGGACTTGACAAATACACTTCCGGCGACCTTGCCATCGACGGTAAAAGCACCAAGCTTTACACCGATAAAGATTGGGATTCTTACCGTAACCACTCGATAGGCTTCGTCTTCCAAAGTTATAACCTTATCCCGCATCAGACGGTTGCCGAAAACGTGGAACTCGCCCTCACCCTTGCTGGCGTGAGTGCGGCCGAACGCCGCGAAAAAGCTAAAAAAGCTCTGGAAAAAGTGGGGCTCGGGAACAAACTTAACGTTAAACCCAACCAACTTTCCGGCGGACAGATGCAAAGAGTTGCGATTGCGAGAGCTTTGGTAAACGACCCCGAAATAATTCTTGCCGACGAGCCGACGGGCGCGCTCGATTCCAAAACGAGCGTGCAGATAATGGAGCTTTTAAAGGAAATCTCTCACGAACGCCTTATCGTTATGGTGACGCACAATCCCGAGCTTGCCGAAAAATATTCTTCGAGAATAATCAGGCTTTTGGACGGCGAACTCATTTCGGACAGTCAACCCGTTTCGGACGAGGAAATGAATGCGGAATATAAAGCCTTAAACGTTAATTCGGACGAAAAAACCGCGGATAAACGCAAAAAAAAGACGAAAGGCAATAAACCGCCGAAAACTTCGATGAGTTTCTTCACCGCGCTTTCGTTAAGTTTCAAAAATATGCTCACGAAAAAGGCGCGCACGATTCTCGTTTCCTTCGCGGGAAGCATAGGCATAATCGGCATCGCGCTCGTCTTGTCGCTTTCAAACGGATTCCAGAACTACATCGATTCCGTTCAGCGCGACGCTCTTTCCAACTACCCCGTTACGATTACCAAAAAATTTGCGGATTACTCGACGGTTATGCAAGGTATGAACGACGTCGCTCAATCCGGAAGCGGAGTGAGATACCCGAACACGAAAGATATTACGGTAAACAATTCGATTACCGACCTCTACAAGGATTTTCAAAAGGGCAGCAAGGATAACGACGTTAAAAACTTCAAGATTTTCCTTGAAACCGAGGATTACGACAGAAGCAAAATCACCGCGATTAAATATACTTACAACTTAAATTTCATAGTTTACGGCGAAGACGTGACCACGGGCGATAAATTCACAAGGCTCAAAAGCCCCATCGAATCAATGGTGGAGGCGTTCAGAAACCAATCGTCCAATCCTTTCGCCACGGCGGACGTCGCAAAACTCTATTTCCCCGTGTGGAACGAATTGATTAACAGCGAAAAGCTTATCAAAAGTCAATATGAACTTATCGACGGAAAATGGATTGATTTTTCAAGCGAGAACGAAATAATGCTCGTAGTCAACTCGTATAACCAGATTCCCGATTACGTTCTGACGGTTTTGGGTTTGAGAAAGCAGTTCGACGCGTCTTCGATGAACGAAGAACCCGAAACGCAATCTTACCAGACCAAAGATTTCATCAACCTCGAATACACGCTTCTCACCACGCCTTTCACTTATAGAAAGACGTCCGAAAGCCCGTATTATAAGCAAGCCGAGGACGCCGACGAGCTTGAACAAATCGCCTTAAATCACGGCAGAAAAGTGAGAATAGCAGGCATAATTCGTCCGAAAGAGGGCGTTTCGGCGACCTCCATTCAAGGCAACCTCGTTTACGGTTACGGTCTTACCGAAGCTTTGATGGACGATATGGAAACGGCGGACGTCGTTAAAGCTCAACGCGCCGACGACGAAAAAAGCGTTCTCGACGGCTCGCCGTTCATTTCTTCCCATATCGACACGGTTCTCGAACAAGTGGGCTTTGCCGACAAAAACGAGCCCGCAACGATAAGTATTTACGCTTCCACTTTTGAAAACAAGGACTACGTGGAATCTCTTATCGAAAGATTTAACGAGGAAGTCGGCGAGGATAATCAAATCAGATACACCGATTACGTCGGTATTCTCCTCTCCTCGGTAACCGACATAGTGAACGCCGTTTCTTACGTTTTGATAGGTTTCGTTTCCGTTTCACTTATCGTTTCTTCGATAATGATAGGAATCATCACCTATATTTCCGTTCTCGAACGTATCAAGGAGATAGGCGTTTTAAGGGCTTTGGGCGCATCCAAACGCGACGTATCGCGCGTGTTTAACGCCGAAACGCTAATTATCGGATTCGTCGCGGGAGTTATGGGCATCGGAATAACCGCGCTTTTGGATATTCCGATAAGCATTTTGATTCACTCGCTCGCGGGTATCGCAAACGTCGCCGCTCTTCCCTGGAAAGGCGCGCTTATCCTCATTGCGATTTCGATGTGCCTTACGTTGATTGCCGGTCTTATCCCTTCGAGGCTCGCCAGCAAAAAAGACCCCGTTATCGCTCTTCGTTCCGAATAATTTCATTTTGCAGTGGTGCGGCTCGCGTTTTTTGAAAGAAAAACGCGAGCCGCATATACGTACCGACCATCGGCCGAAGCTCGTTTCGAAAACAAACCTCATTATAAAACTGCCCGTATAAGTCGATTATCGGGCAGTTTTTACGTTTTTATCTTACAACTTTTCCGTTACTTTCCCAGCCGCTTTTCAATCCCTCTTTCCTCGTCGTAACGATTAAGACACGAAAGGTATTTCTCGGATAAAACGAACAGGTAGCGTTCGCGCTGAACGTAATCGAGCGAATAAAAAACCTTTTTATCCATAAGCCTGTCGAGTGCGTCGGATGGCTTCGAGCCTTCTTCGTCGAGCATAGTTTTAACTTCGTTATAAAACCGCTCGTCGTCCTCGGCGGGTTTGTTCACCGTTCTCACCACCATTTTCCTGAAATAGTTTTCAACTCCCGAAGCAGTTAATCCTTCCGCCTCGGCTTTTTTAACTCCGCTTTCCACCTCTTTGCGATAATCTTCCCAAAATCTCGATTTCAAACGTTGTTTTGCCTCTTTTGCCGCCGATTTGATACTTTTCGCAGTAACCATATATTTTATTCCTCCCTGTTAAAAATGTTTCGGGCAAAAAAATACACCCGAACGATTTCTTCGGGTGTAAAAAACGTTTTCAGTTTTAAGTTTTAATGAAGATTAGCCTTTAATGCTTCTCTTTCTTGCAGCTTCCGCCTTCTTTTTACGTCTGACGGAAGGTTTTTCATAATGCTCTTTACGGCGCAAATCACCGATAATACCGTCTCTGGAACACTTTCTCTTAAATCTACGAAGCGCGTTATCGAGCGACTCGTTCTCTCCGACTCTTATAGTGGACATATCCTCAACCCTCCTTTGCCCGTGGCTCAACGTTAAAAGCGTATATATTATAACAACCGAGTAAAATATTGTCAAGCGTTTTTAACAATAATTATGCACGTAATCCGCCGCTTAACTCTCTTTTCCGCGGCTTTAAATCAAATTTTGAAATATGCGGCGGCGTTGCGGTAGCACACGTCCTTAATCACTTCGCCGACGAGTTCCTCGTCCGCCGTCATTTCGCCCTTTTCCATAAGCGTGCCGAGATAATTGCAAAGTATGCGGCGGAAATAATGATGACGAGGATAAGAAAGGAACGAACGGCTGTCCGTAAGCATTCCAATAAATGCGCCTATATGCCCCGTTGCAGTGAGGTCGTCGAGGTGACGATACATTCCCACCTTGTTATCCAAAAACCACCAGGCAGGTCCGTACTGGATTTTTCCGCGCGCCTCGTCGGACTGGAAACAGCTTGCAAGCGTTATAAGCTCGTTGTTCATCTTGGGGTTCAAATTGAAGATAATCGACTTCGGCAGGGACTTTTCGCTGTTTAACCTATCAAACAACCTCGATAAATTCTTCGTGCTGTCGGCCTCCGAAATACTGTCGTAACCGGTATCCAGACCGAGCTTTGCAAGCATTTCGGCGTTGTTGTTACGCATCGCCCCGATATGAATTTCGGTTGCCATTCCGCGCTTTGCATAAAGTTTCATAAGGAAATAAGTGAGGTAGCCTTTGAAAATTTCAACTTCCGCTTCGTCAAGCGTTTCGCCGCTCCTGCGCTTTTTGAACGCCTTTTCCGCGTCCTCTCGTTTTGCAACGGGAAAAACCTTTTCGAGCGCAATATCGCAAGCTCTCGAACCGACTTTTATAAACGCGTCCAACCTCGCTTCGAGGGCGCGTTCAAGCGACGCCATATCGTCGATTTTCTCCGTTTTTTCCTCCAAAAGCTTTACGAAATCGTTATATTTCTCCGCCTCGACGTTCATAATTTTATCGGCGCGGAACGCGGGATAAACCTTAAATTTATACCCTTTTTCGGCAATTTTTTCAAAAGTCGTGAGGTCGTCGAAAACCTCGTTCGTCGTAAACACACAGCAAACGCCGGAGTTTTCGATAAGTTTTTGGGGCGTTACGTCGTTAAGCGAAATAAAATCGTTGCACCAATTCCAGATTGTTTCGGCGTTTTCTTCGTTAATTTCAAGTTCGCAGTTAAAAAATTCTTTCAGTTCGAGTTGCGACCAGTGATAAAGCGGATTTCCGAAAGCCGTGCCGAGCGTTTTGCAATACGCAACGAACTTATCGTGATTGCTCGCGCTTCCCGTGATAAGCTCCTCGCTCACCCCATAATTGCGCATAAGACGCCATTTATAATGGTCGCCGCCGAGCCATACCTCGTAAATATCGTTGAATTTTTTATTTTCGAGAATTTGCTTCTCGGGCAGGTGGCAGTGATAATCGAAGATAGGCATATTCTTCGCGTAGGTTTCGTAAAGCCTTACCGCGGTTTTGTTTTCAAGCAAAAAATCGTCCTTCAAATAACTCATAACAAACTCCTTATTTCGCGGCAAAAAGTCGCGTTAATCGACTTATTGAGGGCTTTCTTCCTGTTTTTCGTGCACGAAAATACGAATTGGCGTCCCCTCGAAACCAAACGTTTTTCTTATCGTGTTTTCAATATATCTCTTATACGAGAAGTGCATAAGGTCGGCAGAATTTACGAACAAAATGAACGTCGGCGGGCAAACTCCGTCCTGAACGCAATAGTAAATTTTAAATCTTCTTCCGTTCTTCGTGGGCGGTTCGTTGGCGCGCACCGCGTCCGAAATTACGTCGTTAAGCGTGCCGGTGGTGATGCGTTTGTTCGCGTTGGCGTAAACCTCTTCGCAAAGGCCGAAAAGTTTATTCGTCCTTTGGCCGCTTTTGGCGGAAACGTAAACCGACTTGAAATAATCCATAAACGCAAGGTCGCATTTAAGCTTGTTTTCGTATTCGTTTATCGTGTGGGTATCCTTTTCGACCTTGTCCCACTTGTTCATAACGATAACCGACGGCTTGCCCTGCTCGTGAACGTAGCCGGCTATTTTAACGTCCTGCTCGGTAAGTCCTTCCGAAGCGTCGATAACGATTAAGCACACGTCCGCGCGGCGAATTGCCGCAAACGAACGCAAAACGCTGTAATATTCGAGGTCCTCGGTGACCGAACGCTTCCTTCTTACCCCCGCCGTATCGATTAACGTATATTTCTTGCCGTCAACTTCCAAAGGCGTGTCGATAGCGTCCCTCGTCGTTCCCGCAATATCGGAAACGATAGTCCTGTCGTAACCGAGAAGGGCGTTGGTGAGCCTCGATTTGCCCGCGTTCGGCTTTCCGACGATGGCGATTTTAAGCCTTTCGCCGTCCTCTTCCTCTTCAACGGGCTTGAAATGAGCGCAAACCTCGTCCAAAAGGTCGCCTATTCCTTTCGACTGCTCTGCCGAAATACCTATCGGCTGACCGAGCCCGAGTTCGTAAAAATCGAAAAGAACTTCAACCTTATAATTATCGAGTTTGTTTACGGCAAGAACAATCGGCTTGCCCGAACGGCGCAAAATTTCGGCAACGTCGTAATCGGAAGCGGTGAGCCCCGTTTTCGCGTCGCAAAAGAAAATAACCACGTCCGCAGTTTCGATGGCTATGGTCGCCTGTTTTTTGATATGCGTCCACATTTCGTCCTGCGATTTGATTTCTATTCCGCCCGTATCGATGAGCGTAAAAGTTTTTCCGCACCATTCCGCGTCTGCATAAAGTCTGTCGCGCGTGACGCCGGGGGTATCCTCTACGATTGACAGTTTTTGCCCCGTAACCTTATTGAAAAACGTCGACTTTCCGACGTTCGGCCTGCCGACTATCGCGACGAGCGGTTTATTGTTGTTTGCCATTTTATCACCTCGATTCGCCTTTCAATCAACCTGCAAAAAGCCGTCTATAAGTCGATTATTCGGCGGTAAGTTTAAATTTTACGCTAAGTTTTTTAAATATTTCGTCCGCTATTCCCTCGCCGCCGAAATCTTGAAGTTTATCGACGGAACGCTGCATTTTAAGGAAAACCTCCGAACTTCCGGAATAAGCCCGTTCGATAAAATCAACGCAATTTACGGCGTCGAAAATCCTTATCGCGTCGCCGACGTGAGAAACGTAATGCTCGGCAATAAGCTTCTCAATCGTGTTTGCCGAATGCGTTACGACAATCGGAACGTGGAAAAACGCCGGCTCTAAAATCCCGCTGCCGCTCTTGCCGAGATAAAGGTCGGAAGCGGAGATGTATTCGAGAATATTCTCGCAGAACTCGAAGGGATAAAACGCTGTTTTCCCCTTGGATTTAAGCAAATCGAGCCTTGTTTTCAGCTCGGGATTTTTGCCGCATACGGCAACGAGGTTAATCGGCAAATCCTTTTCTATAACGAGATTGCAAATCTTTTCGGTCAACCCGATTCCGTAGCCGCCCTCCATCACGATAACGGTGAAACGGTCGTCCATTCCGAGCTTTTTGCGCAAAACGGATTTATCGCGTTCAACGTGAAACGCCTCTTCTCTGATTGCCGTGGGAACGAGTTTCAAGTTATCCTCGTTGAACCTCCGCGGGAAATTTTTAAGAGCTCTGTCGTAGCCCTCTTTTATCGAAATCATATCGAGGTCGCACGGGTAACGGAACATCGCGTTGAGATGCGCGTCCGGCCCGTACATAACCGTGTAAGGCTTCGGATTAAGATGCTCGGCGTAATAATTCGTTGCCCAATGGGTTGAAACCACGCAATCCGGTTTAAGCTCGCGCATATGCTCCATAGAATCCTTATAAAGGTTCTTATAAAGCCCCGACATAACGAATTTACTCGATATTTTTTCACCGAAAAAATTCATACAGGCAATGTTAAGATAGCCGTACGCGTTATATTTATTGTATAAACGAACCTCGTTGCAAAGCCTTTTTTCAAACTTCGCCATAGCCTCGCTGCCCGTTTCCTTAAAGAAATCGGAACGCACGATTTCAAAATATTGCCCGTATTTTTTTTCAAATGCGTCGGCAATGGACTTCTCCGCCATAATATGCCCGAAGCCGGCTTCCACGAACGGGAAAACCACTCTAAGCTTTTTTTCGCTCATCTTTGCGTACCTCCAAAGGGTGCGTTTTGGTTTTTTCTATTCCCTTCTCCGCCAATACTATTACGAACATAAGAAAAAGAACGTAATAGGGTATGAAATACAAAATATCAAACGACGAAACAACCGCAAAAGCGATTATAAAACACAAAAAGTAAAACTTTCCTTCGTATTTTTCCTTTATCAGCCGCCAAAAAACGCTTACGGTTGCATAACCCAACGCGGCGACTCCTACGATTCCGCCCGAAGCAATTTCCTGAAACACGAAATTGTGGAACAACGAACGAAATACACTTACCGACGGTCCGAACCTTTCGACAAACCGCGAATCCAGATAAGGATACGCGTACCCCCTGCCGAAAAGCGGCATCTCTTTGAAATATTCGATTGCCGTTTTCCAAAGTTCGTAACGGCCGTTAAGCCCCGGGCCTTTGCTCGGAAGAATATATCTCAGAAGAGGCGAATCGGGAATTAAACACAACGCGGTGAAAAGCGCGATTCCGATTGCGGCAACGGCCGAAGAAACGCCGATAAACAACTTCTTTTTTTCAAGTTTCACGGCGGTTACGACGGTTAATACGACGAAAAGCGTCCCCCCGACGGCGATGCCCGTTCTCGAAAAAGTTAAAACGATTGAAGCCGAGGCAATCAGCGCGATTATATGATAACCCAAATATTTCTCGGTTTTGAGAATTTTATAAAACACGGCGGGAAGTAAAAACGCAATCATTTCGCCGGACTGATTGCTCACCCCGCAACCGGTTACGATAAAGATTTTCCAATAGGTAATCGAAAACCCGAAATTCTCTCCCGCGCGCATACATTTTCTCCAATTTTCGGGAAGAAACTCGAATGGCGGAAGAAGATTGAGAAAATAAACGTACAGCACTTCGAGGGAAATTATCAACGCGATTCCCGACAAAAGCGTCATCGAATAATCCAAAAGCCCGTCCGCTCCGTCGATTATTCCCGTCAAAGCGACGTATAGCCCCAGATAAGAGCCGACCGCGATAAGAGAAAACAACACGCTTTTTCCGTAATCGTTTTCCGCCGCGCCGACGACGCCCGAAAGCAGCATCGACACGGAAACCGCAACGAGCGGCAACGTAAACTTCGCGGAGGCGAAATTCTTCCTGTGTTTAACGCACCGCACCGCCATACAGCCGACCAAAAAACAGCCGCAAACGGCAAGCGGAATCAACGTGGATTTTCTATAATAATAACAGCCCTCGTGACTACTCGTGGGGAAACCCGTGCTGTTTTGCGTGGAAACGATAAAAATCGTAAAAAGAATTACGGTAAGAGCGGGGCGAGAATCGTCGAACGCAACGAGAAAAATCCCCCCGACTATGCCGAAAAGAAGCAAACCCGCAACGTCGAAAGCAAGGGCGTGAAATATAAACGCAACGGCGCAAACCACGAATACGAACGACGGTTTCGTTGCAAACTTTTCAATTTTATTTTTTATTTCCGACAAAGTCACTTCCATAATGCCTTTTCTTCAAACGTTTTTTACGAGGGGGCTTGTCGTAAACTTTTCTTCATCGAACCCGTATCGATTCTTTATCGAATCTTTATCGAATCATTATCGAACTGCCGACGAGAGAAACGCCCGAACGCTCGCGGTTAGACTACCGCAGTTTATATATATTACGTATATTTTACTATATTTTTATATAAAAAGCAATAGAAGCGACAAGTTTTTTATTCCCATTTTGAAAATTTCAATACGCCTTTTTGCCGTCCGATTGTTGCCGATGAAGCCGAAAAACGCCCGTTAATCGACTTATAGCCCCACGTTTTAAAACGCCGCAGGCAAAAACCTGCGGCGTTGCGAAATTTTTTAAGTTTTTAAATTATAAAGCGGAAACCCGCGTTCACGTTGTGGCAGTCCGTTTTATTATGCGGCAAACCGCGTTATTTAGCGATAAACCGCAATTTAAAACGCATCGTTATTTAGCGACAATTCGCGGTTTAAAACGCTTCGTTATTTAACTATATTCCGCGTTTATTTTGCGAAAACGAATTATTTAACGGCAACCCATATTTCGCAAGTGTAATCGGGGTTCTGCGTGTCGTCGGAAGGATAGACCTCGATTTCCGCTCCGTTTGCGTATTCGTAACCGCTTTGAACGAAAAATTCCTTTATTATTCTCGAATAAGTGTTTACGAACGCCTCGGGCATTTTACCTTTTGCGGTGAAAACGGCGTACTTTGCGGCGGGAAGGTCTATAACTTCGAGTCCGTCCTCAACCAGTTCTCCGCGATATTCACTCGCTATGGCGTAAGGGAAAGAATCGCTGTCTTTTCCCTCGGCGGAAAAGCTTATGCCGAGAAGCCCTTTAAGCACGGGGTCTTTGGGAATGTGCCTGCAAATTTTTTCGGTGTAACCCTCTTTTTGGCATTTAGCCCAGAATTTCGATATTGCAACCGAAGTCGTTTCGTGTCGTTTTAAAAAACGCTCCTTTCTGCAAACGAGCTTCATACTGCCCAAATTTTCTATTCTATAATCCATTAAACTACCTCCGCTGACGGTAATTTTTACGGTGAGTTTGTTAAACGCAACGGTTTTTGCGCCCTTTTTTGCGGCGTTGGGCGTAACGCCGTGAAATTTCGTAAAGGCTCTTGAAAAACTTTCGGGAGATTCGTAGCCGTAATCGAGCGCGACGTCTATCACTTTCTTATCCCCGCCGCGAAGCTCCGCCGCAGCAGCCGCAAGTTTTCTGCTGCGAATATAGTCGCCCAAGGTCATACCCGTTAAAACGAGAAACAGTTTTTGAAAATGAAACTCCGAAAGATAAGCCCTTTTTGCAACTTCGGAATAATCTATCTCGTTTTTCAGGTTTTCCTCGACGTAATCAATCGCCTTTTGAAAATTCTTAACGTAATCCATACCCTGCCGTCCTTTTGCTCTCCGTTCGTCAGCGTGGCCATTATACTACTCGGAAAATAAAAAATCCTGACATTTTTTGCTCTCGTGAGCTATGCTTGCCGAAAATAAAATTATGTCTGCCGAAAATGAAACGCTATTTGCCAAAATGCCGTAATTTCCGCTTGTCTTGTTAAAACACCGCAATTTTCGCTCGTCTTGCCAAAACGCCGCGGGAAAATTTCTTGAAAAATTTTCCCGCGGCGTTATAAAAATCAAAACAATCCTGTTATTTCACCTTTTTCGTTCACGTCGATATTCTCCGCGGCAGGCCTTTTCGGAAGCCCCGGCATAGTCATAATATCGCCCGTTAAAACGACGATAAACCCTGCCCCCGCCGAAATTTCCACGTTCCTGACCGTTATTTTAAATCCGCTCGGCGCGCCGAGAAGAGCCGCGTCGTCCGAAAAGCTATACTGCGTTTTCGCAATGCAAACGGGCAATTTTGAAAATCCGAGCGCGTTGAGCCTTTCGATTTGCTTTTTCGCCTGCGAAGTAAACGCAACCCCGTCGCCGCCGTAAACTTTTTTCGTTACGGCTTCGATTTTCTCCTCGATTGACGCCTCGTTTTCGTAAGCGTAAGCGAAATCGCCTTTTTCCTCTTCCGTTAAGCGAACGACTTCGCGCGCGAGAGCCTCGCCGCCTTTGCCGCCTTCCGCCCAAACGGTGGATAAAACCACGTTTACGTTCAGTTCGCGGCACTTTTCGATGATGAAATTTATCTCTCCGTCCGTATCCGTCGGGAAGCGATTAACGGCCACGACGCACGGCAGTTTGTAAACGTTTTTGATATTGCTTATATGTCTTAAAAGATTGGGAACGCCTTTTTCGAGCGCGGCGATATTTTCGCTCGCAAGCTCGGTTTTCGCAACTCCGCCGTGCATTTTCAACGCCCTCACCGTTGCCACGATAACCACGGCAGACGGAACGAGCCCCGCTTTTCTGCACTTTATATCAAAGAATTTCTCCGCGCCGAGGTCCGCGCCGAAGCCCGCCTCCGTCACCGCATAATCCGCGGTTTTAAGCGCGGCGTCCGTTGCTATAACGGAATTGCAACCGTGCGCTATGTTTGCAAACGGTCCGCCGTGAACGAACGCCGGCGTGCCTTCGAGCGTTTGAACGAGGTTGGGCTTTAAGGCGTCTTTCAAAAGAGCCGTCATAGCTCCCGCCGCCTTCAAATCGCCTGCCGTAACGGGTTTATCGTCATAAGTGTAACCGACGATTATCTTCGATAAGTTGGCCTTTAAGTCCATCAACGACGTGGAAAGGCAAAGAACGGCCATAATTTCGGAAGCGACGGTAATCTTAAAACCGTCCTCGCGCGGAGTGCCGTTCGGCTTGCCGCCAAGGCCGTCCACGATGAACCTGAGCTGGCGGTCGTTCATATCCACGCATCTCTTCCAGGTGATTTTTCTCACGTCTATCCCGAGTTCGTTGCCTTGCTGAATATGGTTATCGAGCATTGCGGCAAGAAGGTTATTCGCCGCGCCGATTGCGTGGAAATCGCCCGTGAAATGAAGGTTTATATCCTCCATAGGCACGACTTGTGCGTATCCGCCGCCCGCCGCGCCGCCTTTCACGCCGAAAACGGGGCCGAGCGACGGCTCGCGAAGAGCCGCAACGACGCTTTTGCCTATTCTTTTAAGTCCGTCCGCAAGCCCGAGCGTCGTGGTGGTTTTGCCCTCCCCCGCAGGCGTGGGCGTAATTGCCGTAACGAGCACGAGCTTGCCTTTTCTCGGCTTGCCCTCGAAATAGGATAAATCGATTTTTGCTTTATATTTTCCGTAATTTTCAACGTATTTCTCGTCGATTCCGAGTTCGTCCGCAATAACGGATATTTTTTTCATCTCGCACTCGCGAGCAATTTCGATGTCCGTTTTCATTTCGCCCTCCTTAAAAAATCGCAAAGTATTTCAATTCCCTTTTTCAACGCCTCTTCGCTTATCGCATAAGAAATTCTGACGTAATCGTCCGCGCCGAACGCCGAGCCGGTAACGACCGCAACGCCTCTTTCCTCTAAAAGCGCAGTGGCAAAATCAGTGGAATTTTCTATAATTTTACCGCCCTCGGAAGTTTTTCCGAACGCCGAAGAAACGTCTATAAAAACGTAAAACGCGCCCTCCGGCATAATGAACTTTGCGCCGCCCTCTTCGAGCTTTTCAATCGCCGCGAGCCTTCTTTTCGCAAAGGTTTTCCGCATATCCGAAATAAAAGCGTCCGATTTTTCCACGTTCGTCAACGCCGCAAGAGAGGCGTATTGCGCTATGGAATTGGCGTTTGAAGTGACGTGACTTTGCGCTCTTCCCATCGCTTTGGCGATTTTTTCGGGTGCGATTGCCCAACCGAGCCGCCAACCCGTCATCGAATACGATTTACTCATTCCGTCTATAATTATCGTTCTCGATTTCATTTCTTCGCTAAACGACGCGATGGAAACGTGTTTATGCTCGCCGTAAACGAGATTGCGATAAATTTCGTCTGCGATAACGAAAACGTTCTTATGCTTTTCGAGAACCTTGACGAGCGCAGACAGTTCGCTTTCGGAATACACCGCGCCGGTGGGGTTGTTCGGAGAATTGAGAATAAGCAATCTGGTTTTCGGCGTAATTGCGTTTTCAAGTTCCTCGGCGGTCATTTTGTAACCGTTTTCGGGTTTCGTCACCGCAAAAACGCATTTTGCGCCGCAATATTTAACGAGTTCGGGGTAAGTTACCCAATAAGGCGAGGGAACTATAACCTCGTCGCCCTCTTCCGCAAGGCAGGCCACGGCGTTATAAAGCGGCTGTTTTGCGCCCGTGCCGACAACCACTTGCTCGGGAGAATATTCTATCCCCGTCGCCCTGAATCTATCCTCGACTACGGCTTTTTTAAGTTCCGGAATGCCCGAAGCGGGGGTGTATTTGGTTTTTCCGTCACGCATCGCCTTAATTGCGGCTTCGACGATATAATCGGGCGTGTTGAAGTCGGGCTCGCCCACGCCGAAATTCACGACGTCGCGCCCCTCGGCCATCATTTTTTTTGCTTTTGCCGAGATTGCAAGCGTTGCCGATTCGGCAATTCCTTCAACCCTTTTCGTAAGCTTTATTTCCATAATTCGTCCTCGATTCCACTCGGATTTATATGATAAATTATAACATTACGCCGATTTTATGTCAATAGAATTATTGTCGACCGAAAATAAAACGAACCGCGGCTTTATTTACGACGTGGCTTTACAAAGTTGCTTTACGGCGTGGTTTTATTTACGATTCGGCTTTACGACGCTGCTTTACGGCGTGGCTTTATTTACGGTGCGTTTTATTCTCGGCACGGCACACCTTGGCGCAAAATGCGGCGGCGGGATTGTGGAAAACCGCAATCCCGCCGCCGCTAAAAAATATCGAATTGTATTTCTAGGGATTTCATTCGTTTTTTTCGTATTTCCGTCCGATTTTTCGCTCGGCCGTTATAACCCGACTTAAATAAATTGAAGAATATCCACGAGAATCGCAAAGCCTAAAATCACGATAAGCCCCACGCCGTGAATTATCGCTTCCGCTTTTCTGCTCACCGGTTTTTTCCTTATCCATTCGATTATACAGAAAACCACTCTCGCCCCGTCGAGCGCGGGAATGGGAAGCAAATTGAACACCGCAAGGTTTACGCCGATAAACGCCATAATTTCCAATGCGTATTTAAGCCCGTAACTGATGACTTCGGACGTGGTTTTTATCGTGGTGATAGTTCCGCCGACGGCGTTTAACCCGAGTTTGCCCGTGAGAAGCTGACCTAACGTTCTCAAAACCGTTCCGCCGATTTTGAAGGAATATTCAAACGAATGACCTATCGTCGTGAAAAATCCGAGCCGTATATCCGCCGTTTGAAGATAATAACTTCTTCCGCTTTCCTCTATCCCGAGGAAATCCATCACGCTTTCGCCCGTTTTTTCAACGTATTTCCAATCGTACGGCAAATAATAAACGTACTTCTCGTCTTTGGACGTCCAAAAATAAAGCGTATCGCCATATTGCTTACTTTCAAGCACCTTCGCAACGTCCTCGGGCGTGTAAACGAAAGTTGCTTGCGAATAACTCGAATTACTATAATCGCCGATTTTTATCAGGAAGTCGCCGTCCTTAAACGGAGTTTTCGCGCCTTCCTTAACTTTAAGTTGCATAGCGTAACCGACGCCGAGAGCGTCGTAAGCCTTGGTGACTTCCGTGAGGTTTTTACACTCCACGTCGGAACGGAGAATAATTTCCCTTTTCACTTTTTCGCCGCCGCTCACAAGTTCGACGACAACCTTTTCGCCGCGCTTCGAGTGATTGAGCGCGGTTATCAAATCCACCGTCATAATGACGTCGGTTTTTTTGCCGTTTTTCGTTATCGATAAAACGTATTCTCCCGCGTTAATCGACTTATCGGCTGGGATTTGCGTTTCAATCTCCTCTCCGTAAATTGCCGCGTCATAGCGCGGATACTTAACGCCTATCGTCGTTTGCCCGTAAGAGAACATCATTACGAAAATGATAATAAGCGCGAGAATATAGTTCATCGTAGCCCCCGCAACGAGAACGAGAATTCTTTGCCAAGGCTTCTTGTTGTTGAAGGCGTTCGGGTCGTCCTTATCGTCGTCCTCGCCCTCAAAAGCGCAAAATCCGCCGAGCGGCAAAAGCCTTATGGAAAAAAATTCGCCGCTTTTGAGCTTCTTTTTGAAAACGGCAGGGCCCATTCCTATGGAAAATTCGTTTATTTTGAATTTGAATATCTTGCCGACGATATAATGCCCCAGCTCGTGCACGGTTATCATAACCATAAGCATAAGTATGGCGAGCAAAACGTATAACGCCGTTTGCATTGCGGAAGCAAAACCGCTTCCCAGAAGATTATTTAACAATTATAAACTCTCCGCTTTTTCATACACCGCTCTTCTCGCTTCCGCGTCCGTTTCAACGAGCGATTTATAGGTTACGTCGCCGTTTTTCGCGTTTTCGGTTGAGTGAGAAATAAGCTCCGGTATATCATAAAATTTTATTTTGTCTTTAAGGTAAAGTTCCACGGCCACCTCGTTGGCAGCATTCATAGCGCAAGGGTATAACCCGCCTTTTTTAAACGCGTCGAGCGCGAGCGAGAAGCAAGGAAACCTGTCGCCGTCTATTTCGGCAAAATTAAGCGATTTCCCCGCAAGCGACAAAAACGGAACGCCCGTTTCCAATCTCTTCGGATAAGTAAGCGCAAGCTGAATGGGTATTTCCATCGACGGATAACCGAGTTGCGCCATAATTGCGCCGTCGCAAAATTCCACCATAGAATGTATTATGCTTTCCGGATGAACGATAGCCTCCACCTTTTCGAGCGGCGCGTTATAAAGCCTGCAAGCTTCGATAACTTCGAGCCCTTTGTTCAAAAGCGTGGCGCAATCTATCGTTATCTTTTTGCCCATATTCCAATTCGGGTGACGAAGAGCGTCCGCCGCCTTCATTTTTTCGATTTTATCCTTCGGCAAATCGCGGAACGCTCCGCCGCTTGCCGTTATTATCAATTTTCTGAATTCCGCTTCGGGATTAAACCCGAGGCACTGGAAAATCGCCGAATGTTCGCTGTCCACGGGGATAATTTTAACGCCCTTTTCCTTTGCCAGCCGCATAACGATTTCTCCGCCCGCAACGAGAGTTTCCTTGTTTGCAAGCGCGACGTTTTTACCCATTGAAATCGCTTCGAGAACGGGCGCAAGCCCCGCAAACCCCGAAACCGCAACGAAAACTATATCCGCTTTTTCGCTCACGGCGTGCAAAAGGGCGTGTTCGCCGGTGTAAAGCGTCGTTCCCTTTGGCAGTTCTCTTATTTCGGACGCCCTTTCGGGATTGGCAAGAGCGATAATTTCGGGCTTGAAAAGGTTCGCCTGTTGCTCCAAAAGCTTTGCGTTGCTGCCGGCGGCAAGGCTTATCAGGCGAAATTTGTCTTTATGCCGAAGCACGACTTCCGCTACCTGTCTGCCGATAGAACCCGTGCTTCCTATCAAAGAAATATTTATCATAATTCAACTAAAAAACGGGTTTGCCCTCCGCGATTATGCCGGCTCGAAACACGCCGCCAAGCCACGATTCGTTTTATCCCTGGCTGGCAAACCGGCCGACGTTCTCGCCGAAAATCGGCATCCCCGTTATACATTTTATTCTTTAAACCTCGGTTTTATACGCCGAAAATTTCATCTAATCCTCGGTTTTATACGCCGAAAATATCGTTTAATCCTCGGTTTATATGCCGAAAAATCCGTTTACCCCTCGGTTTACACGCCGAAGATTCCGCCGTTTAACATCGGTATCAAAACCGTGAAAACGAACGCCACGACGGGTGCGGTGAACGTAAGTCCGTCGATGCGGTCGCTCATTCCGCCGTGCCCCGGTAAAATTTTACCCATATCCTTGATTCCGAGTTTTCTTTTGATAACGCTTTCCACAAGGTCGCCGAAAGCAGTAAGCACCGCCCCCGCGATTCCCGCAAGCGCGAAAATAATCACTTCCAGCCAAATTCCGTCCGTCCCGAAGATTACTCCTTTTTCGGAGAACAAAACGTAAACCAGAATACTCGCAATCATTCCGCCGAAAAGCCCGCCGCAAAAACCGCTGACGGTTTTATTCGGGCTGATGTTCGGGCATAGTTTTTTGCCCTTAACCGCGCTCCCGACGAAATACGCGAACGTATCCGCGCAAGGCGTTATCGCAAACGCAAGCAAAAGCGGTTCGAGAGTGGGGTATCTGTTTATTACGAGAAGAGAGATAAGAATCGTCGCAGGGTAAATCATCACGAACAAGCTTATTCCTATGCTTTCGAGAGAAATCTTCTCATACTCGAAAACGAGCAGCGAAAGCAAAAGCAAAAACAGGAAAAGCATCGAGCCGAACGCCCAACCCAAGCCCTTGAAGCAATACGCGATATACACCGCGAAGGGATAGACGAAAATAATGATTTTTTGATTCGGCAAAAGCCTATCCGAAAACGCTCTAACGTACTCGAAAGTGGACGTAACCGCCATAACGAGAATGAAAAAGTCGAACAAAAGGTCGCCTATGGTGACGGGTTTAAGAAAAACCCCTGCGAAAGCCTCCGTCGTCAAAAAGCTTTTAAGCAAGAAGAACCCGACGGTTACGATAACTATTCCGGCTCCGGTCAATATTCTTTTAAACATAGTAGTCATTCCTTAATTACCCTTTCAGACTCCCCCGAACCTTCTTTTTCTTCCCGAATACCATTCGAGAGCTTTTTCAAGCTCGTCGGCGTGGAAATCCGGCCACAACACGTCGGTGAAATACAATTCCGCGTAAGCGCATTGCCACAAAAAGAAATTGCTAAGCCTCGATTCTCCGCTCGTCCTTATAACGAGGTCGACGTCGGGCAAACCGTTTGTATAAAGTCCGTCGGAAACGTCCTGCTCCTTGATTTCGGTTTTTCCGTTTTTAATCGCCTTATTGACCGCGCGGACGATTTCGGCGCGCGAGCCGTAATTAAGCGCAACGTTCAGAACTCTGCCTTTAAAATTTTCGGACTTTTTAACTGCGTTTAAACATTTTTTTCTTAAATTTTCGGGAAGCGGAGAAATATCTCCCGAAATTATCAATTTCACTTCCCTTTTGATAAGCTTTGCAAGCTTTTTTTCGATAAGAACACCCAAAAGACCGAAAATGGCGTCTATCTCCTCTTTCGGCCTTACCCAGTTTTCCGTTGAAAATGCGTAAAGACTTACGACTTCAACTCCGTTATTGAAACACGCCGTTGCCACTTCGTCAATGACGTCCGCGCCTTTTTTATGCCCGTAACTTCTCGGTTTTCCTCTTTTGGTTGCCCATCGCCCGTTGCCGTCCATAATTATTCCGACGTGCCTCGGAACGGATTTAACCTCTTCCATTAAACGGTGAGAAGCTCCTTTTCTTTTTCGGCGGCGGCTTTATCGATATTGTCGATTGCCTTCGTCACCTTTTTCTCCACGTCCGCCTCGTAATTCGCATACTCGTCGTCCGTCATTTCTTTCGCCTTATTCATCTTTTTAAGAGAATCGAGCGTATCTCTGCGAACGTTTCTCACGGCTACCTTCGCGTCTTCGGTCATTTTCTTAACCTGCTTTACGATTTCCTTTCTCCTCTCTTCCGTAAGAGTGGGGAAAACGAGCCTGATAACGTTACCGTCGTTGGTGGGGTTGATGCCTATATCGGAAACCTGAATAGCTTTTTCAATCGTTTTCAAAAGGCTTTTATCCCACGGAGTTATAACGAGACACTGTCCGTCCGTGACGGCGATATTGCCGACCTGATTTATCGGCGACAGCGTTCCGTAATAATCAACCTTGATTTTGTCGAGAATATGCGGATTTGCTCTTCCCGCTCTCACCTGCGTAAGGTCGGAAATAAAAACGTCGGTAGACTTTTCGAGTTTTTCGTCCGCTTCCATAATTATCATTTCAACTTTTTCAATATCTAATGCCATTGTTATTCTCCCTTGTTTCAAAATTGCTTTCGCGTTCGTTTTCGCCGCGACGCATAGTATCACTATAAATATTATACGACAATTACCGTTAAATTTCAACGGTTTTTGAAAAAACGTCGCCGATTTGGCGATTTTTTCATCAATTTCAGTAAATAACCGTGCCTTCTTTATCTCCTGCGACGGCTTTTACAATCGAATTTTCACCGGAAAGCCCGAACGCGTGCACTTTAAGCCCGTTTTCTTTGCACATAATAACGGCCGAAGTGTCCATCGCTTTGAGCCCTTTTTCAACGTACTCGTCGTAAGTAAGCTTATCGAACTTTTTGGCGTCGGGATTGATTTTCGGGTCGCTGTCGTAAATTCCGTCGATATTTTTTGCGAGAAGAAGCGCGTCCGCGCCTATTTCCGCCGCTTTAAGCGACGCGCCCGTATCGGTTGAAAAGAACGGATTGCCCGTTCCGCCGCCGAACACGACGACTTTGCCTTCTTTAAGATACCTGTCGGCAACCTTATGATTGAACTTCTCGCCCACGCCCGAAACGTAAACGGAAGTGAGAACGCGCGCGTCCGCGCCGACAGAAATCAGAGCTTCCGAAACGGCAAGCGCGTTTATTATCGTCGCAAGCATTCCCATCTGGTCGGCGGTGACTCTGTCCATATCGAGCCCTTGTCTTCCGCGCCAGATATTTCCGCCGCCGACGACTACGCCCACTTCAACCCCGAGCTTTTTAACATCGAGAATTTGTTTCGCAACGCTTTTGAGCGATTCCGAATCGAAACCGTGCCCCGCCGCGCCCGAGAGCGCCTCGCCGCTTATTTTAAGCAGGATTCTTTTATATTTTGACTGCATCGAATCTTTCTCCTTCCGGCTCACCGAGCTAAAAAACGGGACGCGTAAAAAATAACGCGCCCCTTTGCTTACGTTCGTTAAACCGATTGTTTTTTAATCGGAGTTTAAACGTGTCCGGGGTAATCGCCCCGTTTGGGGAAAACCCCTTATTTTTTCATTGCGGCAACCTGAGCCTGAACTTCGTCGGCAAGGTTTTCCTCCTTCTTTTGAAGGCCTTCGCCCATTTCGTAACGAACGAATCTTCTCACGGAAATCTTTTCGCCGATTTGCGCGGTTGCTTCGATAATTACCTGCTCGATGGTCTTTGCAGGGTCTTTAACGTACTTCTGATTGAGAAGGCAGTTGTCTTCGTAGAAAGTCTTGATTCTTCCTTCAACCATCTTATCGACGATTTTTTCGGGTTTGCCTTCTTCAAGAGCCTGCGCTCTCAAAATGCTCTTCTCTTTTTCGATAACCTCTTCGGGAACTTCTTCCTTGCATACGTACTGCGGATTTGCAGCGGCAATTTGAAGAGCTATGTCGTGAACGAGAGTTCTGAACATTTCTCCGTTGGCAACGAAATCCGTTTCGCAGTTTACTTCGAGAAGAACGCCCACTCTTCCGCCCATATGAATGTAGCTGTCTACGATACCTTCGGCTGCGATTCTGCCGGCTTTCTTCGCGGCCTTCGCAATTCCTTTTTCTCTGAGGTAATCTATCGCCTTATCCATATCGCCGTCGCATTCAACGAGAGCGTTTTTGCAATCCATCATTCCTGCGCCCGTTCTTTCGCGGAGCGTCTTTACGTCGTTTGCCGTATAATTAGCCATTTTGGTTCTCCTTTAATTATATTTTTAAAGCTTTTGCTTCCGTGAGCCGCGTTTCGCTTCCGTATTTCACGGTTTCGCTTCCGCGCGTCACGGTTTTTAAAGTCTTTTTGCTTCCGTGTTTATCTAACGGTTTTCCGCAAAGCGAATTACGCCTCGACGGGAGCTTCCTCGGCGGGAACTTCTTCCGCGGGAGCTTCTTCCGCTACGGTTGCGGCAGGTTCTTCGTCAACGACGTTGCGTCTTACGGCGTCTTCGCCCTGTTTAGCTTCGATTACGGCGTCGGCAATTATGGAAGCGATAAGTTTAACCGCTCTGATTGCGTCGTCGTTACCGGAGATAACGTAGTCTACGAGGTCGGGGTCGCAGTTGGTATCGGTGATAGCGACTACGGGAATACCGAGTTTTCTCGCTTCCTTAACGGCGTTCAATTCGCAGTTGGGGTCAACGACGAACATAACTCCGGGAAGACTCTTCATCTCTCTGATTCCGCCGAGATTGTAAAGAAGCTTATCTCTTTCAGCCTTTAAGCCGAGAACTTCCTTTTTGGGAAGAAGGTCGAATTCGCCCGTTTTTTCCATATTGTCGAGCTTGTTGAGCCTTTCGATTCTCGTTTTGATGGTTTTGAAGTTAGTCAACGTACCGCCGAGCCATCTGGAATTAACGTAATACATTCCGCATCTTTCCGCTTCTTCGCGGATAGCTTCCTGAGCCTGCTTTTTAGTTCCGACGAAAAGGACGGTTTTATCCTGCTTAACCTGGTCCACGACGAATTTGTAAGCTTCTTCTACAAGGT
>CALDMH010000107.1 GCA_937915565.1 uncultured Clostridia bacterium | reverse complement strand
TGATTAAAGGCGGAAGAGGGATATTTGAGTTCTTTCAACGAAGATTTATACGCATATCTCGTAAACGCCGACGTAAACCTGGGCGGCGAAACCTCGGGCTACAAGGTTAAAAGCCTGACCTCGGAATTCAAAAACGGAAAACTCGAAGTGAATTTCGGAAAAGGCGGTTGGGGCATTTGCAGCGCGATTAACGTTATGCTTCCCGAAGCTGCAAAGTTGAAAGCGGGAGATAAACTCGTCGTTAAAATGAAGCTCGAAACGGAGAACAATATCATCGATTTCCGCGTCGGAAATTCCGCCGACGATACGTTTTTCGGTTGGGAAAGCCTGAGAGACGGATTTTACGAATATTCGTTCGACGTGTCTGGCGACGTGACCGTAGGCGGGATAAAGTTGGCGTTTATCACGAAACAAAACGATATTATAGACAACGTAAAAATTACGTTCGAGTATATCAAGGTGATAAGCGGTGGCAACGATTGATTAAAGCGCAGGCATCGATTAAGGTGTAAACTGCGATAAATTAAGGAGCAAACCGCGATTGATTAAGGCGCGAGCTGCGATAAATTAAGGCGTGAGCAACGCGGGATAAAATTTATCCCGCGTTGCTTTATAACTCAAAAAGCGGGGCTATAAGTCGATTATCGATATATTTTGACTTGCAATAAAATAAACTGTAAAAAGTGAAGATATGCAAACGAATCGTGTATTTTGCTTTTTACGGTCTTTAACTTTACTTAAATCTATTGAAAATAAGCCGCCCGAACTCAGACGAGTTCGGGCGGCTTTTTAAAGGTTTTATAAGTTGCCGTATAACTTTTTTATCGTTTTACCCGCTGAATTTAACCGTTCGTTTCACACCGAATCCGCAAGAGCGGAGGAAGGCAGAAAATTCGAGTCGAATTCGACGTCCAGATTGAAATTATCGGCGTTTTCGTAAGCCGCCAGCCTGCAAATCGAAACCTCGTAAGCGGTTAAAGTTTTGCTCTCGGTTTCCGAAATCTTCTTGACGTATTCACGGCTTTGAATTCTTCCCGAAACGGCGATTTTCTCGCCCACGCCGAGATTTTTAACGAACCTTGCGTTTCTTCCCCAAGCGATGCACGGAATATAATCCGATTTATTATAAGCTCTGTTCACCGCAATAAGTACGTCCGCAATTTCCCTTGCGAAAGGCGTAGTTCTATAAACCGGCGGCTTGCAAATGTAACCCGAAAGGACCACGTTGTTGGGGTTTCTCGCGCCCTCGCCGTCGACTATTTCGCGGACGAAAACGGTGAGCATAAGTTTGCTCTTTCCGTCAACTAGTTTGTTATAGCTTCTGAATTGTCCCACGGCGCAAAGCGTTGAACCGACGGAAAGATTATGGCTTTCGATAAGTCTTTCCGAAATGGTTACGGGGAGAATATCGGCCTGCCCCGAAAGTCGTTTCACGTTCACTTCCATTTCATAGAAGCCTTCGCCGTAAACCTCGTGCGAAAATTTCGCTTCGGTCACTATCACGCCGTTTATAAATACTTTGTTGTTTTGTTTTTCTTCAACGTTCATCATTGTTCTCCGAATCAGTTTTTAATTTGTGTTCCATCGGGAGTAATTCTAAAATCATCGGTGTAAATAAGCTCGCTTATAGGTCGATAAACGAGCCCTTTTTGTTGCGTTGCGGTGAAAATAAGCGGGAGCGATTCGAGAGTGTGAAGCCCGTTGTTGTGCATCAGAATTATCGAACCGGAACTCGCTTTTTTTATAACTCTTTGGGCGATTTGTTCTGCGGAAAGGTTTTTCCAATCCAGCGAGTCGACGTTCCACTGAATCGTATAAAGCCCTAATTTTTCCGCCGTTGAAATAACTTCGTCGTCATAATCCCCGAAAGGCGGACGAAAAAGCCTGACCTTTTGCCCCGTTACGCTTTCGATTGCCGCAACCGAACTTTTAAGTTCTTCCTCGATTTGCGAAGCCGTTAAAAGCGACATCTTCGGATGTGTTTTGGAGTGCGTGCCTATTTCGTGTCCGCGCTCCGCAATCTTTTTGAGATAATCGGGATATTTTTCCGCCCAGAATTGCACTACGAAAAAAGTGCATTTCACGTTATAAAAATCAAGTGCGTCGAGGATTTTATCGGTGTAATCCGTTCCCCAGGCGCAATCGAAAGAGATTGAAATCGCGTTATCGTCGCGTTTAACTCCGTAAACGGGCAGCTTTTTCTTTTTCGTGTTAGCCGTGTAAACGGCGTAACTTCCGCTGCAAAACAGACATATCGACGACAGGATAATCGCCATAACTCCCGAAATAACCGATACGAAGTATTTTTTCTCTCTTTTCATTCAACGCTCCCAGATTATAACATTCCGTCGGGCGGAAAATTCGGTATATATTGTCGAATTACGGATTATTTTATCGACTTTTTCGACGTATAGCCGCACTTTTGCAAAAATGCGCCCGAAGCGAAGTTCGCCAAAAACTTCTTCGCCGACGGTGTTTTAAAAGATATTATATAATATGAAGCGCTTCGGCGTTTTAAAACCCGTGTGACGGAGTTTTGAAACTTGTGCGAAAAAAATCGAAAAAACGCCTGTAAAACAGTTGACAAGGAGGGACAATCCGTATATAATGGCTTTCGTTGCGTTTACTTTTACTAAACTTTATGTTTAAATTTGCTAACTCTTTTAAACTTTGCGTTTAGAAATGCTAACTTCTTTAAACTTTTTGTTTAGTATGCGCCGTAGGAAGTGGAAGATGGAAATAGGAAACAAAATAAAACAACTTCGATTGCAATGCGATTTAACGCAGGAAGAGCTTGCAAACAGATGCGAGCTTACGAAAGGTTATATAAGTCAGCTTGAAAACGAGCTTACGAGCCCGTCGATTGCCACGCTTATGGACATTTTATCTGCGCTCGGGACTAATCTCAAAGATTTTTTCAGCGAAGAGCCGGAGGAGAAAATCGTTTTCAAGGAGCAGGAGTTTATCGAGAAGGAAACGGCGCAATACACGCTCAACTGGCTCGTGCCGAACTCGCAAAAAAACGAAATGGAGCCGGTGATGGTGGAGTTGATGCCCAAGAAAAGTACCGAACCCGACGTTCCGCACGAGGGCGAAGAATTCGGTTACGTTCTCGCGGGGAGCGTTGTAATTCATTTAGGCAACAAGAAGTATAAAGCGAATAAAGGCGAAAGTTTTTATTATTCGGCCTCAAAAGAGCATTATATAGAAAACAACACGGATAGAGTGGCTAAATTTATCTGGGTGGCCACTCCGCCGACTTTTTAAAAGCATAAATCGGAGAAAGCTTATGGAAAAAGAAGAAAAAATCATCGAACTCATCGGCGTTGAGAAAATTTTCGACGGCGAACAGGCGGTAGAGAATATGAATCTCTACGTCAGGAAAGGCGAATTCATAACGATTCTCGGCCCTTCGGGCTGCGGAAAATCCACCACGCTTCGTATGATAGCCGGCTTTGAAATGCCCACGAAAGGGCAGATTTTGTTGAACGGAAAGGATATAACGAACGTTCCGCCTTACGAAAGGCCGATAAACACCGTTTTCCAGCGTTACGCGCTTTTTCCGCATCTCAACGTTTACGATAACATCGCGTTCGGCTTAAAGCTCAAAAAGTTTAAAAACACTTATAAAACGGCCAACGGCAAAACGGTTACGAAAATCGAAAAAATGAGCAAGGAAGAAATCGACGCAAAAGTTTCGAGAGTTTTAAAGCTCGTTGACCTCGAAGAGTTCGAGAAGAGGGACGTAACCACGCTTTCGGGCGGGCAGCAACAAAGAATAGCCATTGCGAGAGCAATCGTAAACGAGCCCGAAATTTTGCTTCTGGACGAACCTCTCGGCGCGCTCGACCTCAAAATGAGAAAGGATATGCAGCTCGAACTTAAAGAGATGCACCAAAAACTCGGCATAACCTTCATTTACGTCACGCACGACCAGGAAGAAGCTTTGACGATGAGCGACACGATAGTCGTAATGAAGGACGGAACTATCCAGCAGATAGGAACGCCGAAGGATATTTACAACGAGCCGAAAAACGCGTTCGTTGCGGACTTTATCGGCGAGAGCAATATTTTCTCCGGAACGATGGTCGGCAACAAAAAAGTTCGCTTCATCAATAAGGTGTTCGATTGCGTGGACGATTTCCCGTTGAACGAAAAGGTGGACGTGGTCGTTCGCCCCGAGGACGTTTTCCTCGTAGACGAGGGTAAAGGTCAGGTGGACGGCGTTATCACTTCTTCCATTTTCAAGGGCGTGCATTACGAAATGACTTTCGTCGTCGGAAAGACGGAGATAGTAATTCAGGACACGATGGAAAGAAAAACGGGCGAAAGATGCTCGGTTATCGTGAAGCCGGACGACATTCACATAATGGCAAAGGAATTCGATTGCAACCGTTACGACGGATATATCACCAAGAAGAATACCGTTTGCTTTGCGGACGGCGAATTCGAGTGCGACGTAACCCGGCTTTACGAGGGTTCGCATCTCGACGAAGAGGGTTACCTTATCACCGCCGACGGCGAAAAAATCGACCTCACCGATACGGACGTTTCGGTTGAAGTGGGGCTTAAAGACATCGATATTATCGATAACGACGTCGACGGCGACGCTTGCGGAACGATTATTCAGATAGTTTATAAGGGCGACCACTATCAGGTAATAATAAGAACGGACGACGAAGAAGAGGATTTCGTAGTCGATACGGAATACACTTGGAACGAAAACGACAGAGTTTCGGTTAAAATTCCTGCGGATAAGATAAAACTCAAATTAAAGGCGGTGAGCAAATAAGATGAAAGCTCTTAAATTTTCGAGAAAGAATCTCGGAATTCCATACGCGGCGTTTATCGCGATGTTCGTCGTTTTGCCGTTGCTTCTTATCGTGTTGTACGCTTTCACCGTAGAACCTCGGGAGCTTGTGACCAACGACGTTTCGGAATTCGTGTTTTCTTTCGATAATTTCACGGCGTTTTTCGGCAGTTCCGCAAATATAAGGGCGATTTACATAAGCTTCGGTTTGGCAATCATAACGACGGTTATATGCCTCGTCGTCGCTTACCCGATTGCGTATATTCTCGCTCGTTCGCGCCTCAAATTCAAAAACGTCATTCTGATGCTGTTCATTCTTCCTATGTGGATAAACTTCGTTTTAAGAACGGCGGCAATGAAGGAATTGCTTTTCAAAATCGGAATGTACAGCAGCAATAAATTAAGTATGGTAAACACCGTTATCGGTATGGTTTACGATTATCTTCCGTTCACCATTCTTCCGCTTTACACGGTGCTTATAAAACTCGATAAAAATATGCTCGAAGCTTCCGCCGACCTCGGCGCAACCGGCTTCCAGACGTTTTTCAAAGTAATAGTGCCGCTTTCCGCTCCGGGAATCGTTTCCGCGATAACGATGGTGCTTCTTCCCACAACCACGAGCTACGTCGTGTCCGACACGCTCGGAAACGGCAACGTAACCATCATAGGAAAGCTCATCGAGGACCAGTTTTCAACTATGTTCGATTGGCACGCCGGCTCGGCGATAGCTATGATATTGCTCGTGCTTATATTTATCACTATGTTCATCACCCGTAAGTTTTCGGACGAGGAAGTCAACACGAGAGGAGGCGGATTATGGTAAAAAAGATTATAAAAGTAACGTATATCGCCCTCGCGCTCGCGTTTATCTACGCGCCGATTATTTTGCTCACGATTTATTCTTTCAACCTTTCGGATTCGATAGGAATATGGTCGAAGAACTGGGGTTTCGGGCTTTACGAACAGCTTTTTTCGGATAAGTCCATAATGCAAACCGTGTTAAACACCGTGGTTTTGGCACTTCTTGCGTCCGTTTGTTCCACGGTTCTGGGAACGGTAGGCGCAATCGGCACGTTTTATTCCGGCCGCAGGGTTAAAGGCGCGCTCAATGCGCTCACGCAAATTCCCGTTATAAACGCGGAAATAGTCACTGCGGTTTCAATCGCGCTCGTTTGCACGATGTTCTCTTTCGGCAGAACCTACGCTTCGCTTCTTATCGGGCATATAGTTTTGTGCTTTCCGTTCGTTTATCTTTCGGTTTTGCCGAAGCTCAAACAGCTTGACGGAAATCTTTACGAAGCCGCGCTCGATTTGGGCGCAAGCCCCACGAAGGCGTTGTTCAAGGTGATTCTTCCCGAAATTCTTCCCGGAATTTTCAGCGGATTTATGCTTGCCATAACTCTTTCGCTCGACGATTATATCGTCACCACCTTCACTCGTCCGCCGACGTTCGACACCATTTCCACTTACGTTTTCGACGCTTACGCAAAAGGCGGAAAAGGCTCGTCCGTACCCGCGCTCCGTGCGCTTTCCACACTTATTTTCGTACTTATGGTAATCGTTCTCGTTATACAGAACGTTTCCGCTTCGAGGAGGGCTAAAAAGAATGAAAACGCGCGTTAATCGGCTTATAGCCTTACTTTCGCTTGTTATTCTTATGTTTTCGGCAATACCGATGCTCGCTTCCTGCGGGAGCGAAGAAGTTCTCGAACTCAACGTGTATAACGCCGAGGAGTACATTTCCGAAAAAAACGTGAAATGGGAAACGGAGGATATAATCGAAAAGTTCGAGGAGTGGGCGTCGGGCAAATACGGCAAAAAGGTTAAGGTAAATTATTCGACTTTCGGAACTCTCGAAAATATGTACAACGAGCTTCAACTCACCAAAAAGAGAGGTTCGGACGGCAAATACGTTTACGCTTACGACCTCGTTTGCCCCTCCGATTATATGATTCAAAGAATGATTCGCGAGGATATGCTCGAAACTTACGACGTAACGGAGGAGAACGGAAGCGTCGTTTACGACGCCGTCGATAATTACAACGATTACGCCTCGGATTTCATCAAAAACCTGTTCAACTCGAAAGAAGAAGAGAATATCGTCAGCGGCGAGAAGCTCAGCTGGGCAAATTACGCCGTTTGCTATATGTGGGGAACGATGGGATTCGTTTATAATCCCAAAAAGCTCGTTGAAACCAACTCGGCAATCGACAAGAATTCGATTTTAGACGAAGACGGCGAACTCGCGGTATTCGGCGCGGAACTCGAAGAGGCGTTGGACGGAATAGTCAACACCTGGGAGCTTCCTTGGATAGCGTACTATAAAAATCTCGGCACGATAAAGAACAGTATCCGCGATACTTACGCTCTTGCCGTGGGTTACGTTTATCGCGACGAACTGTTTAAATTCCGCAAACTTTGGGAGGACGGAACTTTCACCGGCGACGAATATCAATCCGCTCTTATAAGCATTTTCAACAACGTAAACACGAAGTTTTCGGACGAGTTTAAAAAACTCGGGCTTTCCGATGAAAAACAGGCGATTTTGAACGGCTTGTTCAAATCCGACGGAAAGAACACCGTGGACAAGGTGAGCGAGGAACTTAAACTTCTCAAACACAACGTTTACGGATTCGAGGTGGATAGCGGCAAAAAGGATATGGCGGCGGGTAAAATCGCAATCAACTTCGCCTGGTCTGGCGACGCGGCTTTCACGCTGGACACCGCCGACGAAGAGGAGGGTGCGGAACTTTATTATTCCGTTCCGAGAGAGGGCAGCAATATCTGGTTCGACGCTTGGGTTATGCCGAAAGGCGCAAATAAGGAGCTTGCGCAGGATTTCGTCAACTATATTTCGCGTCCCGAATGCGCAATCTGGAATATGGATTTCATCGGTTACGTCAGCCCCATTGCCGGCGACGAGGTGTTCGAGAGAATGCTCGATACTTACGAACTTACCGTAGACCCCGCCGAAGCCGCGGAAAACGAATTGACTTACGAAATCGATTATTCTTACTATTTCGGCAACATTTCGGACGAATATAAAACCGAGGACGGAAGAGTAATCGTATATAGCTCGCAGGATAATATCGGCAGGCAGCTCACCACGCAGTATCCCGAAAAATCGACGGTGGACAGATGCGCGTTGATGACGGCTCTGTCGCGCACGGAACTTACGGCAATGAACGAAATGTGGAGCGACGTTAAAGTCGGCGACATTTCGGAGGGATTTTTGATAGCCGTACCGATAATTCTCGGATTAGCTTTGATATGGTATATTATTCACGCAATACTTAAAAAGCACGGAATTAAATTTGTGCGCAAGCCGAGGAATTACGGAAAACTCATTAAAAGCGAAAGAATTCGTTAACGGTTTATTGAAGATTTTTTTTGAGTGTATTATAAAGTGTTATAAAGTATTATAAAGTGCGGCGGTCGCAAACTCGCGACCGCCGCACTGTTTTACTTTACTTGATATAAATTTGCCATCAGAATCAAATAAATTCGTATTCGCTTGCCAATGCTTATTATCATTCCGCATTTTCTTTAATTGTTTAATCCTTTTTTGTGAACTTGCAGGCAGGATAATTTGAACAACCTCGAAATACACCGTATTTACCGCGTCTTATAACCAGG
>CALDMH010000106.1 GCA_937915565.1 uncultured Clostridia bacterium | reverse complement strand
GCGGCGAAAACTCCACGGATATTGTCTGCGAGGAAGAAGACAGGGCGTATTTTGAGAACTACTTCGATTTAAAAACCGATTATTCCGCGATTTGTAAAAGGGCTCAAAACAGCAAGTACGCCGTGGTCAGAGAAGCGGCGAAGAGGGCCTCGGGCGTGAGAATTTTGCGCCAGAACACCGAGGAAATGCTTTTTTCCTTTATAATTTCGCAAAACAATATGATTCCGAGGATAAAATCGATAATCGAGCGCACGGCAAAGGCTCTCGGAGAGAAGGAATCGTTTATGGGCGAGGATTATTATGCGTTCCCGACGGCGGAGAGCCTTGCGTCCGAAACTCCCGCTTTTTTCTACGAGCTCGGTTACGGTTACAGAGCGGAATACGTTCCGCTTGCCGCCAGGGCTATTTCGAGCGGCGAGTTCAATCTTTCCGCCGACGGGCTTTCCACGGCCGAACTCCGAAAAAAGCTTTTATCGCTCAAAGGCGTCGGGCCGAAAGTTGCCGATTGCGTGGCTTTGTTCGGTTATCATCGAACCGACAGTTTCCCCGTGGACACCTGGATTGAAAAGCTTTACAAAGAGGATTTCGGCGGAAAACTTACCGACCGCAAAAAAATATCGGATTTCTTCACCGGCGAATTCGGCGAGGATTCGGGCTTCGTTCAGCAGTACGTTTTCTACTACAAACGCAGCCTTGAAAATCAATCTTAAATTCGGCAAAAATTGTATAAAATAAAACGCAAAGAAAGTAACTTTTTCTATTGCGTTTTTTTTTATTTAATGATATAATTTTTAGCGGGTATGCTGCAAAATGCGAGGACAATTCAAAACCCGTTCGGCATATCGGTTTTCACGAAAAAACAACAAGGTGAGTTATGAAAAATATTACCGAAAGATTGAAAGGCGATTTGAGAGATTACAGACCCGTTCCGTTTTGGAGCTGGAACGACGACCTTCAACCCGAAGAACTTATCCGTCAGATAAATTATATGCACGACAAGGGTATCGGCGGGTTTTTTATGCACGCGAGAGGCGGACTTAAAACCGAATATTTAAGCGAAAAGTGGTTTGAGTGCATCAAGGCTTGCGTGGAAGAGAGCAAAAAAGTGAATATGAACGCTTGGAGCTACGACGAGAACGGCTGGCCGAGCGGATTTGCGGGAATGAAACTTCTCGAAGACAAGAATAACCACGAGAAATATCTCGACAGAAGCGTAGGGGATTCGTTTGACGAAAAAGCCGACGCGGTTTACTTCGTCGATGAAAGCGGAAAAATGACGAAGACGGACAAGCCTCTCGGAAAGGGGACTTACGTCAATATTTATTTGAAAGTCAATCCGTCCGTAGTCGATATTCTCGACAAAACTATCGTCAGGAAATTTATCGACCTCACTCACGAGAGATATAAAAAAGAGTGCGGAGCGAATTTCGGCACATATATGCTCGGATTTTTCACCGACGAGCCGCAGTATTACAGATGGGCGACTCCGTATTCTCCCGTACTCGTTCCTTATTTCAAGGAAAAGTACGGCCTCGATTTATGGGAAGAACTCGGAAAACTTTTCGTCGATTGCGAGGGCGCGTATTCTTTCAGATATAAATACTGGAACGCCTTGCACGAATTTTTTATCAATAGTTTCGTTAAGCAGATTTACGATTGGTGCGAGGAAAACGGTTGCAAGTTTACCGGGCACGCCGTTGAAGAATCCCGTATCCATATGCAAATGTGGTGCTGCGCGGGCTTGATGGATTTTTACGAATACGAGCATATCCCGGGCATCGATTGGCTCGGAAGATATATCGGCACGGAACTCGAACCGAAGCAAATCGGTTCGGTTGCGGAGCAGCTCGGCAAAAAACACGTTTTAACGGAAACGTTTGCGTGCTGCGGGTGGGACGTTACGCCGCAGGAACTTAAACGTATCGCCGAATGGCAGTACGTGAACGGCGTAAACCTTATGTGCCAGCATCTCACGGCTTATTCGATAAGAGGCCAGAGAAAGAGGGATTATCCCACGTCTTATTCCGAGCATATGGCTTGGTTCGATAAGTTTAAAAATTTCAACGATTATTTCGCGGGGCTCGGATATTTGCTTGCGGAGAGCAGAAACAGGGTGAACGTGCTTATTCTTCACCCGATAAAAACGGCTTACCTCACTTACGACAGAAACGTTGATTATCCTTCCGTAAAGGAACTCGAAGATTCGTTCGCGAATACCATCGAAACGTTCGGTGCGAAGAATATCCCTCACCATTTCGGCGACGAAAACCTAATCAAACGTCACGGAAAGGTTGAAAACGGAAAGTTTATCGTAGGAAATTACGCTTACGATTACGTTTATATTCCTCAAATGAAGGATATGGATAAGTCCACGCTCGACCTTCTCGTTGAGTTCACCGCGCAGGGCGGTAAACTTGCCGTTGAAAAAGACCTTCCAGAATATCTCGAAGGCGAGAAATATTCGTTTGCCGAACTTAAACCGAATTGCACGTTTAAGGATATTGAAAATTCGGTCGAATATAAGGTTTATAGCGACAGTGCGGAAATCAGGACGGCATACAGAGACGGAGAATTCGGAAGATTTTTATACGTCGTTAATATAAGCGAAAAGGACGTGGAAGCCGAGATAAAGCTCAATTCCAAATATCCTTACGGCTATAATATCGAAAAACTTGAAAAATATCCGCTCGTTTTAAAGGACGGAAAGGTTTGCTTGAAACTCGAAGAAGGCGGTTCGGCGATTATTTTCGAAAGCGACGAGCCTTACGCCGCCGATAAGTTTTACGACGGCGAATATATCGACCTTTCCGGCGAATGGAAACTTACGGAAAAGCCGCTCAATTCTCTCACGATTGACAAGGCGCGCCTTTCGCTTGACGGTGTGAATTACGGTAAATCAGGCTATATCCCCGCAATTTTCAACGACCTTATCGCAAAAAAATACGTCGGGAAGATTTACTTGAAATACGTTTTCAACGTTAAGGAAAAGACCGATAATACGTTCCTCGAATGCGAGAGAATGGATATAAAGAAATGCGAGATAAACGGAAACACCGTTGAACTTAAAGAAAAAGGCACTCTCGATAAGAGTTTTTTAACTTGCGATATTGCCAAAAACGTCGTCGTCGGAGAAAACGAGCTCGTCTTCACGATTGATTTTTACGAGCGAGAGCACGTTTATTTCGTTCTTTCGGACGTAACGCCCGAAAAAGAATCGCTCAAAAATTGCTTGTCTTACGACACGGAGCTTGAAAGTATTTATATCCGCGGTAACTTCGCCGTTTACGACGACGAACTTAAAACCGAAAGCGATACGATTATGCTTTCCGACGGAAATTATTATATCGCGAAGGCGAAAGATACGGTCAACGTTAAAAATATCACGAAGGACGGTTATCTGTTCTTTATGGGCAAGTTGAGCGTGGAGAAAAAAGTAACGATAAAAGCGGGTTGTTCGGCTTTGAAATTTACGGGCAGGTTTGCCGCGCTCGACGTTTTCGTGGACGGAAACTTCGTTAAAACCGTTATGTTCGACCGCATTTGCGACCTTGCCGCGTACGCGGACGGCAAAGAGCATCTTTTAACGCTCGTGATTTACAGCAGTAACAGAAATATTTACGGTCCGCATCATTTCAAGCCCGAGTACGAACCGTTGAGCGTTTCGCCCTGGACTTTCGACCTTACGGGTTCGTGGAAAGATAATTACGAAAGCGATTATTACAGAGAGAATTATTCGTTCGTAAAATTTTCGATTATATAATATAAAGAGGTTGTATGAAAAAAACTAAAATCGTATGCACGTTAGGCCCGTCGAGCTGTACGAAGGAAGTTATCTCGGCTATGTACGACGTCGGTATGAACGTGTGCAGGCTGAATTTCTCCCACGGAACTCACGAGGAGCACGCCGCAAAAATCAAAATAATCAAAGAACTTCGCGAGGAAAGGGGGATTCCGCTCCCCATTCTTCTCGATACGAAAGGTCCGGAATTTAGAACCGGCAGGTATGAGAACGGAAAAATCACCTTAAACGCGGGCGACGAATTTACTTTTACGACCGAAAATATTCTCGGAAACGAAAAGATTGTTTCGGTAAATTACCCGTATTTGTGCGAGGTTTTAGAAAAAGGAGATACCATTCTTCTTAACAACGGACTTATGGAGTTCGAGGTTAAGGAAGTGACCGACAATGCCGTTAAAACCGTCGTTAAAATCGGCGGCGAAACGCGCGACCATAAGAGTATGTTCTTCCCGAATAAGGATTTGAAACTTGACTTTTTATCCGAACAGGACAAGAACGATTTGCTTTTCGGCATAGAGCAGGGCATTGATTTTATCGCGCTTTCGTTTGT
>CALDMH010000105.1 GCA_937915565.1 uncultured Clostridia bacterium | reverse complement strand
GATTTTTGGTGAAGGCGAGCGCAGACGTACTTGACGTACTTCAAGCGAGAATTTGACAAAAAGCGCGGAAATTGCGGCGTTTTGGCAAGGTTCGTTTTATTCTCGGCTGGCATAGAAATAAGACAACGGAGAAATATAATGTCGGAAAAAATATACAGATTATATCCCGAATGTAAAGATTATCTTTGGGGCGGAGAAAGGCTTAAAACGGAATACGGAAAAGTTACGGATAAAACGCCCTGCGCCGAAAGCTGGGAGCTTTCTTATCATAAGGACGGCTTGACGAAAATTGCCGACGGACGGTTTTTAAAGGACGTCGTTACAAAGGAAAATCTTGGCGAAAATTGCGATAAATTCGAGTTTTTTCCCGTGCTTATCAAACTGATTGACGCAAAGCAGAATTTATCCGTGCAGGTTCACCCGTCCGACGAATACGCTTTGAAAAACGAAAATTCTTACGGAAAAACCGAAATGTGGTATATCGTGGACGCGGCCGAGGGAGCGGGGATTTATTGCGGTTTCAAGCGCGATTCCTCAAAGGAAGAATTTTTGAAATATCTCGCCGAAGGAAAGGTTGAAGAGCTTCTTAACTTTATTCCGGTGAAAAAAGGCGAGAGTTATTTTATTTCCGCGGGAACGGTTCACGCAATAGGCGCAGGCTGCCTCATTTGCGAAATTCAGCAAAACAGCAATCTCACTTACAGGGTTTACGATTACAATCGCCGCGGTGCGGACGGAAAATTGAGAGAATTGCACGTCGATAAAGCCGTGAACGTTATCGATTTCAAAAAATATTCGCCCGGAAAGTTTGGCGACGGAAAGACGGACGGGGAGAGAATTCTTGCCGAGTGCAAATATTTCCGCGTGAGAGAACTTCGGCTTTCGGGCGAGAAAGAATTTTATAACGACGGGAGCTTTACGGCGATAACCGTGGTTAGCGGTGAGGGGAAAATCGAATGCGACGACTTTGAAGAGAATTTCAAAAAAGGCGACAGTTATTTCGTGTCCTGTCGCGCAAAAACGAAAATTTGCGGAACGGCAACGATAATTTTAACCGACGTGCCGAAAGCCTGATTTTGCGAGCGAATTGCCGTTTGCGAAAGAGCGGTTGCCGCAGGCGATTGCGTTTTGGCGTGTTATAACGCAATTTCACTCGGTTAATTTCACGGTAATTTTCGTATTATAACTCGCAATTTTTAAAATGTCGTTATATAATTTGCAAAAGAAAGGGGTTTGGTTTGATTGATAGCCGAAAGGCCGGGCCCGAAAAAGGAGAAAAAATGGACGCATACAAGGACGTCAGGGATGACGGACTCGTCAATCCCGAAAATATAATATTAAATCCGGACGAAAAAACGTTGCCTATGGTCGCGCTTCGCGGGAAGGTGATTTTGCCCAACGTTTTCACGTCTTTCGACGTCGGCAGGCTCAAATCGCTTGCCGCGATAAACGCCGCGGTCGATACGGACGACGCGCTTATTTTCGTTGCGGCTCAACGCGACGCGAAAGTGGAAGACCCGACGGAGCAGGACGTTTGCGCCGTGGGAACGGTTTGCAGAATCAAGCACATAACCCGTATGCCCGGGGATAACATAAAAGTCAACGTAAACGCCGTTTTTGCGGCGGAGATAGTTTCGTATGAAGAAAACGAGAATTATTTTCTCGTAACCGTAAGAGAAAGAGTTGCCGCTGACGGCGACGACGCCGAAACGGAGGCTTATTTCCGCGTTGTGAGAACGGAACTTTCAAACTTTTTGAAACAGCCGGAAGTTAAGGTCAATAAGGACGTTTTCGCAAATATTTTAGCTCTCGACAAGCCCGAGGAATTCGTGAACGCCGCCACTTACAATATGAATTTCAGGGAAGGCGACAAACAGCAGATTCTCGAATATTCGACGGTGAAAGAGAAGTTATACGCATTTTTCAATTTCCTCGTTCACGAGATGGAAATAATAAAAACCGAAAAGGAAATTTCGGATAAGGTTAAAGCCAGCGTCGAGAAAAGTCAGCGAGAGTTTTATTTAAGGGAACGCCTTAAAGCCATACACAGCGAACTTGGCGACGACGAGGACGAAAAGGACGCGTTAAAAGAGCGTGTTTTGGAGAAAAAACTCCCGAAAGAGGTTGAAGAAAAGGCCTTAAAAGAGCTTTCGAGAATGGATAAAATGAATCCGTCCTCGCCCGATTACACGGTTCTCGCAACCTATCTCGATTGGATTCTCGATTTACCGTTCAACGAGGAGAGTAAGGACAGGGAAAGCATTGCGGACGCGAGAAAAATTCTCGAAGACGACCATTACGGACTTGAAAAAATCAAGGAAAGAATTATAGAATACCTTGCGGTTTTGAAGCTCACGGGCAAAACGGGCGGCTCGATACTTTGCCTTTACGGCCCTCCCGGAGTGGGAAAAACCTCGATTGCAAAATCCGTTGCGAGAGCTTTGGATAGAAAATTCGTGAGAATGAGCCTCGGCGGAGTTAAGGACGAGGCGGAAATCCGCGGACACAGAAAAACCTACGTCGGAGCGATGCCGGGCAGAATAATGTACGCTATGAAGGAAGCGGGAACGGTGAATCCCGTGATTTTGCTCGACGAAATAGATAAACTTTCCAGCGACCTTCGCGGCGACCCCGCAAGCGCGCTTCTCGAAGTTTTAGACCCCGAGCAAAACGTAACCTTCCGCGACCGTTATCTCGAAATACCTTACGATTTGTCAAAGGTGATATTCATCACGACGGCAAATTCGCTCGATACGATTCCTTCGCCGCTTCTCGACAGAATGGAAGTTTTGGAGCTCAGCGGTTACACGAGAAACGAGAAATACGAGATTGCAAAGCGTTATCTCGTGCCGAAGGAAGCCGTGAAAAACGGACTTGACGTCAAACGCATTGAGTTTAAAGAAAGTGCCGTTTATCGACTTATAGACGGGTTTACGCGTGAAGCG
>CALDMH010000104.1 GCA_937915565.1 uncultured Clostridia bacterium | reverse complement strand
ATTGGCGGCAAAGGAACAACTCGACGTCCTTTTTGCAATCCTCGTCGAGATACACGTTGAACCCGGGTGAGAAATTGAACGCGTAAGGAACGTCCGCCCTTATTCTCGATAAAGTGTCGAGCGAACGGTCGAAATCGTATTCGGTGCTGTTCGTCGACGTTAAAAACAAAATCGGGCATTTAACGTATTGCGCGTAAGCGTGTGCGTCAACCGCGGCGATGTATTTTCTTCTCTCCTCGTTCATCACCACGTCGGCGTCGGAAAACTTGTTTATTCCCTTATAAGCCGACCAACCCGCTCCGAACATTATCACGGCGCATCTCACTCTATCGTCAACCGCGGCAAGCTGCCACGCTATGTTCGCGCCGTTCTTTATGCCGATAATCCCCACTTTGCTAACGGACGGGTTTTGTTCGAGAAGGAACGTTAAGGCGTATCTCGCCGCCGCAACCCACTCGTACCAACAGGTTTCCGCCGCGCTTTTATCGACGAAATCCATTCTTCTTCCGCGCGTTTCGTAATTCGCGTAAGAAACGGATTCGGGATAAACGGTGTAATTTTCCGCATTTTCTCTCTTGCCGTAAAGGTCGATTACGAGAACCGAGAAACCCATTTTAACGTAATCGATAACTTCTTCGTAATTTATCCTGTCGGTTATATCGGGAATATAGAGCAAACATTCGTGAGACGCCGAATCGTCCGGAGTGAAATAAGTTCCGAAAATACGGACTCTTTCGCTACCGACTTCTCTGCCCGAAAAAAAGAAATCCTTATGAACTACGTTATCGTAACGGATTTCGCTGAGCATATTAGCCTTCGTCGGCCGGGAAGCGTCGAAACCTTCCCACAATGAAATTGGAGTTAAAATTACTGATTGTTCTATCATTACGGCTCCGTGTTTTGCGGATTAAAGCGTAATCCGCCCATACTTAAACTATACCGAATCCATTATACACTATTTTTTAAATTTTTGCGACAAAAATAAAGCGTTTTTTTGACTTTTTATAAAATTTTCCATTTAGAAATTTCATTCGCCGCCACTAATTACCGAAAAGGCGTCTTTTTCGGTATTTACTATGCCAGCCAAGAATAAATCGAACCTTGCCAAAGCGCCGCAATTTCCGTGCTTTTTGTCAAATTCTCGCTTGAAGTACGTCAAGTACGTCTGCGCTCGTCTTCGCCAAAAATCATCAAAAATATCGGCGTTTTGGTTGCTTGCAAGTCCGA
>CALDMH010000103.1 GCA_937915565.1 uncultured Clostridia bacterium | reverse complement strand
TGTACTTTTGACCGTACTACGAGCGGCGTTAAACGCCGCATAAATCGGTTTATCGCCACAAAAATAGTTAGTGATGACAAATGAAATCCCTACCCGACAAAAAAGTAACTTTTGCGTTTTCCGAAATTTAAAAAAAAAGAGCCCCGAAGGACTCTTTTTATTCGTTATCGTTTTATCTTTGAACTCTGCCGCTCGCGTTGCCTTTTGCCAAAGCTTCAACCTCGGCAAGCGATACCATATTGTAATCGCCTTCTATCGAGTGCTTCAAGCAGGAAGCCGCAACGGCAAACTCTATGGCTTTTTGAGCGTCGTAACCGTTTGCGAGCGAATAAATCAAACCGCCGCCGAAACTGTCGCCGCCGCCGACGCGGTCTACGATGTGCATTGCGTACTTCTTTGAAAATACGGCTTCTCCGTTCGTGTAAAGCATACCGGACCAGTTGTTGTCGTTTGCGGAAATGCTTTCGCGAAGAGTTATCGCAACGCCTTTAAATCCGAACCTTTCGGTAAGTTTTTTAGCAACCGATACGTATCCGTTTCTGTCGAGCTTCCCGTTATTTATGTCGGTGTTGTCCGCCTCTATTCCGAAAACGTCTTTCGCATCCTCTTCGTTTGCAATACAATAGTCGACGTAATTGCAAAGCTCACCCATAACTTCTCCCGCTTTTTCCTTGCTCCAAAGCTTTTTGCGGAAATTCAAATCGCAGGAAATCGTTATGCCTTTCTCTTTTGCTTTTTTGCACGCTTCGAGAGTTATCGCGGCGCACTTATCCGAAAGAGCCGGCGTTATTCCCGTAAAATGAAACCAACCCACTCCGCCGAATATTTTATCCCAATCGAAATCCTCGGGTGAAGCGGTTGCGATGGACGAACCTGCCCTGTCGTAAATAACCTTGCTCGGACGCTGACTTGCGCCTTTTTCGCAATAATATATACCTACTCTGTCTCCGCCGCGGGCAATCTTCGAGGTATCCACGCCGAATTTTCTCAACGAATTAACCGCCGCCTGCCCTATCTCGTGGGAAGGAAGCTTCGTTACGAACGCAACGTCTGCGCCGTAATTTGCCAAGCTTACGGCAACGTTTGCCTCCGCTCCGCCGAAAGTGGCCTCATATTTTTCGCTCTGGACGAATCTTAAATAATTTTCCGGAGCAAGGCGAAGCATAAGTTCGCCGAACGTTACGACTTTCATATTACACCTCTTTTAATATTTCGTTAATTTTCTTGCAATTTTCGCGCACGTCGCCCTTCATCATAAACGAGCCGCCGACGGCGAAAATTTTATCGAATTCCAAAAATTCTTTCAGGTTGGTCAAATCCACTCCGCCGGTGGGAATAAATCTTACCTGCGGGAACGGGCCGGACAAAGCTTTTAAAGCTTTCAGGCCGCCGTAAACGTTTGCGGGGAAAAATTTAAGCGTGGTTAAACCGAGTTCCAAAGCCTCCATAATTTCGGTGGGGGTTACGCATCCCGGGAAATAATCCACTCCGTTTGCCGCGCATATCTCCGCAACCTCTTTTGAAAGCCCCGGGGAAACGATGAATTTTGCTCCGGCGTTAAGAGCCTCAACGCATTGCCGTCCGTTTATAACCGTGCCCGCGCCGATGTTCATATCGGGGAACAAGTTCGTTCCGAGCTCGATGGCTTCCGCCGCGCAAGCGGTTCTGAAAGTAATTTCGGCGG
>CALDMH010000102.1 GCA_937915565.1 uncultured Clostridia bacterium | reverse complement strand
GTATAAATTTAAAATCTCGTGTAAAGGCGGAACGTACATAAGGTCTATCGTGCGTGATATTGCGGCTTTGTGTAACACCGTCGGAACGATGACGGATTTGGTGCGCACTCAATCGGGAGTTTTTGCAATCGAAAACAGCGTTAAAGTTGACGATTTTTTAGCTTCGGAAAATAAGGAGAAGTTTTTGATTGCTCCCGAATCGGTAGTTTTTTATCCCGAGATACGTTTAAATGAAAGAGAAACCGTCAGGCTATTTAACGGATTATACGATATTTTCCCTTATCCGGACGGGTTATATAAGATTTTTTCACCCGAAGGTTTTTACGGAATTGGTGAAGTAATTAACGGTAAAATAAAAACGAAGGCTTATATCAGGGACTGAAATGGTAACGATAAATTTCGGTGAAAAACGTGCGGAAAAGGTTGTGTTACTGCTTGGATATTTCGACTGTATTCACGTAGGACATAGAGAATTGATAAACGAAGCAAAAAAATTGCAAGACGTAAAAGGTTGCAAAATTGCTTTATTTACCTTTAAAAATGACGATTACTGTAAAGACGGAGCATTGCTTTTGCTCGATGAAAGAATTGCAAAAGCCGAAAGGTTGGGAGTTGACGAAACCGTCGTTGCCGATTTTAACGAAAAACTTAAAAACACTTCCTGTGAGGATTTTTTTCGCGAACTTACCGAAACGCTTAATTTAACGGCTGTCGTTTGCGGGTTCGATTACAGATTCGGAAAGAACGCCGAGGGCGACGCGGATAAACTCGCCGAGCTTTGCAAAAACGCAGGTATTCCTTGCTTTATAATTCCTAAAACGGACGTTAACGGCGAAAAAGTTTCTTCATCGCAAATAAAAATCCTTTTAAAACAAGGGAAAATCAAGGAAGCTAACGAACTTTTAGGCGAGCCGTACTTTCTCACGGGGAAAGTCGTTAGAGGAAGAGCCGTAGGAAGAACCATCGGTTTCCCCACGGCAAACGTCAACGTGCAAAAAAACAAATTTCGCATAAAAAGCGGCGTGTATAAAACACACGTTTTTATTGACGGGAAACGATTCGATTCGATAACTAATTACGGCGCGCGCCCGACTTTCAATCTCGATTTTGTGCTTACGGAAACTTATATAAAAGGTATTGACGGCGATTTATACGGAAACGTAATAACGGTGTTTTTTGACGATTACATAAGGGATATTGAAAAGTTTTACGATATAGAAGAATTAAAAAAACAACTTGAAAAGGATAAAAATTATGATTAAATTCGGGCCGAGCGGAAACAGCGAAAGTTTTCAACTTTTAAAAGACAAGTCCACGGAGAACGCCGCTAAATGGTGTTATGAGATGGGTTTGGATTGTTACGAATATTCTTTCGGAAGAGGAGTGAATTTAAGCGCGGAAAAAGCCGTCAGTATAGGCAACGCTTTTAAAAACGTCGGGCTCGACCTTAGCGTTCACGCGCCGTATTTTATAAATCTTGCCACGCCCGAAGATGAAAAGGCCGTCAATTCATTCAATTATATTCTTTCGAGTGCGAAGATGATGAAACTTATGCAGGGCAAGAGAATCGTTTTTCACCCTGCCGCACAAGGTAAGGTCAGCCGAGAGGAGGCCGTTTTAAAAACCTTGGACAGAATGAAAATTCTGCGTGATTTAATTTACGAAAACTCGTTAAACGATATGATTTTTTGTCCCGAAACAATGGGTAAATCGGCGCAAATCGGCACGATTGAAGAAATTGCCGCGTTTTGTAAGGTGGACGAATGTTTCATTCCGACAATCGATTTCGGCCACGTCAACGCAAGGGAGCAGGGAAGCCTGAAAACCGTAAACGACTACAAATCGAGGCTCGAATATCTTATCGGCGAGTTGGGTATGAATAAAATGAAGCATTTTCACGCTCATTTTTCTAAAATTCAGTATTCGACGAAAGGCGAAATACGGCATCTTACGTTTGAAGATAAGGAATACGGTCCGGAATTCGAGCCGCTTGCAATCGCGCTTAAAGAACTCGAACTCGAACCTGTGGTTATATGCGAATCGGCGGGAACGCAAGCCGAGGACGCACTTACGATGAAAAAAATATATTTCGGAATTTAAACGTTTAACGAATGAAAAATCGGCATTCGGTGCGATAAAAAATATATTTCGGCATTTAGATTTTGGGACGAATTGAAAATTTCTTTTTCGGAATTTTCGGCGTCAAAATTTTGAGCCGCGCATATGAGAAAAATCTTTGAAAAATTCACTGATTTTTCTTTTTTTATTCAGTGGATTTCATTGACAATTTTTTAAAATAGAACTAAAATTCAATTAAATTGATTTATATAGAGGTAGTATGTTAAAAAAATTAGCCAAATGCTTGCGGGAGTATAAGTCCGCGGCGGTGATTACGATTTTATGTATGGTAGTCGAAGCGGCAATGGAGGTTTTAATACCTCTTTTGATTTTCCGTTTCGGCAAATGCGTTCAACCAGCCGGAGGAGGAAGCCCCGATACGAACGGAATGATTCGCGTCGGTTGTTTGATGATTGGCGCGGCAATCGTTGCTCTTGTCGCCGGAATGCTCGGTGGAAAGTTCTGCGCAAAGGCTTCGGCGGGTTTTGCGAAAAATCTTCGCCACGATATGTTTGAAAACATTCAGCGTTTTTCGTTTGCAAACATCGATAAGTTCAGTCCGTCTTCGCTTGTTACTCGTCTTACGACGGATATAACTAACGTTCAGATGTCGTTTATGATGCTTATCAGAACGGCAATAAGAAGCCCGTTGATGCTCGTATTTTCGATAATTATGAGTTTCAGTATTCATCCCTATCTTCCCACGGTGTTTTTCGTGACCGTACCTTTCCTCGGAGTGGGGCTTTTCCTTATAGTAAGAAAAGCTATGCCGATATTCAAAAAACTGTTCACGAAATACGACGCGATGAACGAGTCCGTGCAGGAAAACATCAACGGAATGAGAGTTGTAAAGGCGTACGTAAGAGAGGATTACGAATCCAATAAATTTGCGGGCGTATCAAACGAATTGTGCAGAGAATTCACAAAGGCGGAAAAGATTCTTGCGCTCAACTCTCCGCTTATGCAAATTTGTCTTCAAGGTGCGCTCCTTGCGCTCGGTTATCTCGGCTCGAAAATAATACTTTTCACGCCGGGGACGACTTTGGACGCTTTCGGAATGCAAAGCCTTACGACGTATTCGTTGCAGATTCTTATGTCGCTTATGATGATTTCAATGATTTTCGTTATGATTGTAATGTCGCTCGAATCGGCGCGCAGAATAGTCGAGGTTCTGGACGAAAAAAGTACGCTCACAAATCCGGTCAATCCCGTTATGCAGGTTAAAAACGGCGATATAACGTTTGAAAACGTAAGCTTTAAATATTCCGCGGAAGCAAAAAAGTTTGCTCTCGAAAATATAAATTTAGATATTAAATCGGGGCAGACGATAGGTATTCTCGGTGGAACGGGTTCTTCAAAAACCACGCTCGTCAACCTTATTTCGCGTTTGTACGACGTAACCGAAGGTTCGGTGAAAGTCGGCGACGTCGACGTAAGAGAATACGATATGGACGTTTTGCGTAAAAGCGTTGCGGTGGTTCTTCAAAAAAATATGCTTTTCAGCGGTACGATAAAGGATAATATTCGTTGGGGTAAAGAGGACGCGACGGACGAAGAAATCGTTCAGGCGTGCAAACTTGCGCAGGCCGACGAGTTTATTTCGCAGTTCCCCGACGGCTACGATACCGTTATCGACCAAGGCGGTGCGAACGTTTCGGGCGGCCAGAAGCAACGTCTTTGCATTGCAAGAGCAATAATTTCTAACCCCAAAGTTCTTATTCTCGACGATTCCACGAGTGCGGTTGATATGAAAACGGACGCGCTTCTTCGTGCCGCTTTCAAAAAATATATTCCCGAAACGACGAAGATAATCATTGCTCAAAGAGTTGCTTCGGTTATGGAAGCAGACCTGATAGTGATTATGGAAAACGGAAAAATCAACGCCGTGGGAACGCACGACGAATTGCTTGCAACTAACGAGATTTATAAAGAAGTTTATAGCTCTCAAAATAAAAACAGCGATAGCGAAGGAGGCGAGTTATAATGTCGAAAGCGGCAGCTATTGGCGGAAAAAGACCGCCTATGCGCGGAATGGGCGGGAAAGCCGACTTTAAAACCATAAAAAGATTATTGGGCATAATGTTCAAGAATTACAAAGGTTTGCTTTTCGCAGTCGGGATAACCCTCGTCGTCAGCGCGATTTCGGGCTCTATTGCCGGAGTTTTCCTTCAAAATCTTTATAAGCAATTCGATTTCGCCGTTAAAGGCGGTTCTGTCGAAGAGGCTTGGAAAAACGTTCTCGTAATTCTTTCCACGATGCTCGGCGTTTACGCCGTCGGTTGGGTTGCAAACTTTTTACTCGGGTGGTTCGGAGCGATTCTTACGCAAAAGTTTTTAAGGGATATGCGTAACGATATGTTCGATAAGATGGAAAAGCTTCCCATCAAATATTTCGACCGTAACGCTCACGGCGACATAATGAGTATTTACACGAACGACGTCGACGCTATTCGTCAGCTCGTTTCCCAGTCGATTCCTCAGCTTTGCTCGACGATAATAACGCTTATAACCTTGACGATTGTAATGCTTTATTATAGCGTTATTCTTTGGGCGATAGTCGTTTTAGGCGTTATCGTAATTCTTTTCGTAACCAAGAAAATCGGCGGGAAAAGCGCGAAATACTTTATGGCGCAACAGCGTTCCGTAGGTAAAGTTGAAGGTTATATCGAAGAGATGATGAACGGGCAAAAGGTAGTTAAGGTATTTTGCCACGAGGATAAAACCTTACAAGGTTTCGACGCGCTCAACGACGAACTTTTCGACGTTTCAAATAAGGCGAACGGATTTTCAAATATGCTTATGCCGATAATTCACAATATCGGCAATATAATGTACGTCATTATTGCGTTTATCGGTTGCGGAATTTACATTTTATCTAACGGTCAGGGCGTGAACGGCGGTTTCGAGGGACTTATAAAAACT
>CALDMH010000101.1 GCA_937915565.1 uncultured Clostridia bacterium | reverse complement strand
CGACGCGGCGGTGTATTTCCCCGTTGAAACTTCGTGGGCGGAGTTCCGTCCGCTTTACAGATACCCTCTTCACGAGCTTGACGAACAGCTTGTCGAACTCACCTGCCGCCTCAACGAAAACGGCGTTTGCTTCGATTTCTTGAACGGCTTCGGCGTTGAGAAAAAACTTAACGGCAGTTGCGGCATCGATAACGAAAAGTCGGGCTATAAGTCGATTATCTTGCCTTTTTCGTCGGTAATAAAGGAGAAAACTCTCGAAAAAATTTGCGAGTTTGCTTCTCGCGGCGGGTCCGTTTACGCCATAGGCGACTTTTCGCCGACGGACGCGGACGGGTTAAGAAGCGCAAGTTACGAGAAAACGCTTGAAAAACTTCGTTCTTCGAAGAATTTTATCGTATTCAAAAAGCATAGAGAAGAGGACGTCGTTTCGGCCGTCGTGGAAAAATGCGGTTTAGCTCCCGCTTACGGCAACGCCGAGGGCGTGTTGTTGCAAAAACGAATCGACGGCGTTTCCGAACTCGATTTCTTCGTGAATACGCTTGCGGAAGAGAGAAGTTTTACCGTTGAAAGGAAAGGCTTTTCGGGTGCTGAAATCTGGAACGCGGAAACGGGCGACGTTTCGCCTGCGGATTTTAAAACCGATAAAAACGGCGTTACCGTGAAAATCGATTTAAAGCCTTATCAATCGACTATTATTCGTTTTTCGCAGGAAAAAATTCAGCCCGAAAAAAGCGCGGAGGAGAAACTCGTTTCGGATATTACCGACGGTTGGAGCGTTTGCGGAGAGGGGAACGCGGCCGAAGGCACGGTTAAAACTCTCGAAACTCCGAAACCCGTTGAAAAAGTCGACTTTTTCTCTGCCGGAAAGCACGGATTTTCGGGCGAAGTTACCTTTTATAAGAAGGTTTCCTTAACGGCGGGCGAAAAAGAAAAGGTAGCCGAAAAAGAAGCGACACCCGAAAAAGGAACGGCAATCGAAAAAGAAGCGGCGGGCGAAAGAGTAATATTAAGGCTCGACGGCGCGGAATGCGCATACGCAAGCGCGGAGATAAACGGCGAATTCGTCGGCGCAAGGCTTTGGAGTCCGTTCGAGTTCGATATAACGAAACAAAGCAAAAACGGCGAAAACGAAATAAAGCTCACGCTCGGTTCAACGGAGGAAAACCGTATGACGGACGGCGATAAGAACACGGGAGTGTTCGGCGCGATAAGCGTTATCAGGGTTAAATCTTGACGGGCAAAGTGAGAAATTTTGGGGATAAACGAGATGGATAAACTGAAAGTTATAATTGTCGGATTCGGCAACAGAGGTCAGCTTTTCGGCGATTACGCGATTGCGGACGACAAAACCGAACTCGTGGCGGTAGCGGACGTGAACGAAAACGCCCGCGAAAAGGCCGTAGCCGATTACGGCGTTAAAAAAGAGAACTGTTTTAAAAGCGCGGAGGAGATATTTGCCTGCGGCAAAATAGCCGACGCGGCGATTATATGCACGCAGGACAAGCAGCACAAGGAGCACGCCGTTAAGGCAATGGAACTCGGTTACGACGTGTGCCTCGAAAAGCCCATCGCGGCAACTTTCGAGGATTGCGAGGCTATCCTTGCCGCGAAGAAAAAGTACGACAAAAAAGTGATGATTTGTCACGTTTTGCGTTATAGTCATTTCTATTATAAGCTCCGCGAAATAATCAAAAGCGGAGAACTCGGCGACGTGGTTACGATAAGCCAGACCGAAAACGTGGCTTATTGGCACGACGCTCATTCTTACGTCCGCGGCGCGTGGAGAAACAAGGCGGAAAGTTCGCCGATGATTCTTGCAAAGTGCTGTCACGACCTCGATATTATTTACTGGCTTATCGGCAAAAAGTGCAAAAAGGTGTCGTCGTTCGGCGATTTGTATTATTTCAAAAAGGAAAACGCTCCGAAGGGAAGCGCGGCTCGTTGTCAGGACTGCCCCGAATCGGTTAAAAAGGATTGCCCTTACGACGCGTATAAGATATACAACGACGTTTACAAGGCGTATAATCCCATTCTCGGCAATTCCGCGGTTTTCAAAGGAACGAGAAAGGAACATATAAACGCGCTCATCGAGGACAGGAACAATCCTTACGGCAGATGCGTGTTCGCCTGCGATAACGACGTCGTGGACCATCAGGTCGTCAATATGCTTTTCGAGGATAACGTTACGGCGCAGCTTACGATGACGGCGTTTTCCAAGGAATGTCACAGGTGCATAAAAATCCACGGCACTCTCGGCGAAATCGAGGGGGATATGGAAGAGAACAAGATAACGGTGAGACCGTTCCGCTCCGAGGACAGAGTTATCGACCTTACGAAAACCTGCGACGATTTCAGCGTTCACGGCGGCGGGGACAAGCTTTTGTTCGAGGATTTCGTTTCTTACGTTACGGGCGGAGAGCCGACCGAAACGAGAACGACCATAGAGGACAGTATGATTTCGCACAGAATGAGTTTTGCGGCGGAAGAATCGAGAATTGACGGCGGCAAGCCGATTGACGTGGAATGCTGAAAAACGGCGTTTACGACGAACTTATAAGAAGATATTTTACGGGCGATTTGTCTGTGAGTTATACTTTAAAAACGGACGATATAAGAAAGGGCGAAAAGCCGCAGGGCACGCCCTATCTTTCCCGCAAGGGCGTTATAGACGAAAACGGCGAAAACGCGGAAACCGAAAGCAGAATTTCCGTTTGTCGCAAGCACGGCGGCTATCTCGTCGATTTGAAAACGGCGAGCGACAAGTTGTCGCAATTCGGCCTCAATCTGCCCGTAAGGTTTATGGGCAAAAAAAATTGCGGCGGTTGGAAAAAGCAATTTCTTTTCAATTCGCCTTACAATTCCTCGGATAATAAGCATATTTTTTGCTATTTCACCAATCCCGAGGGGAATAATTTGCTGTTGTTGTCCTTAAAAAAGGCAGACGGCTGGAAGATGGACTACTCGCTTTTTTCGGGCGGGCAGTTTTTCGATAATCTTCAATTTCTCGCTTCGTTCGATAAAGCGTATAAGATAAGCGACAACAAAGAACTGAAATTGCTTTTTTTGCCCGTTTCTTCTTATAACGAGGCGTTGGCAAAGGTTTCAGAAATTAAAAAATTACCCGTAGCGTTTTACGGGCAAAGTTACGTGAAACTCGGCGAAAAAATAAAAATTTACGTTTGCGGCGATTTCGATTTCGTCCGCGTCGGCAATAAAAAATTTGAAAATCTCGGCGGTTACGCGGAGGTAGAAACGATTAAAGAAGGGCTGATAAACGCCGTTCCGTATAAGGGCAAAAAGAAAGGTATTGATTGCGTTATCTACGCCTATAAGTCGATTAACGAGCTTTTTTATAAGTCAATGCAATCGGTTTGCGAGGAGGATTTGTCAACCGGCGACGGGAATTTGTGCGAATGGAAATGCCACGTTTCGGCAATTTTAAGGTATATGCAAAAATTCGGCAAAAAGAAGTCGCTCGTAAAGAAGATAAAGGGCGCACTGAACCTTATAACCGAACGCGACGAAAGCAAGGCGAAGGACAGGCAGACGATTTATTACAAAAAAAGGGAAAATTACCCCGCTTATAACGTTTTCAACTCGAACAGAGTTCAGGAGCAATTTTTCGGCGTGGGGATTCTTCTCGACGCCTTTAAGGTTTTAAAAGCCAAAAAATATCTCGATTACGCCGTTCGGGCTATGGACAGCGTTTTAAAAAATCACCTTGCCGAAAACGGCGAGATAGTAACTTATGCGGCCTGGTCCGAAAATCCGCAGGATTACACTACGGTTTGTTGCCTGATTATTCCCGTTATCGAACTCGCGGAGTTTTTGAAAGAAAAAATGCCCGAAAAATCGCGGAAATATTATGTGGCGGCCGAGAAAATCGCGGCGTACGTTTATCGTCGCGGGCTGAATTTCCCCACGGAAACCGTTGAACAAAACGAATCCGAGCCGTTTATTGAGGAGGGCAGTACGTCCTGCTCCGCGTTGACGTTGCTTTATTATTGCGCAAAAGTCGAAAAGCGGCGGGAATATATCGAAAGAGCCAAAGAAATTCTCGACGTTCACGATTCGTGGGTGGTTAAAACTCACAAAGCGCCGATGTTTTTCAGCTCTCTCCGTTGGTGGGAAACGAAGTGGGAAGGCGATAAGGACGGCAACGCTTTGTGTATGGGGCACGCCTGGACGATTTGGCGAGCCGAAGCCGATTTCTGGTATTACGTTCTGACGGGCGATAAAGAATATTTCGATAAAGCGCGGAACGGATTTATGACGAATTTCTCCAAAATCGATAAAAAAGGGAGAAGTTTTGTCTGTTATCAACCCGATTATATAACGGGCGGAGGCTTTACCGACAGGTGCGAGGACGTCGATTTCCGCATCGTAAACGGATTTCCGAAGCAAACCGACAGCGGACTTTCGAGGTACGTCTGGACGAGGGCGTGCGGAAGTTTGTTTGAAATTTTTGATTCGGAAAAGGTTTTCGAGCTATAAATAATCCGGCTATACGGTTTTGAATGGCCGAGCCGTAAAAATAGCCATAAAATTAAAGTTATGAATAATATTGAAAAAACACACGAATATATCGTTAAAAACTGGCGCAAAGCGATAATCGTGCCGAAGGACGCCGAAACGCCGCGGTTGTACGTTAAGCCGTTCATTCCGCCGTGCATAGACGGGCCGTTTAAAAACCTTTATTATTGGGACACGTTTTTCACGAATAAAGGGCTTATTGCGGACGGACTTATCGAGGAAGCGAAAAACAACGTCGATAACCTCGTTCACGCTTTGGAACTGAAAGGGTTCGTGCCGAACGCGCTCAGCGACCATATGTGCAAATTTTGCTCGCAACCGCCATATCTTCATCTTATGTTCAGCGACGTTTACGAGGCGACGAAAGACGACGAGTGGCTGAAAACCGTTTACTTTTCGCAAAAAACAGAGTATAATTTCTGGCAAAGGGAAAGGTCGACGCCGCTCGGGCTTAACAGGTATTTTCACCACGTTTTGCCGAAAGAAGAGCTTATTGCGTATTACGATTTGGTTGCGGGCGAAAGGCTTAAACTTTCGGACGAAAAAACCGAAAAGGAAAAGTGCAATTTGGCGGAGGGTTTTATCGCCGTTGCCGAAAGCGGAATGGATTGGACGCCGCGCTTCGGCTTTTGCGGCGAGCAGGTTTGCCCCGTGGATTTGAACGCCTTGCTTTATTCGCTTGAAAAACGTCTTGCCGAATGGGCGGAGTGGTTCGAGCCGGAGCAAAAAAGCGTGTTCGAGGAAGCGGCGGAGAAAAGAAAACGGCTTTTTAACGAGTACCTTTTGGCAAACGACGGGCTTTTTTACGATTACAATTTCGTTACGAAAGAAAGAAGCGGGATAAATTGCAGCGCGCAGTTTATGCCGTTCGTAGTCGGGTTATTAACCGAAAAAGAGGCGTTTAATCGACTTATAGGCCGACTTTTGTTGAAAAACGGCGTTGTGTGCGTTGAAAAAACGGAAGATACGATAAGGTATCAATGGGGTTATCCGAACAGTTGGGCTCCCGATAACTATTTATCTTACGAGGCGGCAAAGGCGACCGGCGAAGCCGAAACGGCAAAGCGGATAGCCGAAACTTACCTTAAAACCGTTTCGGACGAGTTCGCCGCAAGCGGCAGACTTTGGGAGAAATACGACGCGGCTTTGGGCGGAGCGGCAACCGTGAACGAATACGAAGTGCCTGAAATGCTCGGCTGGACGGCCGGGGTTTTCGATTATTTCTATAAAGAACTGAAATCGTGAAATTTATTTTGAAGTTCTAAAAAACTTAAAAAACAAAAAATAAACCGAGGAGAAAATTATGGCGGAAGAAAGAACTCTTTGCGTGATGCTCGATATGTCGCGCGACGGCGTTATGAAAGTTGAAGAGGTGAAGCGTTACGCGAACCTTATCAAAAAAGCGGGTTACAACGCTTTGGGGTTATATATGGAGGACGTTTACGAAATCGAGGGCGAGCCTTATTTCGGGCATCTTCGCGGCAGATACACGAAAGCCGAACTTAAAGAAATCAACGATTATTGCAAAAAAATCGGAATGACGGCTATTCCGTTTATTCAGACGCTCGCGCACCTGGAAGGAATTTTCAAATGGGACGCGTACAGCGATATAAGAGATATAATGAACATTCTTCTTGCGGACGAGGAAAAAACTTACGCGCTTATCGATAAAATGTTCGCTTCGCTCCGCGAGTGTTTCGACACCGAGAAAATAAATATCGGTATGGACGAAGCCCCGATGATGGGCAGGGGAAAATATCTCGATAAACACGGTTATCCCCAAAGCGTTCAACGCCTTTTATACGAGCATCTCGTTAAGGTGAGCGAAATTGCCGATAAACACGGGTTTAAGCCCGCTATGTGGTCGGATTTGATTATGCATATGGCCGAAAACGGCGATAAACCCGAAGTTCCGGAGAACGTTACGCTTTGCTATTGGGATTATTATCACGACAGCAAGAAGCATTACGACGGCAACCTCAAAAAACATCTTGCCGTTACGGATAAAGTGTCCTTTGCAGGCGGCGCGTGGGCGTGGACGGGCTTCGTTCCTATGAACGGCCATTCCATAAATACGATGAAATACGCTATGCAGTGTTGCCGCGAGCGCGATATTAAGGACGTTACGATAACCGTTTGGGGCGACGACGGTCGCGATTGTTCGTGCTTTGCCGTTCTTCCCGCGCTGTTCTATTGCGCCGAAAAATACCTTTATCAAACGAAAGACAGCAATATAAAGAAGAAATTCGCCGAGGTTTACGGCATAAAATACGATACATTTACGTCGCTCGATTTACCCAACAAAATCAAGGATTGCGAAAAGTGCAACAACCCGAGCCGCTGGGGCTTTTATAACGACCCGCTTGCCGGAAGATTCGATTATCACGTCGAAATCGGCGACGGTGAAATTTACAAAAGCCACGCCTTAAAGCTTAAACGCGCGGCGAAGGGCGCAGGCGAATTCGCATATCTTTTCGAGAATTTGTCCGAGCTTTGCAAGGTTCTCGAACTTAAATACGACCTCGGCGTGAGAACGCGCAAGGCTTATCTCGAAGAGGATAAAACCGAGCTTAAACGCATTGCCGAAGTAGTTTATCCCGAGCTTATAAAAAGACTTAAAAAGTTTATCGCGAGTTTCAAGGCGTCGTGGAATAAAGAGAACAAGCCGTTCGGCATCGAACTTCACGAAATGCGTCTTGGCGGGCTTCTTTTAAGGCTTGAAAGTTGCAGGGAGGTTATTCTCGATTATCTTGGCGGAAAAACGGATAAAATCGAAGAGCTCGAAGCGCCCGTTCTCCCGCTTATCGAGGGCTTCGGGAAAACCGCGAATCTGTGCTTCCAGAGCCATATAAACACCGTGACCGTTGCGAATATGAATTTATAACGCAAACGGAACGAACGAAACGCCGAAACGAAACGGCAGAACGAAATCGCCGCGCAAAGCGGCGGAGCTGCCTATTGAAACGGCGGAACGAAATCGCCGCGCAAAGCGGCGAAGAACCGCCGAAACGACGGAATTAACGAAACGAAAAATGCAAGGTTTTTTTGACGATAAAAACAAAGAATACGTTATAAAGGATATGAAGCCGAGAAGACCTTGGCTGAATTATCTTTGGAACGAAAAAACGGTTTGCCAAAGCGACCAGTTCGGAAACGGATTTTCGCGAATGGCGATAGACACGCAGCGCAGGGACGTTGAAAAGGGCGTCAGGAACGTTTATATAAAGGATAAAGATTCGGGCGAAATTTATTCCGCAAACAGGAATTACGCCGATTTGCCCTTTGCCGTTCACGAAACCCACGTCGGAATAAATTATCAGAAAATCGTCGGCGAATATAAAGGGCTCGAAGTGATTTTCACGATATGCGTTCCGAAAGACGACGCCGTTACGCTTTACGACGTGAAGGTTACGAACAAGCAAAACGAAGCGAGAAATATCGATTTGTATTTTTGCCTGCAACCCACGCCCGCGCTTTCCTGGCACGACGCTTACGGATTTGCGGATAACGACGAAAGGTTGAACGGTTTGGTTTATAGCCATAACGGCTTTAATTTACCCAACGATTACACGAAGATTTTCGTCGGTTGCAATAAAAAATATTGCGGTTACGCCCTTTCGCCCGCTGATTTTAAGGGCGAATATAACGGTTACGACAATCCGAAAGGGCTTTTAAGCGACGATTTGTCCTGCAAGGGCGCAACGTTCGAGGCGGAATACGTCGCCGCGTTCAGGTTTGCGGACGTGCTTAAAGGAACGGATTCCTTCGAGGTTTCGTTTTGCGCCTTTTCGGCGAGAAACGAAGAGGAAATAAGCGCGCTTAAAAAGAAATATCTCGAAGATACGACCTTTTACGACGAGCTTGACAAGGTAAAAAAGGAACGTGAAAGCGAATACGGCGTTTTCGAGTTGAATTCGCCGGACGAATATCTGAATTCGCAAACGAATATATGGCTTAAAAGGCAGTTGTCGCTCGGGAAAACGTGGGGCAGGTTATACGGAAAAGGTTTCCGCGACGTTATGCAGGATATAACGGCGTTCGTTTCGATGGATACGGAACTTGCGAAAAAGCAGATTTTACACGCTTTAAAATATCAATATGAGGACGGCAACCCGATAAGAATGTTCGAGCCGAGTTTTAAATTCCCGTACAACGACGGCGGCGTGTGGATAGCGGGAGCCGTTCTCTCGTATCTGAACGAAAGCGGCGATTTGTCGATTTTATGCGAGAAAG
>CALDMH010000100.1 GCA_937915565.1 uncultured Clostridia bacterium | reverse complement strand
AACTTCCGAAACCCCGTCTATAAGTCGATTATCGAGGGGTGCGTCCGCCTGATACTTCTTTACGCCGAGCCTTGAAACCAGCCTTTCGAGCGGCACTCTCCTGTAATCTCTCATAGGATTGACAGGTCCGCCCTTCACGTCCTTCGGGGGTTTTATTCCGCCCGCTCTGAGCGCGTTTTTAACTGCCTGAACGAGTTTTCTCGGCGATAACCCTTGCGGGCACGCGTACATTTCGCAAACGCCGCAACCCGAACAATAGAACGTGTTTAAAAACGCCGAAGTATCGCTGAAATCGTTGCAAGCCGCCGCGCGCATAATCTTATGCGGCTCTATCGGATGCCCGATATTGTATCTCGGGCACATTTCCGTGCACGACCTGCACTGACAGCAGCTCGCCGCCGCTCTCGCCAGTTCGATTTTTACGTCCGACTTAAGTTTCCCGACAACGTAGCTGTCGCGCGGGAGAACGAATACCGAGTTGGTGGTTTTCGTGACCGGATCGTTCGGGGAAGCGATTCTTCCCATCATAGGTCCGCCGACCCAGTAAACATAGTCCTTTATTGTTTCTCCGCCCGCGATTTTCACGGCTTCGGAGAGTTTGGCTCCGAGCGGAAGTCTTAACGTTTTGGGCTCCTTCACCTCGCCCGCAATGGTAACGAGCTTGGAATAAAGCGGCTCGCCCTTGAGCGCGTGATATGCGTTGTACATCGTTTCGACGTTGAACACCGCAACTCCGCATTCGATCGGCAGTCCGCCCGGACGAACGACTTTGCCCGTTGCGTCGTAAATGAGCATAACCTCGTCTCCAGCAGGGTAAACCCTCGATAAAACCTTAAGTTTTAACGACGGATACTCGGGAAGAAGAGCCGTTACCGCTTCGATCGCGCCTTTATAATGCTCTTTGATGCAGACTATGCCCTCGGTTGCCCCGACCGACTTTCTCGTTTCGTCGAACGCCGAAATTATTTCGGGAGCGTGGAACTTCAGAAGCTGTCTGTGAAGCCTTAAAAGAGGCTCGCATTCTGCGCAGTTAAGCAGTATCGTCTGAGCGTTACTATTAAGTTTTGCATAAGTAGGGAAGCCTGCGCCGCCTGCTCCGACGATGCCTGCTTCTTTATAAATTTTGCTTAAAGCGCTTAATTCCATATTACTCTAAGTTTTGTCCTTCGTCAATAATACCGACGATAGCCGCGTCCACGGGTGATTTTTCCATATCGCAGCCGATTCTTGCCGCACTGCCTTGCGCGACGAGAACGAGCTCGCCGATACCCGCGCCGACTTTGTCGATCGCTACTATCCTGTTATCAACCTTAAGGCTCGGAATGGGTTCGACGATCATGAACTTGCTTCCGACAAGGTTGTCGCATTTTCTCGTGGATACAACCGATCCGACGACTTTTCCGATAATCATTAGATAGTCCTCGCTTTAACCCTTGACTATTTCCGCTTTCATACCCGTACGAATCTCCGCCGCGTTGGCTTCGTCCGTATCGATATGCATTTCAAGCGTAAACGACGGGTCTACTCTTATGAGTACGTTATTAAAGGTCGTCGCTCTCTCGTTGTCCACTTTAACGGAAACGATATCTCCGTTCTTAACGCCTGCGCGGTCTGCGTCGGCGGGAGACATATGAATGTGACGTTTGGCTATAATACAGCCCTCTTTAAGATAAAGCACTCCGCACGGACCCACAACCGCTATCGGCGCGGATCCCGCTATATTTCCGGACTCCCTCACGGGAGCTTTGATTCCGAGTTTAACTGCGTCCGTTGCGGAAATTTCCACCTGCGACGCTTTTCTTACGGGTCCCAGAATTCTGACGTTCTCTATCGCGCGGAGCTTTAAACCGACGATGGTTACAAGCTCGTTGGAAGCGAACTGTCCGCCCATAAGATCTTTCTTTTTGGTAAGTTGATATCCCTTTCCGAAAAGGGTTTCGACGTCCGCCTGAGTTAAGTGAATGTGTCTCGCGGAAACGCCTACGGGTACCATATACCCCGTAGCTCCGTCGTCTTTTTTAAGGCTCTCTAAAACCAGCCTCGTGATCTTCTCGATATCGCAACTATTCATAAGTAATTCCTTTTTGCGACTTATTTTTGTGTACACTTAAAATATACGGACAGAAATTTCTTCCGTTTACGTCAATTTTTCCGTAAACGAGACGATTTCTCCCGAAATATTTTGCGGTATACGCGCTTTTTATTCGATTTTACCTTCTTTAAATCCGTCAATACGTCCGCCGAAGGTTTTTACGCAAAAAAACCATCTTTTTTGCGCGGCTTCGCTCCGCCGCTTAAAGCCTTTTGGCTTAAAGTTATTCAGCTTAAAGCCAAGATATGTAACGACTTCAAGCGGCGAACAAATCCGATTTTCTCAAAAATTCAGTCGTTTATTATTTCAAAACGGGAAGAATTTTCTCAACGTCCTGATGAGGTCTGGGAATTACGTGAGTTGCAACGAGCTCGCCGAGTCTGGAAGCGTTTGCAGCGCCGGCTTCAACAGCGGATTTAACTGCGCCTACGTCGCCTCTTACCATAACGGTTACAAGTCCGCTACCGATTTTCTCGGTTCCGATCAAAACGACGTTAGCCGCCTTAACCATAGAATCCGCAGCTTCGATTGCCGCCGTAAGTCCTCTGGTCTCAACCATTCCTAATGCTTCGAGTGCCATAATATTTTTCTCCTTTTGTTTGTTTTCTTTTTATTTTTTTCGCATTCCGACGTTATTTTCTGGTTCGGAACACGCGTTTCCCGAAAGGGATGTTCGTGAGCGGAGCGTGTTTTACTTAAAACTCCGTTACACTTCCTTTATAAAACTTTCGCCGTCCGAGTCGCCGCCTGCCGAGTCCCAACCTTTGGACTTAGCGAGCCTGTCCGCGCTTTTTTTGACGATTCTCTCAATCTCCTCGTGCGGATTCGCGATGACGGCTTTGCCCACGGGCTTTTTTATTCCGTTTGCCGCCGCCGTTTCTATCGCTTCTCTCACCGCCGAAACGTTTCCACGAATTATGATCGTGACGAGCCTGCCGCCGAGCTTTTTCTCCCAGGTGACAAACTCCACGTCTGCGGTTTTACACATTATATCGAGAGCGTTCACAGCCGCGACCACGCCGGATATTTCAAAAAAACCAAGAGCTTTTCCCATAGTGACTTTACCTTTTAATTTATTTCGGAATCAGATAATTTTTGCCGATTTATTTGTTTTTATCGGAAATTATTTGCTGAAACCGGGTAAAATCTTTTCAACGTCCTGATGAGGTCTGGGAATTACGTGAGTTGCAACGAGCTCGCCGAGCTTGGACGCATTTGCAGCGCCTGCTTCAACTGCAGCCTTAACCGCGCCTACGTCGCCTCTTACCATAACGGTTACGAGTCCGCTACCGATTTTCTCGGTTCCGATTAAAACGACGTTAGCCGCCTTAACCATAGAATCCGCAGCTTCGATTGCCGCAGTAAGTCCTCTGGTTTCAACCATTCCTAATGCTTCGAGTGCCATAATATTGTTTCTCCTTTTGTTTTTGTTTTTTTATTTTTTAAACTTCTTTTATAAAGCTTTCGCTTTCTTTATCGTTTTTTTCCAAAGCCCAACCCTTGGACTTCGCAAGCCTGTCCGCGCTTTTCTGAACGATTCTTTCGACTTCCTCGTGCGGATTTGCGATGACGGCTTTACTCACGGGCTTTTTTATTCCGTTTTGCGCCGCAGTTTCTATCGCTTCTCTCACCGCCGAAACATTACCGCGGATAATCACGGTTACGAGCCTTCCGCCGAGCTTTTTCTCCCAGCTTACGAACTCAACGTCTGCGGTTTTACACATTATATCGAGAGCGTCCACTGCCGCGACCACGCCGGATATTTCAAAAAAACCAAGAGCCTTTCCCATAACGTTTTCCTTTTAGCTTCTTTTAACTATTATTTGTTAAAACCGGGCAAAATCTTTTCAACGTCCTGATGAGGTCTGGGGATTACGTGGGTTGCAACGAGTTCGCCGAGTTTAGCGGCGTTTGCAGAGCCTGCTTCAACGGCAGCCTTAACCGCGCCTACGTCGCCTCTTACCATAACGGTTACGAGTCCGCTACCGATTTTCTCGGTTCCGATTAAAGTTACCTGCGCAGCTTTAACCATAGAATCCGCTGCTTCGATTGCCGCGGTAAGTCCTCTTGTTTCAACCATTCCCAATGCTTCCATTGACATAATATTTATCCTCCGATATTATTAACTGATTTTTTATTTATCTTTTGTCCATTCCGCTGAGTTTGAGCATTTTTTCCGTATCCTCGGCGGGGTTTGGAATAACGTATTCGGCGACTACTCCCGTCATAGCTTCCGCGGTTTCGCGCGCCGCTTTAAGTCCGGCTTCAACCGCCGCGACTTCGCCTCTGATTTTTATCGTTACGAGAAGCGGTACGGGAAGTTTATCTGCGTTAGCCGGCTTGTTTTTATCGAAATTTTCAAGCGTTACGTCCGCTGCTTTGCAAGCCGCGTCCGCCGCGCAGAACGCCGTTGTAAGGCCGTAAACTTCTAATATACCAACTGCCTTCGACATAACTTTTATCCTCTTACTTGTTGATTACGGCAATTTTAAGTCCTTTCATAGAAAGGTTCGTTTTAAGCGCTTCGTTTATCTCTTCGAGCGGGAATCTGTGGGTGATGAGTTCCTTTATGGGAAGCCCTATCGCCTGCGCCCTCTTCAAAAAGTCGAACGTCGTGGCGTAATCTCTCAAAGTGTAAACCCAGCTTCCGACCAAAGTGATTTCCTTTGCGCAAAGGTCGAAGTGCGGGTTAATCGTCGCGTCGCCGCCGTTGATGAAGAATCCGAGTTCACAAAGTCCGCCGCCGTTTCTTATCATTTTGTAAATGTTCGCGTGAGCGACGGGGTTGCCGGTGCATTGGAAAGCGAAATCCGCGTAATGTCCGCCGAACGTTTCGTAAACGGCTTTGCCGAGAGCCTCCGCGCCCTTGTAATTTCTGAAATCGACCGACTTATCCGCGCCCATACGCTTTGCAAACGCAAGTCTTTGCTCGTTTCCGTCCACGGCAACGATGTTTTCGATGCCCATAGTTCTCAAAACGGCTATGCAGATAAGACCGATAGGTCCGCAGCCCTGTACCACTACTCTCGAATTGAAACGAAGAATACCCGTCGTTTTGGCTCTTTCAACCGCGTGAACGAGAACCGCGCACGGCTCGATTAAAACTCTCGAATCGAGGTCGAGGTCGGAAACGTTGAACACCGTCGAACCTTTTTTGATTACGATATAATCCGCAAACCAACCGGTGAAATAATCGTCGCCGATGGGTTTGATAAGTCCGTAAACGTCGGCCTTGCCTACGTTTTGCTTATTGAGGTCGTACATCGTTATTTCGGGGTCGTCCGCAAAAATCATACAGGTTACGACTTTGTCGCCGACGGCGAGGGGTTTGCCCGCGCTGTCTTTAACGACGTTTTTGCCCATTTTAACGATTTCGCCCGTTCCCTCGTGACCTAACACGACGGGAATAAGACCGAACGGGTCGTTTTTGAACTCGTGAGCGTCGGTGCCGCAAACGCCGCAACCTTCAACCTTAACGAGAATATCGTCGTCGCCGATTTCGGGAATCTTATATTCTTTAAGCTCGAATCTCTCTTTTTCAACGAGCATCGCGACTCTTGCTTTTTCGGGGATAGGGCCTGCCGCCTTGGGAGCGGAAGCCTTGTTTGAACCCATTCCCGCAAGCACTTGTCTTACGATTGCTTCGATACTACTGTTATCCATATTATATATAGCTCCTTTAACGTGAGAGTTGACTCTTTAATTTAAAGTTTTTATCTTATGCAAAGGCTTTCGACCATAACGCATCTTCTCGATTTCGTGAAGGTGTGCGCCGCGGTGAGCCCTTCGCCGGTACGGCTTGCAATCGTGAACGTGCAGTAACCTTCTCCGCCGAAGCCGAGAGCCGCGTAAGACGGGCCGTTTTTAACGAGAATCGCCGTGTCGATTGCTTTGGCATACTCCGTTATATGGTCCACGTTTTTGGAATGAATGTGAGCGGAGTGCCTGTTGCCGTGTTCGAGCCATACGGCTTTTTCAACGGCGTCCTTGAAGTCTTTCGCTCTTACGACGCCGAGAATGGGCATCATAAGTTCGGTTGCGATGAGCGGATGCTCTTTTTCGCCTTCAAAAGTTATGCACCTGATATTATCGGGGACGTCCACGCCGACCATCTTCAAAAGAGCCTTCGCGCTTCTTCCCACGCATTTTCTGTTAAGCCCTTTCGGCGTAAGCACGGTGGCCACGAGTTTATCCTGAACTTCCTTGGAAGCAAGATAGCACCCCTGTTCCTCCACCATATAACGCATAAGTTCGTCGCAAACGGAATCCACCGCAACGATTTCTTTTTCCGCTATGCAGGGAAGGTTGTTATCGAACGTGCAACCGTTCACTATGTCTTCCGCCGCCTTTCTGACGTCCGCGGTTTCGTCCACGAGAGCGGGAGGATTACCTGCGCCTGCGCCTATTCCTCTCTTACCCGAGGAAAGAACCGCCGTAACTACTCCCGGCCCGCCCGTCGCCACGAGAAGCTGAACGTCCTTGTGGTGCATCATCACGCCGCTGCTTTCAAGCGTGGGATGATGAAGCGAACAACAAATGTTGGCAGGGCCGCCCGCTTCCACGGAAGCCTCGTTTATCATATTGACCGCGTAATTTGAAGTTTTGATAGCCGCGGGGTGAGGATTGAACACGACGGTGTTGCCTGCGGCAAACATTCCGATTGTGTTGCAGATTATCGTTTCGCTGGGGTTGGTGCAAGGCGTTATCGCGCCGATTACTCCGAACGGGCCCATTTCGATAAGCGTAAGTCCTTTATCTCCCGACCACGCCGTGGTTTTGATGTCCTCCGTTCCCGGGGTCATCTCCGCGGTGAGCCTGTGTTTCATAATTTTATGTCCCACGTTGCCCATTCCGGTTTCTTCAACGCCCATACGAGCGAGAATTTCGGCGTTTTCTATCGTCTTTTTTCTTATGTTGGAGATTACTTTCTCCCTTGCGTCGAGCGGCATTTTCTTAACTATTGCCTGCGCCTCCTTTGCGGCGGCTATGGCGTCGTTCATATCGTCGAAAATTCCAAGCGACGCTTTCGGCTCGGCAAGTTGAAGTTTTGCCACGACTTGCTTTACGATTGCCGAAACTTCGTTATCGGTTATATTCATTTTAAATCTCCTCGTTCCGGACGCGATTCGCGGCCTTTTAAAAGCCTTCCCGTCCGGATTCCGGCGTAATTATTTTTTAAGCCCGAGCTGCTCGATAACTTTTCTGGTTATTTCGGCGATAGTTTCCTCATCGCTTCCGCAGCCGCAGGAAGAACCTACGTCTACGCCGCAGGATTCGCAATTATGGCAGCTGAACTCGCCTTTCTTGTTGTTAAGGCAGATGTTAGCCGGATGTTTTCCTTTAAGGCCGAACTGACGACGAATTTCGTACAAACGAGCAACCTGCTCTTTGGAAAGTTCCTTCGGTCCGCCGAGAAGCCTGGAATTGAAGAGGAGTTTCGCATAGAACTCAACCGATTCCATTTTGTGGTAAGCGTTGAGAAGGCTGTCCGAATAAGTGAGCGCGCCGTGATTTGCAAGAAGAACCGCGTCGAAATATTGAAGATATTTGGAAACGGCGTCCGGAATTTCCTCGGTGGAGGGAGTGCCGTATTCGGCGATGGGAACGCAACCGAGAGCGATAACCGCTTCGGGCATTATCGGCTGAGTGAGCGGAATGCCTGCGATAGCGAAAGACGTTGCGTAAATGGGGTGAGCGTGAACTACCGATTTAACGTCGGGTCTTTCCTTGTAAACTCTCATATGCATCTTGATTTCGGAAGAGGGCTTGAAGCCTTCGTTTGCTTGAAGAACCTTTCCGTTTTCGTCAACCTTACAGATATACTCGGGCGTCATAAATCCTTTGGATACGCCCGTGGGGGTGCAAAGGAATTCGTGGTCGTTGAGCTTTACGGAAATATTACCGTCGTTGGCGGCAACCATTCCTTGGTTGTAGATTCTTTTGCCGATGTCGCAAATCTGTTTTTTGATTTCAAATTCGTTAATCATTTTTATCTCCTTAAAGTTTTTTTGGTATGTTATTCTTTATTTTTTGCTTTTTTAGCCGTTTTTTGCTTTTTTGCCGCAATTTTCTTCTCGTCGGTTTTTTCGGGTTCGTCCCAGCCGAGATAATCTATAAGCTTGTCCAAACCCTCTCTCGTCACCGAATCGACGAAAAACACCTTTTCGCACCCCGCGATTTCAAGCCACTCTTTGGCAAGAGCAGGGTCCGCGCCCTCGGCGTTTATCTGCGTTACGATTCCGATAACCTCACGCGTTGCCGTGGCCGTGCTTGCCGGCGAATAAAGCGAAAACGGTTCGTTGGCGGCAAGGATAAAACCTATAACGTCCACCTCGTAAGAATAAAGCGCGAGCGCAAATCCGAATTGTTTATCCTCTATATATTCCCCCGGAGGGTCTATTATATATTGACTATAATTGACGTACTGCGTTTTATGATACTCGATGTCCTCGCCGTAAAGGGCTTGCGTCAGCGTCGTTTTCCCCGCGCCGCTTCGCCCCATAAACATTATTTTGCGTTTCATCAGGTTTTAGTGAGCTTGCAAACGGTGAATTTAAGCGTTTCTTCCGCGTAGTTAAGCACTGCTCTTATAGATTCCGAAACCTCGGAAACCGTTCCGAGCAAGATAAGCGTTCCGCTGAACCTATCCACAAAGCCTATCTCCGCGCCGCTCGCCTTTATCGCTATATCCGCCGTTACGATTGCCGATTCCGCAGGAGTCATACACACGATGCCTATCGCGTTTTTGGAATAATCCACCGTGGGATTAAGGCCGAGCTTCCTGTAAAGAATAGGGTCGGGATTAGCGATGACGTGCGCGAGCGTGATTTGTTTGCCGGGGACGAGCTCCTGAACTATTCTCATTTTTTCGCCGCTTGCCGCAATATCTTTTAAATCCATTTTACCTCTTCGGGAACGAAGGCTTTCGCCTCTTTTGAAATGTCACAACATTCCACATATCCCCTTTTCGCCCTTATTATATAACATTGTTTCGCCGATGTCAACACAAAACAACATAATTTTTGATATTTTTCATAAAAAATGTTGTTTTGTGTTGTTTTGGATAAAAATTTTATCCGCAGCTTGTTATTTTTGTTGTTTTTTTGCGCGGAATGATATATAATCGGAGTATGAAGATTTTAATCGACTTCCATACGCACACGATTGCGAGCGGTCACCACACGACGGACACCGTTACGCAAATGGCGGAGGAGGCCTCTGAAAGAGGTGTTTTATATCTCGGAATAACCGACCACGCGCCGAAAATGGCAGGGGCGGCGGCGGAGAGCTATTTCAGAAACCTGAAATATAGCGACAAAAGGCTTTACGGCGTAAACGTCCTTTACGGCGCGGAACTTAACGTTTTAAACGAGAAAGGCTCAATCGATTTGCCGGGCGATATTCTCCGCAATCTCGATTACGCGATAGCGAGCCTGCACGATAACGTGATTAAGCCCGTTTCGGAAAGCGCGGATACTGCCGCGCTCGTTGCCGCGGCGGAAAATCCTTTCGTTAATATAATAGGTCACCCCGACGATTCGGCTTTTTCGATAAACGCGGAGGCTTTAACCGACGCGGCGAAAAAAACGGGAACGATAATCGAATTCAACGCCGTCGGAGTTTCGCCCGACGGTTACAGGAAGAACGACGTTGCAAAGACGATTGAACTTCTTCTCCTTTGCAAGAAAAAAGGCGTTTTCGTGGCTTTGGGAAGCGACAGCCACGGAAGAAACAAAATCGCCCGCTTTGAAAACTGCCTGACTATCCTTAAAGATATAAATTTCCCGAGCGAACTCGTTTTAAACGACAAACCCGAACTTTTCAAAGAATTGGTTTCAATAAAAAGAAAATAACCACGAAGCCGCGAAGAACTTTTCACAAAAAGTTCTTCGCGGCTTTTTAGTTTTACGCTTGACATTTATTTTCTATATGTTATAATTTCATTACAACTTTTTTTATGAGGTGTAAAAAATGGCAAAAAAAGCAAAATCTTTAAACAAACTCATATCGTTCGTCGGCGCGATTTTAGCGGTCGTCGCAGTCGTAATGATTTTCCTTCCGCAGATTGCTTCGGTGAACGGCGATACGACTTATAACGGTATCACGATTGCTTTCGGCAAATCCGAAAAAGCGGGAATCGGCGACTTTATTAAAGGCGAAACGAAAATCAATTTCTCTTTCTTTAACTTCGCGGCTTACCTTCTCGTTATCGTAGGACTCGTTATAACCGCTTTGCAAATGGCCGGTATGGCGAAAGGCAAACTTCTCACGATTATCGCAGCTGCCGCGCTCATCGCAGGCGGAGTTATTTTCTTCCTTGCGCTCAGCACCACCACGATAACCTCTTCCGGTTCGATTGCCGGCTTCGGAACTTCAAGCACGGTCAAGTTTGCCGATTTTAACGGCGAATCCACGAAAGTCTGGCAGCTCGGCTTCGGCGCAATCGTCGGCGGAATCACCGCTATCCTTTCGGGAGTATGCGCTCTCGGCAACGTCGTTTTGAGCAAATAAAATGCGTTTTATCGCTCCGAAAACGGCTCGTTTGCGGGGAAAATGAAAATTTGGTTAAACCCTTGACATTTTGTAAAACGTATGTTATCATATAATCACTGAAAGGGAGTAAAAACGCAGTCGGGCAGGTGCGGGAAATCCGTTTGCCGAGCGGCTCGCTGTGTTACGGTATCGTCAGGACGAAAAATAAGTTTTCCGGTGCCGTAAAACTAAACAACGGTTTTTTGAGACTTTTACGGAACGTATGCCGTAAAAGTCTTTTTTTAAAAAAACTCATAAAACGCTTCCCTTGAAAGTAAAATACACCAAGGCAAAACAGGAGGATAAAATTATGCCGGAGTGGTTAATAACAACCATCATTGTAGTAGCAGTAGTCGTTATTCTTTTTCTCGTAGCGGGTTATCTCAAAGCCCCGCCGGACACGGCTTACATAATTTCCGGTCCGTTTAAAAAGAGAATACTTATCGGTAAAGCAGGTTGGAGAATGCCGTTCTTTGAAAGAGTGGATAAAATCTCGCTGCGCGTAATGCAGGTTGACGTTAAAACGAGCGAAGCCGTTCCCACGAACGAATTCATCAACGTGAACGTGGACGGCGTTGCGAACGTTAAAGTTTCGTCCAACCCCGAACTTTTGAAAAAAGCCGCCGAATCCCTTCTCGGAATGAATCAGGCAGAACTCGTGAGCCTCGTCACACAGGTTCTCGAAGGTAATATGCGTGAAATCGTAGGCTCGGTCGGGCTTAAAGAAATGGTTCAGGATAGGCAGGGCGTTGCCAAAAAGATAACCGAAAACGTCGTTCCCGATATGGAAAAGCTCGGTATAGAAGTCGTAAACTTCAATATTCAGAACTTCAAGGACAATGCGGGAACAATCGAAAATATGGGTATCGACAACGTCGAGCAAATCCGCAAAAACGCGCAGATAGCCAAAGCCAACGCTCAAAGAGATATTGCCATCGCAACCTCCCACGCGCAGGAAGAGGCCAACGCCGTTAAGGTTGAAGCCGAAAAGAAAATAGCCGAACAAAACACCGCTCTTTCCGTTCAGCAAGCCGAACTCAAAGTTATGGCGGACACCAAAAAAGCGGCGGCGGACGCGGCTTATTCCATTCAGCAGGAAAACCAGAGAAAAACGATTGAAATCGCAAAAACCGAAGCCGACATCGCCAAAAAGGAAAAAGAGTCCGAACTTGCGGATAAAGCTATCGTTTTAAAAGAAAAGCAACTCGACGCGGAAATCAGGAAGCAGGCCGACGCCAACAACTACCGTATTTCCAAGGAAGCCGAGGCCGAACTTATCAAACGCCAGAAGGACGCGGAAGCCGAAAGGTTTGCAACCGAACAGGAAGCCGCGGCTAAAAAATATCAGGCTCTTATGGAGGCCGAGGCAAAACGCGCCGAAGCCGAAGCTCTTCGTTACGCTATGGAGCAGGAAGCCGAAGGTATCAGGGCGAAAGGTCTTGCCGAGGCCGAAGCTATCGAAAAGAAAGCCGAAGCTCAAAAGAAAATGGGCGAGGCTTCCGTTCTCGAAATGTATCTCGCGGCTCTTCCCGAAGTGGTTAAAAACGCCGCCGCTCCCCTTTCCCGCACCGACAAAATCGTTATGTACGGCGACGGCAACGCGACGAAAGTGGTTAAGGACGTTATGCAAAGCGCAAGCCAGATTATGGAGGGCGTGAAAGAATCCACCGGCATCGACGTGAACGCGCTCATCTCGGGCGTTATCGGCGGCAAGGTTGCGGCAAAAGCCGCAGAAGCTAAACCCGCCCCCGCGGAAGAAAACGCGCCTGAAACCGAAAAAGCGGAAGAAAACTAATCATTAAAACGCAAAAGTCGGGCTATAAGTCGATTAACGGCGTATTATAAACGGACGGCTCGGGCTCGGAGCTTCGCTTCGAGCCCGAGCCTGAACCGAACAAAAAAGTTCGATTGAATAAAAACCGCTTTGATTTCGCTTGACTTTAAATTTTTTATGTGTTACAATCTCCGAAACGATAGGGAGTAGTAAGCGCGTTTTGCGGCAAGTTCCGCGGCGTAGCAAGTCAACACACCCGCTTAAACAAGGCTTTTTCGGCCGAGCTTAATCTGGCTTGCTTTAAATTACGAGACTTGAGTATAACAAATCTTTTGCTATGCGACGGTCTGACTTTTTATAAAACGATTTTAGCCCTCGCATTGCTTGCGAGGGGTTTTTTATGTGGGACTTTTTGTTCTTTTTTAACAGTGCGCTTCTCGGCGTCGGGCTGGCGATGGACGCATTTTCGGTTTCTCTCGCAAACGGGCTTGCCGAACCGGATATGAAAAGAGGCAAACGACTTCTCGTTTCGGGAACGTTTTCGTTTTTTCAGTTCCTTATGCCCGTTATCGGCTGGGTGTTGGTGCGTTTTGCAACCGAACTTTTTAAATCCTTTGAAAAGGTTATCCCTTTCGTTGCGTTGATTCTTTTGCTTTTCATCGGCGGGAAAATGCTTTTTGAAGGAATTAAAAACAAAAACAGCGACGATCCTGCGGTTAAAGTTACTCTCTGGCAACTTTTCGTTCAGGGAATAGCGACTTCGATAGACGCCCTTTCCGTCGGCTTCACCATTGCCGAATACGACGTGGCTCACGCGCTCGTTTGCGCTGCGATTATCGCCGCGGTTACGCTCGGAATTTGCCTTGCGGGGCTGTTCCTCGGCAAAAAATTCGGAACGAAACTTGTAGGCAAGGCCGGGATTCTCGGCGGCGTTATTTTGATTCTTATAGGACTTGAAATATTTATCAAAGGAATAATATAATATGGAAAAGTTGAAAAATTTTGAAACTCTTTCGGGCGACGAACTCGTAAGGCAACTTCAAACCGATAAAAAAGTCGGACTTTCAGAGGAAGAAGCCGCGAAAAGGCTTGAACGAAACGGCAAAAACAAACTTGCCGAAAAGGCGAAAGACCCGTGGTATAAGGTGTTCTTCTCGCAGTTCAACGACGCGATGATTTTCGTACTTTTCGCCGCGATACTCGTCACCGCCGCCGTTTCTATTTACGAAACCGTGGATTGGATGCGCAAAGGCAACGCCTTCGATTTTTTCAACGTCGGCGACTGGCCGGACGTTATAATTATCCTTTGCGTGGTTTTGATAAACGCCGTGCTCGGCACGGTTCAGGAACTTAAAGCCCGCTCCTCGCTGGACGCACTCAAAAAGCTTTCCAGCCCCGAGGCCACCGTTATCCGCGACGGAAAACGCCGCAAAATCAAATCGGAGGACCTCGTTATAGGCGATATAGTCGTCCTGGAAGAGGGCGACACCGTTTGCGCCGATTTAAGGCTTTTGGAATCCTATAATTTAAAAGCTAACGAATCGAGCCTCACCGGCGAATCCACGCAAGTGGAAAAGGACGCTTCGGTAACGCTTTCCGAACCCGTCGGCGTTGCGGACAGGGTGAATTGCGTTTATATGTCAACCCCGATAACCTACGGAAGAGGCCTCGGAGTCGTCGCCGCAACGGGAATGGACACCGAAATCGGTAAAATCGCCACTGCTTTGGACGACGCCGAAGAGGAACTCACTCCTCTCCAAAAAGTTCTCGCAAAGCTCTCAAAAGCTCTCGGTCTTTTAACGCTCGCGGTGGTTATCGCCGTGTTTATAGCCGACCTCGTCTGGATTTTCATCGACGGAAGAGGCGGCGAACTCGAAGCCTATATAGAAACCGTGCTTTCGTCCATATCGCTTGCGGTTGCGGCAATCCCCGAAGGACTTCCCGCCGTGGTTACGATTGTCCTTGCAATCGGCGTTCAGAAAATGGTTAAAGCAAACACAATCGTGAGAAAACTCCCCTCCGTGGAAACGCTCGGCGCGGTTTCGGTGGTATGCTCGGATAAAACCGGCACGCTCACCCAAAACAAAATGACGGTCGTGGAGGCTTACGTCAACGGCAAAATCGTCACGCGCGAAGAATTCGCCAAACAAACCGAAGACGAATTCCATCTTCTTACGAAAGGAATGTGCCTTTGCTCCAACGCGACCGTGGAAGAGGGCGTTTACGGCGACCCGACGGAAATCGCGCTCGTGAACTTCGCGCTCGAAACGGGCAAGAAGAAATCCGAACTCGAAAGCGATACGCCGCGTATCGACGAACTCCCCTTCGACAGCGAAAGAAAGATGATGACGACCGTTCATCGCGGTAAAACCGCTAATATCGGTTACACCAAGGGCGCGCTCGATTCGATTTTAAAGCATACAACGCGTATCCTCGAAAACGGAGCGGAAAGGGAAATAACCGAAGAGGACGTTAAAAAAATATACGGAATAAACTCGTATTTTTCCGATAAAGCGTTGAGAGTTCTCGCTTTGGCGATAAAAGAAACGGACGCTCCCGACGAAAACGACCTTACTTTCGTCGGACTTACGGCTATGGTAGACCCCGCTCGTCCCGAGGCGAAGGGCGCGGTTGCGAAGTTCAAAAGAGCCGGAATCGTTACCGTTATGATTACGGGCGACCACAAGGATACGGCGTTTGCAATCGCCAAAGAACTCGGCATTTGCGACGACAGAAATCAATGCAAAACGGGCGCGGAAGTTGACGCTATGAGCGAGGAAGAACTCCGCGAAACCTGCAAAACGGCAAGAGTTTTCGCAAGAGTTTCCCCCGAAAACAAGGTTCAAATCGTCAAGGCGTTTAAAGCCAACGGCAACATTTGCGCAATGACGGGCGACGGCGTGAACGACGCGCCGAGCCTTAAAGCGGCCGACATCGGCATCGCGATGGGCATAACCGGCACGGACGTTGCCAAGAGCGCGGCGGATATGGTTCTCACCGACGACAACTTCGCTTCGATTGAAAAAGCCGTGGAAGAAGGCAGAGGTATTTTTACAAATATCAAAAAGACGATTCTCTTCCTTATTTCGAGCAATATCGCCGAGGTTCTCGCAATGTTCCTTATCATTTGCGTAGGGCTTCCCGCTCCGCTCATCGCAATTCACCTTTTGTGGATAAACCTTATCACGGACAGTTTGCCGGCAATCGCGCTCGGTATGGATAAAACCACGAGCGACGTTCTCGACGAAAAGCCGCGCGACCCGAACGAAAGCGTGTTTGCGCACGGCGGAATGACGCTCGTTTTAGTAAGAGGCGCGATTCTCACCGTTTCCGTACTTCTCGCCTATTTCTCGGCGGCCTGGCTTAACGGAACGTTCGGGCTCGGCGCGATAAAAGAACTTTATTCCGCCGACGCCGAAATACTTCATCAGGCTCAGACGATGGCGTTCACGACGCTTGCCTTCGGCGAACTTTTCCATATGTTCGGTATGCGCAACGCCAACAAATCGGCATTCGCGGTTTTCAAAAGCGGCAACTTTATGATGGGCATCGCTTTCGCTTTCGGCGTGATTTTACAACTCGCCGTTATCGAAATCCCCGCCGTGAGAATGGTTTTCAACACCGAAAATCTTACGGCTTTCGAATGGCTTATAACCGCCGTTTGCTCGCTTGCTCCGCTTATCTGGCACGAAATAGTGGTTATCGCAAAGAAAATCCGCAATAAAAAAGCCTGCAATTAAGCTTACAGGTTTTTGACAGTCAAAAATACGTCCGCCCTGCGGGCGGCTCTTTCCGAGCCGCCCGCAGGGCGGATTTTAACATTCTATTCATTCTCTACCGTTGACAATTCCGATTGCCGGTGATATAATTTATACGGAAGAATATATTCGGAGATTTCGGAAGTAATTTATGCTCGAACTTAAAAATATATGCTACTCCGCCGAAAACGACGGCGTAAAAAAAGACATAATCAAAAACGTGAGCCTTAAACTCGACGAAAAGTTTATAGCGTTCACCGGCCCTAACGGCGGCGGCAAATCCACCCTCGCCAAAATCATTATGGGGATAATCAAACCGACGAGCGGCAGGATTATTTTCGACGGAAAAGATATAACCGACCTTTCCGTTACGGACAGGGCAAAAGCGGGAATCGCATTCGCGTTTCAGCAACCCGTCAAATTTAAGGGCATCACCGTTACCGACCTTATAGACATAGCAAGCGGAAGAGAACTTTCCGTGAGCGAAATTTGCGCTTATCTTTCCGAAGTGGGGCTTTGCGCAAGAGAATACGTGGACAGAGAGATAAATTCGAGCCTTTCGGGCGGCGAACTTAAACGTATCGAAATTGCCGTAACCCTCGCGAGGAAAAGCAAATTCACGATTTTCGACGAGCCCGAGGCCGGCATCGACCTTTGGAGCTTCAACAGCCTTATAAAAGTGTTTGAAAACCTCGCGGCAAAAACGGCGGAATCCGTGCTTATAATTTCGCATCAGGAGAGAATCCTTTCCATTGCGGATAGAATCGTGGTTATTTCGGCAGGCGAAGTGGTCGGCGACGGCAAGGGCGAAGAAATTTTGCCGCAGCTTTTATCCTCTTCTTCCGTTTGCAACGTTTTGAAAGATAAAGCAAAGGAGGCGTTGTAATGAATTTAGGCAGTACCGAAAAAGGTTTGTTAAAGGAAATCGCAGGGCTCGAAGCAATCCCCACGGGAGCTTACAACGTCCGCGAAAACGGCAAACTTGCGGGAAGAAACGTCACCGCAAACGTAGATATAGTTTCAAAAACCGACAAACCGGGGATTGATATTTATATAAAGTCAAGCACGCGCGGCGAAAGAGTCGATATTCCCGTAATTCTCACCGAAACGGGACTTAACGACCTCGTTTATAACGATTTTTACGTTGAAGACGGCGCGGACGTTACCATCGTCGCCGGTTGCGGAATTCATAACGCGGGCGGCTTAAAAAGCGAACACGACGGAATTCACGCTTTTCATATCGGCAAAAACGCAAAGGTTTTATATATCGAAAAGCATTACGGCGAGGGCGAAGGAACGGGCGAAAGAATTCTCAACCCCACCACTTTGATCGAAATCGACGAGGGCGGTTCGATGACTATGGAAACGGCGCAAATCCGCGGCGTGGATTCCGCCATAAGGAAAACGAACGCCGTTTTGAAGGCTAACGCCACGCTCGTGATTCACGAAAAAATTATGACGCACGGAAAACAATACGCCGAAACCGATTTCCACGTTGCGTTGAACGGCGAAAATTCGGGCGCGCACGTTATTTCGAGGTCTATCGCAAAGGACGATTCTCACCAGAAATACCTTTCCTGCGTGGACGGAAACGCAAAATGCTCGGGGCATACCGAGTGCGACGCGATTATTATGGATAACGGCTCGGTTACGGCAAAGCCGGAACTTAACGCAAACAATATCGACGCAAGCCTTATCCACGAAGCGGCCATCGGCAAAATCGCAGGCGAACAGCTTATAAAACTCACTTCGCTGGGGCTTACCGAAAAAGAAGCCGAAGACAGAATCGTCAACGGATTTTTAAAATAAAAAATTAGGACGAACGCCGAAAAAGAACGAGGCGAACGCCCGAAGGAGCAAAATATGGCAAAAAATAAAACAAAAGTTAAAAGAATCAGGTCGACCGAAGACAAGAATTTGCTTATCTCCGCGCTCGTTTATATCGTACTCGGCGCGATGCTTTGCATTTTCAGAACCCAAATGCTTAACTGGGCAATGATCGTGGCGGGCATTATCGCAATCGTTATCGGCGTTTTCGCAATTTTAAAAGGCGATTTGATTTACGGTATCGTAACCGCGGCGGTCGGCGCGCTTATTATTCTCGGCGGCTGGCTGTTCGTTGAAATAATCCTGCTCGTTCTCGGCGTGATTCTCGTTGCGAAAGGTATTCTCGAACTTCTTGCTTGCTTTAAATTTACGAGAATCAGCATCATCGCGCTTTTCTCGGCTATCCTCACGATAGTCATCGGCATCTTGCTTATCGTCAGCAAATGGGAAGTTACCGACACGTTCCTTATCGTTATCGGCGTAGTCCTTATCGTAGACGGCGTGTTTATGTTCTTCGGCAAAAAACTTATCTGATTAAATTTGAATTAAAAAAAGCTCCCGCTTCGGGAGCTTTTTTCTTACCTTTTTAATTAAAAGTCGGGCTATAAGCCGATTAACTCGGCTTTTTATTCGTTATCGCAACGCACGGTTCTGTCTTCGCAAGGCGGCAATTAACCGTTGCGAGGCGTCGTTCAACCGTTGCGAGGCGCGGGTTCGTCACCGCAGGGCGTGAGATTAGTCATCGCAACGCGCGGACAAATATTTCTCTTTTATGGCGTTAAGCTCCTCCACGCGCTTTGCGCCCTCGTTGAACGCAAGATATAACGCGGCGGTATCGTAACGGGCATCGTGCCCGCCGACGGAGCAAACCGAAAACAATTCGTCGGTTTTGCGCGTTACGTCGTAGGGGTATAAATCGAGAAATTCAACGAGTTCCGAAAGCTTCGGATATTTATAACCCGCGTGATTTTCACGTTTCAACTTCATAATATCGGTGAAAAACTTCATCGTATCGAACTCTTGCTTATACCTGAAACGCCTGTCCTGATAGCAAAATTCGGCAATCATAAAATTTATATCGAACTTCACGTTGTGCGCCACGATAAGGTCCGCCGAAGCAAAATCGTCGTAAATCTCATCAATATCACAGGAAAAAGTTCTTCCGTTCGACAAAACGGCGAGTTTTTCGGGCGTGAAGCCGTGCACCGCCACTGCGGACGGCTCTATATATTCCACCGCAAAAAAGAAGTTTTTGGCAACGGTTTCGGTTTCGCTTTGCATCACGTACGAGAGCTGAATTATTCTCCCCGGGATAAGCCCCGTGGTTTCCGTATCGAAAAATAAAATCATCAAGCGTCACTCTCCTTGTCGTCGGTCACCGCAAAACCGCTTTTCGCTCATTTTACCACAAAACCTTTACTTTTGCAAGAAGTTCTCCCTCGCTTTGCGGCAACGAACGGCAATAATCTTGACAGTTTCGGGAAATAGATGTATAATATATGCGAAAATACGCCTTAAAAGGGCGTAACGGTAAAGAAAATGGAAGAAATACTTAATTTTTTTGCGAACAACCTCGTGGCAACGATTATAATCGCCGCGGTTATAATTGCGGCAGCGGTTGTTCTCGTTTCGATTTCGCTCAAAAAGAAACGTGTTAAACGCGACAAAGAATATGCGAAAATGTTTGAAGAAGTTCCCATCGAGAACGACGACAGCGAGGAAACGAACGCTAACGACAATCGTCGCCCCGAATTCGCCGTTCACGAAATGGACTGGCTCAAAGGCGAACGCGGGTTTGAAGGCGTGTTGAGAACCGAACTTCCCCCGCTCAAAAATCCGCCCGCAGAAGAAACGAAAATCGCGGAGCAATCGGAAGAGGCCGCCGATACTCCCGAAAATGACGATGCCGACGGTTTGGCCGCCGCTTCGACAGAAAACGTAACCAAGGAGGAGAAAACGATGGCTGAAAAACAATCGAAAACCAACAAAAAGCTTGATAAAACCGATAAACCGGTAAAGGCTAAAAAAGAACCCGAAGCCAAAACGGAAGCGAAACTCAACGCTAAAACGGACACGAAATTTGCCGTTAAACTCGGCGCAAAACTCGAAGCCAAAAAGGCCGCCGAGGCTCAAACCCAACGCGAAACCAAAAAGGCCGTCGGCAAGTGGGTTATAAAAGAGAAAGGCGAGGGCGAATTCGTGGCGTATCTTTACGCAAACAACAAGGAAGTTATGCTCACGAGCGAGGCGTACTCTTCTCCCGACGGCGCAAAAAAAGGCATTGCCACCATCAGAAAAAACGTTTCAAGCGACGGGAATTTCTCCTGTTATCGCGATAAAAACGGCAACTATTTCTTCAAACTCAAAACGGCTAAAAACAGATTTTTATGCGCCGGCGCGACTTACGCAAACGAGTCCGCTTGCCTGAAATCGATTGAATCGGTTAAATATTTCGTGGATTCCCCCGTTTCGGACAGCGTGGAAAAGGATATTACGATAATAAATTACGTTCCCAAGGACGAAAGTTCGGTTAAAAAATACAGCGGAAAGTGGGTTATCACCGCACTGGACGACCATTCTTATATAGCCCAACTCTTCGCTTCCAACGGCGAACTGCTTTTAAGCAGCGAGTCCTACGCTTCGCACGCGTCCGCAAAGGAAGCCGTGAAAAATATCAGCGAGAACGGTTTGAGCGGCAATTTCATTATCGATAGCGACAAAAAAGGAAGATACTTCTTCAAAATTCGCAACGCGCAAAAACTTACGCTTTGCGTCGGCGAAACTTACTCGCAGCTCTCCGCTTGCGAAAGCGCGATTGAAAGCGTTTTCGGATTTTTAAAGACTGCAAAACTTGCCGGTAAAGAATAAGCTTACTAAATCTTAAATAAACGTGCGGGCGGAAAAGCCATTCGGCTTTTCCGCCCGCATTTTTACGTTTTATCCTTTTTCGCTTATGAAAGTTAAAAAAAAGTTAATCGACGTCGCAAAGCATCAAGATTCCCGCTATAAAATTTACAAACAAAAGCGAGCAAATTTTAAATCCGATTCCGACGCGTTCTCTATTTCTTGTTTTATTGGAATAAACCACGGTCATAGGTATGCACCAAGCAAGCGGAATTAAAAATCCGAAAATAGCGTTAATTATCGTTCCGATAATCATAAAAACGAGAACGGGCGTTCTGAACCCCAACGATTCATCGTTGTATTTTCCTACGACGCAACCGCAGTTCGGGCAAATAACAGCCTCGTCGAACAACTCTTTTCCGCATTTTGAACAATATTTCATATAAATCCTCCCGTTATCCCCAAGGGGCTAATTTATTATTATTATACTCCCTTGGTGCTATTATGTCAATAATAAACGGGGTGAGATATGAAAATAGTGGTTGCCGAAAGAATTAAAGAGCTTATGCAGGAAGAAGGATTGACGCAGTCGGCCTTGGCGAGTAAAATCGGGATTAAACAAAACACGATAAGCGCGTGGCTTTTGCACAAAAAAGAACCGAGCATACGCTCGTTGTGGCTGCTTGCCGATTATTTCGACACAAGCGTGGATTATATTATCGGAAGAAAAGATTTTTAAAATTGCAACGATATGCCTTATTTTTGGCTTTTAAACTCCTTTGCCTTCCGTCTATTTCGGGCTTTCCCGCCTTTGCTCGGCGGCTTTTTCGCCTTTTCGGCAATATCGCTATCAAAAAAAAATAAAGCGGAAGCGAACTGCGTTTTAGCGCAGAACGTTTCCGCTTTTTGTATTAAATCCATTTGGTATTAAACCGTATTTTCCGATTTCAGCGGCTAAATACGCCGTTAGAAATTTAAATATTTTTAAAAATTACTTCTTGTCGCGAAGAGCGAATTTCGACTGCTCGTCAACGAGCTTAAAGGGGTTCTTTTCTACGTCGGGAATATCGCTCGTTTTGGTGACGTTTCTCGTAGTGGAAGAATCCTCCGGCTGATACCAGTAATTAACCTTTGAAAGGTTTACCGAAAGAAGTTTGCCGTTTTCGTCCAAAAATACTATTTCGTTAAACTCGAATTCGCCTTTAACGCCGACCATAACGTTTTTTGAATAAGTCGTGTCTTTATCCTTCCAGTAGTCGTTGAAATCGAGCTTAATCCAATAATTCAATTCCTTCGCCTCTTTAACCTCGTCCTTGGTAACCTTGCGTTCAAAAGTAGGGTAAGTGGGGCTTGCGGTTCTTTTAATAAGCGAATCGCCGCTCGAAGTTGAGAAAACGTCAACCGTGAAATCGGCTTCGTCTCCGTAAATTTTGGGAATATTTACCCAAATTTCGGAAATTTTCTTTTTGCCGTCGCCGACGGTGAAGCCGAGCTTGTGCGTGAAGGTTTCGCCCTGCGTATCCGAAGATTCATCGCCCTCTTCCACGAAATTTTGAACTTCCCAGCCCGTGGAGGGTTGATTTTCGTTTTTGCAGGAAGCAAACGAGAACACAGCCCCTGCCGTAAGCATAAAGGCGATTATCGCCGTTATTATTTTCTTCATATTCATTCCTCTTTTTGCTTTTTGCCGTCAGTCGGCCGATTTTTCGTTTTTATTATCGTTTTTTGCGTCGTTCTTACTGTCTTTTTGAAGTTTTTTAAGTTCCTTCATAAAGGTGGAAATATCCTTGAACTGACGATAAACGGACGCAAACCTTACGTAAGCTACCTCGTCGATTTGTTTAAGCCCGTCCATAACCATTTCGCCGAGCTCTTTCGTCGTGACTTCCTGTTCGAGCGAATTGTAGACGCTCTTCTGAATGTCCTCAACGAGCTTATCGATTTTCCACATAGGCACGGGGCGTTTTTCGCACGCTCTTATAATGCCGTTTTTAAGCTTATTCGGGTCGAAAGACTGCCTGTTTCCGTTGTTTTTAACTACGAGAACGGGCGTTGTTTCGATGGTTTCGTAAGTGGTGAAACGCTTGCCGCAATTTATACATTCTCTCCTGCGACGAATGGCCGTTCCGTCTTCTGTCTGCCTTGAATCTACGACTTTACTGTCAAGATGCCCGCAGTACATACATCTCATAGCCTTTCCTCCTGTTTTGCCACAGGCGATTGCCGACGGTAAAAATTCACCGGTGGCTGACCGAGAGGGTTCTTAACCCGCTTGTGGCTAACGATATTTTACCACATTTTTATAACTTTGCAAAGTGTTTATTTGATTTTTCCGACGATTTTACTATTTTTTCGCAGAAAAAGAGTTTTTCGGTTTATTTTGGCCGAGAAAACGCATACTTCTCGTATGTTAGTACTAATTCAAATACTGGTTGCGGTTTATTACGTCGCAATCAACGTTTATTCTTTTTTGCTTCTCCGCGCGCAAAAAAACGCCGAATGTGAGGGCGATTGCTCCAAGGTGCGCGACGGAAGCATATTCATCGCCGCTATTTTAGGCGGCGCGGCGGGCGTTTACGTTGCGATGTTTATTTTTAAATATCGTTTGAGAAGCCTGCTTATGATGGTTTTTATGCCCGTACTTATAGTTTTGAACCTTTATTTGATTATCGTGGGCTTCGCCAACAACTTCTGGGTTATCGCCGATATGCCGTAAATCACTCCGTAAATCACGCTGTAAACCGCGTCGCAAATAGCGACAAACGCACCGTTTACCATAAAAAAGTGCCGTTAATCGACTTATAGCCCGACTTTTACCGTTTAATGTTTCATAAGGACGGCGTTATTTAAGTTCGACGCGAGCCTTTGCGTTGAGCGAAAGGTCGGCAAATTCGCCGTTCAAATATCTTAAATATCCTTCCGCGCCTATCATTGCGGCGTTATCGGTGCAAAGGATTTTTTCGGGAAGAACGAGCTTCAAACCGTTTTTATCGCACGCTTCTTTAAGTTTTGCTCGAAGATAACCGTTTGCCGCAACGCCGCCGCCGACGGTTACGGTTGAAAGCGAATATTCCTTTGCCGCCTCAACGGCTTTTTCCACGAGAATATCGAGCGCGGCGGCCTGAAACGAGCAGGCCACGTCGGCTTTGGAAAACTCCTCGCCAGTTTGCGCCTTGTTGTGAACGTAATTTATCACGGCGGTTTTCAAGCCGCTGTAAGAAAAGTTATAGCCGCCCTCGCCTTTGAGCATTTTGGGAAATTTAACGCTGTTTTTGCCTTCTTTGGCAAGTTTTTCTATATTCGGTCCACCCGGGTAATTCAACCCGAGAACTCTTGCGACCTTATCGAAGGCTTCCCCGACGGCGTCGTCGAGAGTTGAGCCGAGAATTTTAAAATCGTTATAAGAATTCACCACGATTACCGCGGTGTGTCCGCCGCTCGCAAGCAAACTCACGAAAGGCGGTTCGAGCGTTTTATCGGATAAATACGCCGCCGCGAGATGCCCTCTTATGTGACTGACGGCAATAAGCGGCTTATCGAGAGCGTAAGCAAGAGCTTTTGCGTAAGAAACGCCGACGAGCAGCGCGCCCAAAAGCCCCGCGCCGTAAGTTACGGCAACGGCGTCGAGTTCTTCAAACGTAACCCCCGCCGCCTCGATTGCCTCTTTCACGACGAGCGACACTGCGGACGTATGCGCTCTCGAAGCGATTTCCGGCACAACCCCGCCGAAACGGACGTGCTCGGTTGCCGAGCTCATAATTTTTGAGGACAGGATTTCCCTGCCCCCTTTTATTACCGCCGCCGCGGTTTCGTCGCACGAAGATTCTATGGCAAGAATAATCGCGTCGGGTTTTGCGGCGAAGGTTCTTTTTATTTCCGAATACATTTTAACTCTTCTTTAAGTAATCGATGATAAACTGGTCTATATCTCCGTCCATAACCGCCTGAACGTTACCCGTTTCCGAGCCGGTTCTGTGGTCCTTGACGAGAGTGTACGGGCAGAAAACGTAGCTTCTTATCTGGCTGCCCCATTCAATCTTTTTAACTTCGCCCTTTATCGCGCTCGCTTCCTGCATTCTCTCTTCCTCGCGTTTTTCGAGGAGTTTGTTCATAAGCATACGCATAGCCTGTTCCTTGTTCTGAACCTGACTGCGTTCGTTCTGGCAAGCGACGATTATGCCCGTGGGAATGTGAGTTATACGCACGGCGGATTCCGTTTTATTGACGTGCTGACCGCCCGCGCCCGAGGAACGATAAGTGTCCACCTTGATTTCGTCCGGACGAATTTCAATATCGCCTTCGTCCTGAATGTCCGGCATAACGTCCACGGACGAGAAAGACGTTTGTCTTCTCGCGTTGGCGTCGAACGGCGAAATTCTGACGAGCCTGTGAATACCCTTTTCAGCTTTTAAATAGCCGTAAGCGTTTTCGCCCTCCACCTTGAAGCAAACCGATTTAAGCCCCGCGCCGTCGCCGTCAAGGCGGTCGTACTCGGTTATTTTATATCCGTGCTTTTCGGCGTAACAAATATACATTCTGTAAAGCATTTCAGTCCAGTCGCAGGCTTCCGTTCCGCCCGCGCCGGCGTGAAGAGTTAAAATCGCGTCGCAACCGTCGTACTTTCCTCTTAAAAGCGTGCGCAAACGAATTTCTTCGATTTCTTTTTCGGCTTCGTTAAGGTCGTTATCGACTTCCGCAAGAACGCTTTCGTCGTCCTCCTCCTCGGCAAGCTGAATCATAACTTCGGCGTCTGAAACGGCTTTTTTAGCCTTATCGAAAACGTCGAGTTTATTCCTTATGCCTTGGGCTTCTCTCGAAATATGCTTGGATTTTTCTATGTCCGACCAAACCTCGGGTTTTTCAAGCTCGGCTTCGAGCTCTTTTAATTTTACGCGAAGATTGTCGACGTCAAAGAGAGTATCCTGCCTCTTCCAAAGTCTTGTAAAGTCCTCTCACTTTTTCTTCGTAAACGTCGTATCTTACCATAATAAACTCCTTTTTCGGGGCTTGATTTTCGTTGAGGCAATTTTTCCTTTATTTTATTGCAGCCCGTCTTATTTCTTTATAACTATATAATAATGCGGTGAATTTGTCAAGTGTATTGCAAGGCGGCGTTTTCTCAAATTCGACAAAGAAACGCACAAACGGCAAAACACGCAAACGCTTAAACGCCCGCCCGCTCTTTGCAAAGCAAAGAGCGGGCGGGCGCAATATAATCGTCGGATTGTCAATCGAGCTTTTTCGCCCTGCCGTTTATGCAGTCGAGAAAAACGTTATCTCCGTTTGAAAAAACCGAAGTCGCGTTTCCCGTTCCGACAAGGCAAGGAATTCCGTATTCCCGCGCGATTATCGCCGCGTGGCACGTCACGCCCCCTTCGTCGGTAATTATGCCCGAAGCCCTCTCCATAGCCGGCGTAAGTTCCGGAACGGTCATCGTTGCAACGAGAATATTCCCGCTCGGGAAATTTCTTGCGTCGTCCGCATTGCGAACTATCGTGACGCGCGCCGTAGCCTCGCCCATACAGGCAACCATACCTTTAAGTTCGCCGTCGGAACTCGTTTCCGGCATAAGCTTTTTTAAAAGCAAACAACATTTCACGCCGTAATAAGTTCTATATTCTCCGTTTTCAAAAACTATTGCCTCGCCTTTTCTCCTATCGGATAAATCGAGCGGCAAATTCCCGTTTTTGAAAAACTCGCGCGCCTCGTCCGTATCGAGGCTCAACGCAACGTCGAGCGACGCGCCTCTTTCTTCGGCAAGTCTTTTGAGAATACGCTTTTTAAAATAGAAAAACAATCTGTCGCTGTTTTCGGTTGCATAAGTTCTTAAAAAAACGAACTTTTCAATCAATTTAGCGGTTTTTTTCGCTTCTTTCGGCAATTTCGCATACGCTTTGCGCTTATTTTCTTTAAGTTTCGCCGCGTTGCGACGGTAAATCTTCAAACTCTCGCGATAATCCCGAAGCTTCCCCGCTCTTTCAAAACATTCGGTCTCGGTCGGCTCGGCAAAACCGTATCCGAGCGGGTTTTTCACCCATTCGTACTTCTTTATATAACCGCCGAATTCGCCTTTTATCGCCGCTTTCAAAAAGTCCGTCTTTTCGTCGCCGTAAAAAGTGCGCCTTCCGCTATACGACAAATCCGTAATAATCTCGTCTGCTGAGCAGGAAATTTGCTTTGCAAACTTTTCGGTAAGGTAATCGTCCGGCCGCATCATAAGCGGCAGATAACTGCGGAGATATTCGTTTAAAAAAAAGTCGTAATCGGCAATTCCAATCTCTCTTTTTGTCGATTTTTCCAATTCCCCGACGGCTTTTTGAGCGCGTTTTACGTTTTTTTCAATTGCGGAGATAAAATTTTCAAAAAATTTCGGGTTTTCTTCGTCGAGGCGTTTCCACAAATCGCCGCATAAAACGTCGTTCTCTTCCGAATAAAATTCCCTGCCGTTCACCAGAACCCCGTCGAAAATCGGCAAGTTAAACCCGTAAACCTTCCTTTGCTCTTCGGGCAAAGAAGCTTTTGCCTGAACCGAATGAGGAAACACGGCAAAATTCCGGTAAACGTAAAGATTGCGCTTCGCTTCCTTTAAAATTATAGGCTCTTCCATTGCCGTGAGAGGGCGCAGTTGAAGAAAATACAGTTTCCCTTTTTCCACCGCCCATTCGACGTCCGAAGCTCCTTCCGCGCTCTCGATAATCGCCGCGGCCTTTGCAAGTTCGGCAAGATAATCCGCCGAAACCGCCGAGTTTTGAGCAGCCGAATTTTTAGCAATCGTTATCGTTCTCGGGGTTTTGCTTCCGTCAACGAGATTCTTACATTCGCCGTCGACTTCTTCCACGATTATTTTTTCGGAATCGTAAGGCGAAGAGGTGAACATAACCCCCGAAACCTCCGGCGAAATTTGCCTTTGAACGACGGCCGAAACACCGCCCTCGCCGAGATTGAAATGCTCTTTATAGCTGTTTATTCTCGCACTTTTTGCGGACTCGAACACTTTTTTAAGGGCGTTTATGACCTCGCTTTTTTTAACGTGAAGAAAGGTGTCGTATTGCCCGGCAAAACTCCTGTCCTTGCCGTCCTCGTTTGCGGCGGAGGACCTGACGGCAAACTCCTCGCAGCCGAGCCCGTCGCACGATTCGTCGATTTTCTTTAAAATTTCCTCGCTGTTCAAATCGGTATCGTCCGAAACGACGAAGAAATCGGGAACGGGAAATCCGTGCCGTCTAAGCCTGTAAAGCCCCGCGGCTTTTCCGCCCAAGGCAAGCTTGTCGCTCGGTTCTTCTTCGTAAATTATCATTTATAAATTACCGTTTTCGTAAAAATTCGTTTCGAGCGAGCAACCGCCGCACTTCGTGCAACCTTCCTGCAAATCGGGGTTCAAGCCCTCTTTTCTCAACATCGCCCCGACTTTTCGGCTTACGTATAAAAGCGAACGAGGGTCGCAATTCGGCTTATCTCTGAATTCGCAATCGTCCATAGATTTAAAGGGGATAATCGTCGGCAAAACGCCGATGGCGGTGAGTTTTTCACATTCGTTTACGACGTCGTCGTCCGGCTGAATTCCCGCGATAAGCACGCTGGAAATTTTCCCTTTGCCGAACTTTTCAATTCCGCGCCTGAAAGCCGCGTAATAATGCTCGTAAGGAATGGAAGATTTCCCCGGGCAAATCTCCTTTTTAAGTTCGGGCGAAGCGACTTCGAGATTCATAATAAGCGACGACGCGCCCGCTTCTTTAAGCTCGTCGATAAGCGAAAGGTCGCTCGGCGGAGCAAGTTCAACGGAAATAGGCGTGTTTGAAAAGCTCCTTATTCCTCGGATTATCTCCATTAAATATCTCGCCATATTATCGGGGTTTTTATAAGTGCCGCCGCCGAGATTCACCGAATATTTGTCGGTTAATTCAAACAGCTTTTTAAGCCCTTTCCAAACCTCCTCGGCAGGAACGACGGTTTGAACGTCGGTCGTTTTTATGCTGCAAAATTTACACTTTAAGCCGGGCTTATCGTAACAACAAACGAGCGACGGCCAAAGCGAAATAACGCGGTTGGAATGAGGCCTTGCGAGAATATCGACGACCGTGTCGGTTTTGGGCAAATCGTCGAAAAGAGAAATCGGCACGAGTTCGCCGCTTCCGTCGTCGATATAAAATTTTCCGTCTTTTTCGCGGAGATGATAAGGCGATTTATGGCTGAATCTTTCCGCAACGGAAACGCATACGTTGCTCCCCAAAACGTTGGCGTTCACGGCGTGTACAAACCCTTTATCATAAAAATAAGGTCTTTCTTTAACCAGCTTTTTGCCGACTTCTTCGTCTACGTTCACGCCGAGACAAAGCAATCCCGCTTTTATCTCCGCAAGTTTTTTGCAATCCATAATTCCTCCTTTCACTCGGCGTTTTTAATCCACTTGCCGAGTTGTCTTAAACTGATTTCCCTGTTCTTTATCTGCGCCTCGTGCTTGCTCCCGCGAATCATCGTGCAATGCTCGAAATCGCCGAAAATTCCGCCGAGATATTCCACGAATTTTTCGCTTTTGTAAAAAGAACAGCTGAACATATCGCAAAACAGCGTTTTTTCCGCCAAATCGTAATGAAACGCGATGTGGCTTTGCGCTATGAGAATTATTCCCGAAAGATACGCCGGCGAGGTTTTGCTCGATTTCAGAACGTAAGGCCTGCAAATCGGATTCATATTGACGTAACCCGGCATTTCTTCCAGAATATCGTACATTTTTTCGAGAGAAAAGCTTTCAACGTTCTCTATTCTCGCAATTATATGCGGGCCGAAATCGAGATTGCCGCCCGTTCCGTCGTAAAGCTTGTCCTTATCTATCGTCGGGTCGAGAAATCTTCTTTCGATATGCGAAACGCGTTGCTCGGAGTAAATAAAATTCTCCTTTAAAATGCGTTCGAGTTTTTCTTCGCTGAAATACCCGTCGTAAAGAAGGTCGACGAAAACGCAGCCCCTCCGCGGGAAGGTGTGAATGGTGATATGCCCGCCGAGCAGGAAAATAAACGCGCTTATTCCGTCGTCTTCCGCGTCCTTGGAATAATAATAAGGAAGCAGAAACGGCGGCATCACGGCTTCGAGATTGAGCGACGAAACTATGTCGTTCAAAATCGAATTAACCGTTTTCAGGTCGTTAAGGCGATTTTCGTCGCCCTTATAACCGTCAATCATTATGTGATTCATTTGGACAAATCCTCTGTTATCGTTATAAATTTGGAAGTGGGTATCATAAAGGGATTTATCCACCAGTTATCGGTTGAACCGTATCTCAAAGGAATACAAAAATAATTCTCGTTAGAGCGATAGTTATCCTCCGTGAGAAGCGTTACGACGACGCCCTCGTGAACGCTGCTTTTACTCGAATTGGGTATCGGAACTTTATAATTGCATTTTTTGAGATTGTCTTTATCGATATTCTCCCTGTAATACGACACGATATAGGGGTGAATCGGGTCGAAATCCCTGTCGTCGAGTTTCGATATTTCTTTAAACAAACCGCGTTTGTTATAATCCTCGTTGTAAACGAGAAACATAAAGAAATCGTTGAAATAATCGAGCCATTCGGGGAACGACGAATCGAGATAATACTTATCGGAGAAATTTTCCAGCATCTCGAAAATATTCGACTTCGTGCCGTCTTTAAGCGTTATATTGGTGAAAAATCTCATTTTGCTCGTATCGCAAATGTAGTTACGAGAAATGATAAACCGCAGATTCTGCGCCTTTTCGCTTATGCGGAAGCAATCGGAATCCCTTCCTGTGTTGTATTCGTCGCAAAGTTTCTCAAACAACTCGTACATTTCGCAAAGACCCTTGTCCTTGTTTGCGAAATAACACCTGCGCGCCGAGGCGACGAAAGCGAGAAGAGCTTTATCCCTGCGTTCGCGCCTGTTTTGAAGATTGAGCGTGTGCTGATAGTTTTCCGAATACGCGTCCGAGCCTTCGTAAAACATAAGCAGGAACAAGAACAATTCCTTGAAGCTTTTAACGAGAGCGGCCCTGCAAATAACCGTGTCCTTAATGTTTACGTTCTCCATATTTTCGCTGAATTGCCTTAAAATATTGAGATTTTCGTTCATATTGTCGTATTTATAGGACAAACTCTCTTCATACGGGTTAAAGACTTTGTTGTTGTCGTTGTTAAGCCCTATCGCCGTTATGACGTTTTCTATTTGAAGAGTTTTTACGGAATAATTGTACAGCGAAACGTTTTTTCCGCATTGCGCTTTTATCGATTCGACCTCCGCGGCATACTTTTTGCTTATCTCCTTGCCTTCGCTTTTGCCGATAAGCCTGCATTCGATATTCCGCATAACGTCGCGATAAACGTCGTTGTTCATTATTTTTTCGAGGAAGTCGCTCGGACCCATTTCCACGAGAAGAATGGTTATAACGTTATCCCAGTAAACGTCCTCGGAATTATACGAAGAAATTCCCGCGGTTAAGGTGGGACATTTTTCGGAGCAAAGCTTGAAAACCTCCCGCTTCTGGTCGTCCTTATCGACTATCGCGTCGCTTATGACCATAGCGAAATCCCTTATGCTCTTATAGTTGAAAGAAAAGAATTTTTTAAATTCCACGGCGTCGGCCGTGTTTTTCCGTTCCGGCTCAACGTCTTCGCCGGCGTCGATAACCGCCTCGCTTTCACCGTTAAACGAACGATATATATACTGGATTTTATCGTTAAATCTGGTGTAAGCCACGAGCATATACGGCGCGACTCTTCTGTATTCCCTCGCGCTCGGCGTTCCGCGTTTTTCGAGAAGATAAGGCTCGGTGCATACGAACGGCACGTTCGGGTCGGATTCGTTGGGTTTTAAGGTTATCGTTTTGCGAACGCCCGATTTATACTTTATCTCGAAGCCGTTTTTATAATCGACCGATATTTCGCTTAAAACCACAAACGCGTTCAGAAGTTTGCAGCATATGCGGTTGCACTCCTCTTTCGTGTATTTGCCTTCTTCCTTAAAAGTGGTGTTTTTTATAATATCCAACGCTATTTTGAGGTTTATACCGAAATCGTCGTTAGACCTGTCGAGATTGAAAATATCGCCGAAAGCCGTGGCTATTTCGGTGTTCTTTTTATAGTTTACCCAAACCTCGATGAGCGCGAAAACTTGAAGATCCTCGGTTATTTCCTCGTGTTCGAGAACGCTTTTGAAAATTTTGGAGAAACGGGTGTTTCTGAAAAATTCGATGTCGTCCTCGTCCCATTCTTCAACGTTGTCGTAAAGCTGTTTCCACCGCACGAAAACAACCGTAAAAACGGTTGCAATGACGTTTTTTATCGCCTGAACAATTTTATATCTGCTTATG